>CAZLMZ010000086.1:0-12139 GCA_964560475.1 uncultured Anaerolineae bacterium
AGCGCAGGCATCCTCCCCGGCCAATGGGGCTTGCCCGTCGTGTGGAACAAGGAAGAGGTAGAGTGGCAGCAGGGTCTGTCCGAGCTTCCTGCCCTCGCCGCCTTGGGGCAGGCCCTGGGCTGCACGCGCACCGCCACCTGGTGCTTGTCCGGATCGAACGAGCGCGCCTACGAAGAAAACTGGCAGTGGCACATCGATCGCTTCCGTCCCATTGCACAGATCCTTGCCGACCACGGCTGCCGCCTGGGCATCGAGTTCATCGGCCCCAAGACGATCCGCAATCGTTTCACCTGGGAGTTCGTCTATACCATGGAGGGCATGCTCGACCTGGCCGATGCGATCGGCACCGGCAACGTCGGCCTGCTGCTCGACGCCTGGCATCTCTACACCTCGGGAGGCAGCATCGACGACCTGGACGATCTGGACAACGATGACATTGTGACCGTCCACGTCAACGACGCCCCAGAGGGCGTTCCTGTGGACGAGCAGCTCGACAATATCCGCCGTCTGCCCATGGAAACGGGCGTGATCGACCTGCCCGGCTTTATGCGGGCGCTGGCCGCGTTGGACTATGATGGCCCCGTGACTGCCGAGCCGTTCAGTGAGCGCGTCAACGCCATCCAGGACCCCGTCGAGGCCGCTCGCCTCACGGCCACGTATATGGACCGCATGTGGAAGGCCGCCGGCCTAGAGTGAACCAGCATCTCGGCGACCTCTACCCGCTCCGTTTCCGCGAGATCTTGCGCGACTATCGTTTCGGCGATCGCTGGATCGTCGACGCCTTCTCCAAGACGGGCCTCCCTGACGACCACCGCATCGCCGAGACGTGGGAGGTATGCGACCGCCCGGGCGAGTCCAGCCTGGTCATCAACGGCCCTCTGCGAGGACAGACGCTGCACCAGCTAATCCAAGCCTACTGCGAGAGACTGCTAGGCCGGGACATCGTAGCACGCTTTGGCACCCGCTTCCCGCTTCTGATCAAATTCCTCGATGCCTCCAATCCACTGGGAGAGCAGGTCCACCAGGATGATGCGCTGGCACGGAAGCAGGGCCTCGACGACCCCGGCAAGACGGAGGCATGGGTGATGCTCCGCGCGCGCAAAGGGGCCACCATCCGCTGCGGCCACCGCAGCGGCACAGATCGGGAGCAGGTCCTACAGGCCCTGATCGACGGGACGATCCAGGAGTGCATGCAAGAGTATGCTGTGGAGCCAGGCGACACCTTTCTCCTCTACGCCGGGACGATGCACTATTCCGACGGCGGCGTGCTCTTTTACGAGATCATGCAAAACTCGGACGTGATCATCGGCCTTCGCCCTTGGCGTCCCATCGCCTCGGACGAGGAGCGAGAGCGCTGGGCCCGCTCGGCACTAGAAGGCATCCACATCGAGCAGGGATTCGACTGCCGGACGATGCCCGTGTGCCTTCGGGAGGGAGATAACCGGCGCACCTACCTGCTGGCGTGCGAGCACTTTGCCGTCGAGCGGCTGGATCTTGCCTCCCCCTTTGCGGTCCACTGCACAGGCGAGCGGTTCTACGTCCTATCGCAGATCGGTGGCTCATCCACGCTCGAGCGCAATCAGCGCACAGAGATGCTCCGCCCCGGGATGAGCTGCCTTCTTCCGGCCGACCTCGGAGACGTGGTCGTAGAACCGGAAGGGGAGGCATCGCTGTTGATGGCCTACGTGCCGGACCTATGGCAGGACACTATCGCCCCCCTGAGAGCGGCGGGAGTCCCGGGCCCGGCGATCGCGGCCCTGGGTGGCCATACCTGCCTGAATCCGCTGCCCGAGTACCTTGAGGGCAGCACTCATTCACCACAAGACAAGGAGATCACATGACCCTGTTTAGGGTAGGCATCATTGGCTGCGGTCGCCCGTGGGGAGCCCAAGGCGCGACCGGCATGGGGCAAGGAAACGTGCACGCGGCCGGCTACAAGGCCTCGCCCGACTGCGAGCTCGTGGCTGCGGCAGACATCAACCGGGAGAACCTGGAGCTGTATTGCCAGGAGCACGGCGTGTGCGGCGCCTACCGCGACTATCGAGAGATGCTGGCAAAGGAAAAGCTGGACATCGTCAGCGTCTGTGTGTGGCCCAAGCTGCACGCCCCAGTCGTGATCGACGCAGCCAGGGCCGGCGTCAAGGCCATCCACTGTGAGAAACCCATGGCGCCCACCTGGCGCGAGGCCAGGGAGATGGTCTCCATCTGCCAAGAGCGCGGCGTCCAGCTCACCTTTAACCATCAGCGTCGTTTCGGTAGGCCCTTCCGGACGGCGAAGGAGCTCCTCGACAGCGGCGCGATCGGTGAGCTCGTCCGGCTGGAGGGATTCACCTCCAACCTCTACGACTGGGGCACGCACTGGTTCGACATGATGTTCTACTACAACGACGATCAGCCAGCGCAGTGGGTCATCGGTCAGATCGATGCTCGTGGCGGGCACCGCATCTTTGACGTCTTTGTCGAGGGCCAGGGCCTCAGCTACATCCAGTGGCGCAACGGCGTGCAGGGCCTTATGGCCACGCAGGGCCGCGGCATTGTCCCGGACGCCGATGCGACGCGCGGAGAAAACGTGGGCAACCGCCTGATCGGTACGGCCGGCACGATCGAGGTCTGGGTCGAAGGCGGGCCAGCACTGCGCGTACGAGGCCCGGACACCGGCGACCAGTGGCAGGAAGTCGAGGTCGGGGAGCGAGACGCCTACCTCGAGACCACCGTCGCCGCCATCGTCGACCTGGCCGACGCGCTCAAGACCGGCCGCGAGCCCGAGCTGGCAGCACGCAAGGCGCTGCAAGCCACCGAGCTGATCTTTGCCACCTACGAGTCGAGCCGCAAGCGAGGACGCGTCGACCTGCCGCTCGAGATCGACGACAGCCCGCTCCAGGCCATGCTCGACGCGGGCCAAGTCTCGCCGCTCGACGAAAAGCCAGCGCCCGAAGGCTGGGTCCAGGGCGATGTGAACGCCAACCGGATCAAGATCCATTACTACCGCACCGGCGGCGACAAACCACCGTTTGTCCTCTCGCACGGCTTTTCCGACAACGGCATGTGCTGGATCCGCGCCGCCAAGGTGCTCGAGGGCAGTTACGACCTGATCATGCCCGACGCGCGCGGTCACGGCCTTTCCAGCGCGCCCGAACCCGGCTACGATGACGTCACGCGCGCGGCCGACCTGGCGCGCTTTGTCATGGCCCTCGGCCTGGAAAAGCCGGCTGCCATGGGCCACTCGATGGGCGCGGCCACGACGGCTATGGCGGCAGCGAACTATCCGACGCTGTTTGGCTGCATCATCCTCGAGGACCCACCCTGGTTCGATGAAGGTTCGCCCTGGGCAGAGGCGGAGGCTCTCTCGCCTGAAGAACGCGAAAAACGCGCCGCACAGCGATTGGAACAGCTCCAGTCGCTCGGCAGCAAGAGCGAAGAGGAGATCGCCGCGATCGGACACAGCCAGTCGCCTGGCTGGGACGAGATCGAGTTCGGCCCCTGGGCCGCCGCAAAGCAGCAGCTCAACCCAAATGCGCTCAATGCCGGCAGCCGCAAGCGCACGCACTGGACGGAAGTCGTCCCCAAGATTGTATGCCCCACGCTGCTCCTGATCGGCGACCCGGCGCAGCATTCCATCGTCTCAGCCGAGACGGCGGCCAAGGCAGCCGAGATGAACCCGCTGATCGAGGTGGTGCAGCTTCAGGGTGCAGGGCACAACATCCGGCGCGAGCGCTTCGACGGCTTTATCGAAGCCGTGACCGCCTTTCTGGCACGACACTATGGTAGCAACGGAGCAGCGTAACGCTCCGTCATCTTTTCCGCAGCACCACACAACACGCTCTATGGAGGCGAAATGAGCAACTTTAAGATCGGGTGCGGACAGATCACGTGGAGTCGATCGACACCGGAGGAACAGGTTCTTTCCGAGATCGCCCGGGCAGGATATGCGGGCGTGCCCGCCAGCCCGCGCGGCGGCCGTTCACCGCAAGAGACACTCGCCCTCCTGGTCAAGTATGGCCTCAAGCCGGCGCCCGGCTACCTGGGTGCCTCGTTCTGGGACAAGAATGAGGAAGCTGAGATCCTGGAGCGCGCCAAGGCGCTCGCCGAGTTTGGGCAGGGCGCCGGCCTGACCGAGCTGTACGTCGCCGCAGGCGGCTTTGAGGGCTATACCGTGCCCAGCGGCAAGAACCGGCGCCAGATCGCCGGCCACGTCAAGCCAGAAGATGCGATGACCGACGCCGAGTTCGCGCAGTTTGCAGCGACGCTGAACAAGGTCGGCGAGATCACGCTCGCCAAGGGCGTGCGGAGCTGCTTCCACAACCACGTGGGCAGCACGATCGAGACCAGGGAAGAGATCGACCGCCTTTTCTCGTTGGTGGATCGGAGCCTGGTCTTTCAGGGGCCCGACATCGGCCACCTGGCCTGGGCAGGCGTCGACCCTGTGGCCTTTTGCCGCGACTATGCCGACGACATCAAGACCATGCACGTCAAGGACATCGACCCCGACGTGCTCGCACGCGGCGTGGCGGCAGAGTGGGACTATGGTACCTTCTCCGACAACGGCATCTTTATCGAGCTGGGCGAAGGCATGGTCGACTTTCCGGCCATCTTTGACATCCTCGAGAACGCGGGCTATGACGGGTGGATCATCGTCGAGACAGACGTGACTCAGAAGCCGTCTGCCCTCGAGAGCGCCACGATCAGCCGCGAATACTTGAAGAGCATCGGCTACTAGGCGTTCGCAAAGGAGCACGCACATGACGCTCAAGATCGGTCTCATTGGGTGCGGCGGCATCATGCAGCCGCACGTCGAAGGCTGGAAGGCCGTCTCGCAGCGCGCCCAGGTCGCGGCCGTCGCCGACATCATGGAAGAGAACGCCACGGCTCGCGTTGCGCAGCTTGGCCAGCCGGCACGCATCTACCAGGACTATCGCGAACTGCTCGCCGACGACGAGATCGACGCCGTCGACATTGCACTGCCCCACCACCTGCACCGCGACGCGATCGTGGCTGCGGCGCAGGCGGGCAAGCACCTGATGAGCGAGAAACCGCTCTGCCTGAACCTGGAGGAAGCGCACGATATCGCCGAGGCAGTACAAGCGAGCGGCGTCACGATGATGGCCGGGCACAACCAGATCTTTTACCCCTCGGTGATGTACGCCAAGCAGATGCTGATGGAAGGCGACCTGGGCGAGGTCTATATGATCGACTCGATCGACGCAGGCGCCCGTCGCCGCCCACTCAGCCGGAACAAAGCAACGTGGGGCCAAGAGCCTGAACGGCGGGAGACCTGGCGCTCCGATCCGGCCAAGATGGGCGGCGGAGAGCTGATCGACACCGGATATCACCCTGCCTACAGGCTGCTCTTTCTCGCTGGCGAGTCGCCGGTAGAGGTGTCCGCTGTGCTCGGGACCTACCGCCTTCCGCTACAGCGCGAAGATACGGCCAATGTCCTGGCCAGATATGCGGACGGCAGGACCGGCCGGATCCTGACGAGCTGGGGCCTGCGCCCACCCGGTGCCAGACCCACGGTGTTCAACATCATGGCTGAAGCGGGCCAGTTATGGGGCGAGATGGACAAGCTCTACTACCAACCGGTAGGGTTCCAGTCGCCAGCCACGATCGAGTTCCCTGGTTGGGACTATGGCCGTACCTTCGCTGCCGCCATCGGGCATTTTGTCGAAGCGATCGAAGGCGGCTTTGAGCCACTGCACTCGTACCGGGAAGCGACAGAGACGTTGCGCCTGATCCTCGCCGCCTATCGCTCCGTAAAAGAGGGCACGATCGTCAAGCTTTAGCGGGTACAGACAGGAGAAATCCATGAAGATCACGTCGGTCGATATCTATGACGTCAAGCTGGATCCGAGCCCCGCTACGCAGTGGAACCCGGTGGTCGTGCGCGTTAACACCGACGAGGGAATCTATGGACTCGGCGAGGTCGCCCTCGCCTATGGCATCGGCGCTCCGGCAGGGCTTGGGATGGCCAAGCACCTCGCCGAGCGTTTCCTGATCGGGGCCGATCCCTTCCGTGCCGAGCACCTGTGGGACGAGATGTACCGCCGCACCTTTTGGGCCCAGGGTGGCGGCCCGGTCGTCTTTGGCGGCATGAGCGCCATCGACGAAGCGCTGTGGGACATCAAGGGCAAGGCTCTCGGCGTGCCGGTCTACGAGCTGCTGGGCGGCCGTGTATGGGACAAGCTGCGCGTCTATGCCAACGGCTGGTACCACGGCTGTGTCACGCCACAGGACTTCTCCGAGCGAGCGTTGCAGGTCGTCGCGGATGGCTACACGGCCATGAAATTCGACCCGTTCGCCTATGACGCGGAGGGCAAGTGGGACTATCCGCGGCGTGTGCTCGACCCCGAGCGCGCCGACCTGGCCTATGCACGTGTCGAGGCTGTCCGTGAGGCCGTCGGTGCCAGGGTCGACATCCTGGTAGAGGTACACGGCAACCTTGGCACCACCTCGGCGATCCAGATGGGCAAGCGCCTGGAGGCGCTCAAGCCCTTCTTCTACGAAGAGCCGGTAGACGCGCTGAACGTCGAATGCATGCGCAAGGTAGCCGAGAACGTCGACATCCCGATCGCCGCCGGTGAGCGGCTCTATACGCGCTACGGCTTCCGGCCGTACATCGAGGGCCAGATCCTGGACATCCTGCAGCCTGATATCGGGCTGACCGGCGGGATCATGGAGACGAAAAAGATCGCCACCTACGCCGAAACGTACGGGATCCACGTCCAGCCGCACAACTGCGCCGGCCCGATCTCGACCGCCGCGTCCGTCCAGCTCGACGCCTGCATCACCAACTTTATCATCCAGGAGTGGTTCCCCTATCACCAGGACGAGCGCTACCAGCTCGTCACCGAGGCCCTGGAACACCAGGTCGTCGACGGCTACTACGCCGTCACCGACAGGCCAGGACTTGGCATGGAGCTCAATGAAGGTATAATGCGCAGGTACGAGCACTTGCGCATCGAATAGCGGCCATGGGGCAGGGCTCCCTACCCCCCTTGCCATCTGGGCGACACAACCGTAGGGGCGGGGCTGGCGGATTCCGATTCGCGTCCCCGCCCTCTTCCAGCATCCGTGCAGCGCCAACTGTAGGAGCGGGGCTGGCGAATTCCGATTCGCATCGGACGCGTCGGACGAAGACGTCCGTGACGTCCGCACCTGCCCGCTTTGGTCAACAAATGGGAGGATCCACATGAAACTCGGCATCGACGTCTTTAGCCTGCGCTACCAGAACTGGGACGCCTTCCAGCTTCTGGACTATGCGCAACAGCAAGGTCTCGACCTGGTCCATTTCTCTGACCTGGGCCCCTTTGAGCGCCTCGATGACGGCTACCTCACCGAGGTCAAGGCGGACGCCGACCGCCGCGGGCTCACGCTCGAAGCCGGGATGCTCTCCATCTGCCCTACCGCAAGCAACTTTTCCGGAGAGCGCGGCACAGCCGTCGAGCAACTGCGCGAGATGCTGCACATCGCCGAGATCCTCGGTTCGCGCATCGTGCGCTGCGTGCTCGGCACCAATGCCGACCGCACCGGTGACCTGCCGCTGCAGGCCCACGTCGACGCGACGGTGGCTACCTGCCGCGCGGTGCGCGATCAGGCACTCGACCTCGGCATCAAGATCGCCATCGAGAACCACGCGGGCGATATGCTGGGGCGCGAACTGCGCGCCCTGATCGAGCAAGCCGGGCCCGAGTACGTTGGCGCGTGCATCGACACCGGCAACCCGCTGTGGGTCGGCGAGAGCCCCTTCGTGACGCTGCAGCACCTTGCCCCGTATGTCCTCACCAGCCACGTCCGCGACACGGCGGTATGGGCCCACCCGAGCGGCGCGGCGGTGCAGTGGATGGCCATGGGCGATGGCACCGTAGGGATCGACGACTGGACGGCCGCGTTGCGCAAAGCCTGCCCCAACGTGCCATACAGCCTCGAAATCATCACCGGCGCACCACCCCGCATCCTCAACTACCTCGACCCAAGCTACTGGGAGGCCTATCCTGATACCCCTGCCGCCGAGTTTGTCGAGTTCCTCAAGCTCGTCCGCGCGGGGCAGCCGCCGACGATCCCCATACTTACCGCGCGCTGGGAGGGCAACCCGCCCGAGTACCAGGCTGCGCTGCGGCTGCAGCAACGGCTCGACCTGGAACGCAGCATACGCTACTGCCGGCAAGTACTCGGCATCGGCGAACGTGCGTGAGCGCGATGTGACCCGCCGCCCGGCAGCGCGCTCCGGGGGCCAGCAGGCTACGCGCGCTTCGGCAACCCACATCGCCCAGATATCAAAGGAGCAATTACTATGACGATCAAGGTCGCCATCGTTGGTGCAGGCAGCTTTGTGTTCGCCCGCAGGTTGGTCACCGACCTGCTGACCTGGCCCTCACTCCAGGACGCGACCATCGCTCTGATGGACGTCGATGCCGACAAGCTTGAGACCATGGCTGCGCTGGCGCGGCGTATGGTTGCCCAGGTCGGCACCGGGGCACAGGTGCAAGGGACTATGGATCTGAGCGAGGCGCTCGACGGAGCCGACTATGTCACCGTCGCCATCCGCGTCGGCCAGGATCACAACAACGTCGAGATCCCACGCCGATACGGCATTGACCATTCCGTCGGCGACACGATGGGGCCCGGTGGAGTCTTTTACTTTCTCCGGAACGCGCCGGCCGTGGTCGAGATCGCGCAGACCATGCAAAGGCGTTGCCCCGACGCGCTGATGCTCAACTATACGAATCCCATGGCCATGCTATCCTGGGCGGTGACGGCGCTGACGGACATCCGCTACGTGGGCCTATGCCACTCAGTCCAGGGCACGGCGATGTCTATGGCGGAATACATTGGCGCCCCCTTTGAGCAAGTCTCGTACTGGGCGGCAGGGATCAACCATATGGCCTGGTACCTGAAGTACCTGTGGAACGGCAAGGACGCTTATCCCCTGCTCTGGAAGGCAATGGAGGACCCCGAGATCTACCGGCGTGACATTGTCAAGTGGGAGGTCATGAAGCACTTTGGCGCCTTTGTCTCCGAGTCCTCGATCCACATGTCCGAGTACGTGCCTTACTTCCGGCGCACCCCCGAGCTGATCGCCCGCCACACCGACGAACGCATGTGGGGCGTACCACCCAAAGGGCTCGATCGCGAGGAGCTCCTCGAACGCTGGCGCCAGCGCAGGGAGCAGCAGGAAGAGGAAAACCGGCGGCTGGCCTTTGGGGAGGACGAGATCCCCATCGCGCGCAGCCACGAGTATTTCAGCCGCATCCTCAACGCTGCCGAGACCAATGTGCCTTACGTATTCAACGGCAACGTGCCCAACACGGGGCTGATTGCCAACCTGCCAGGCGCCTTCCAAGGCCATCCGGCGATCGTCGAAGTGCCGATCCTCGTCGATGGCTGCGGGCTGCACCCCTGCTACGTCGGTGATCTGCCCCCTGCCCTGGCAGCGCTGAACCGCAGCAACCTGGCCGTGATCGAGCTCGCGGTTAAGGGCTACCTGGAGAAGGACCGCGAGTGTATCTATCGCGCCGTGCAGCTCGACCCGCTGACTTCTAGCCTCCTCTCGCTGGCCGAGATCCGGCAGATGGTGGACAGAATGTTTGCGGCGCACGAAACGTATATCGACTTTTAGGCGCCGCACCGTATCGGCCGCATTTCACGGCTCGCATTGACCCATCATCAAAGGAGCAGCTATCGTGACGCAAAAGATCTCGATCATCGGCGCCGGCAGTGCTGTCTTTTCCCTCGCCCTGGTCAAGGATCTGTGCCTGACCAAGGGGCTGTCCGGCTCGCACGTCTGTTTCATGGACATCGACAGCGAGCGCCTCGATATGATCGATGCGCTGGGCAGGCGCTATGCCGAGGAACTCGGGTCAGGCCTGACCTTCGAAAAGACGCCCGATCGCGCTGTCGCACTGGAGGATGCAGATTTCGTCATCAACACCGCGGCCATACAGGACGAGTACGTCAAGCACGACATCCGCACTGTCACCGACAAGCACGGCTACTACTATGGTGGGCGCATGCGCCTGCTCTACTACCAGATCGACCTCATGCTGAGCATCGCTCGCGACGTGGAACGCATCTGTCCCGATGCCTGGCTGATCTTTGCCGCCAATCCCGTGTTCGAGGGCACGACCCTCGTCAGCCGTGAAACCGCGATCAAGACGGTTGGCCTGTGCCACGGCCACTATGGCTATCGCACCATCGCCTCGACCATCGGCCTCGATCCAGACAAGGTAACGTTCCAGGCACCAGGACTGAACCACAACATCTGGATGACGCACTTTATCTACGACGGCGCGGATGCCTACCCACTGCTGGACGAATGGATCGAGAATGAGGCCGAGGCGTACTGGAACGAGCACGAGGCGACCGGCACCCACGACACCCAGATGTCGCGCGCTGCCATTCACCAGTACAAGATGTACGGCCTGATGCCGATCGGGGATACCCCGCGCCGCAGCGGCTGGTGGTATCACACAGACCAAGAGACCAAGCTACGCTGGTTCTTTCCACCGTGGGGCGGGCCGGACACGTACGGCGCACGGGCCGTCACCCGCCAGAGCAAGGAGGAGCGCATCGCACGCATGACCGAGGCTGCGTACGATCCGGACACCTCGCTGGTCGACATGTTTGGCGCCGTCCGGACGCGCGAACAGCACATCTCGATCATCGATGGACTGGTCAACGACAACGAGTACCGGGCACAGGTCAATGTCCGCAACGACGGTGCGCTGGCCGGGATCCCCGACGACGTCGCGGTCGAGGTGCCGGCCATCGTCAACCGCAACGGCATCCAGCCGCTGCGCGTCCAGCCCCTCCCCCAGAAGGTCATGCTCGAGTGCATCCTGCCCAACTGGCTCGGCATGGAGCGCAGCCTCTATGCCTACAAGAACGGCGATCGCTCTGTATTGCTATACGAAGTGCTAGACAACCACCAGACTCGTTCCTACGACCAGGCACTCGCGATGCTCGAGGACGTGCTGGGCATGGAACCAAACGAGGAGATGAACCGCCACTATCAGTGGCCCGCCAACTGGTAGCACACGGGCTCAACGAATGCCGGGCTGTGGCCCTGACCCACAACGGCGGGCGGCCACAGCCCGGCATTCATGCACACTACTCAGAACATGGACCAGGAGAGAGCACGACAGATGGCGATAGAAGGGAATAGGCAGAGACATGCAGCCACTCACCTTGCCTGACGATTTCGACCCGGCAGCATGTCTGCCGGCCAAGACGACCGAGAACGGCAGCTACCACGAGTCACGGCGCGGCGCGCGGCTAGCGGCGCGGTTGGTCGCAAACGGCACACCCCAGGACCTGCACATGGCAAAGCGTGTTCTGGACGCCGTCCTGGCCTGCCAGGAACGCCACCCGGACGACCCACACTATGGCAACTTTTTCTGGATGGCTGAGGATGAGGTGGTCGAGGATCTCAACGCGGTCGAGTTCAACCTCGAGGCGCTGACGCCGATGATGGTCCAGCATGGCGAGCGCCTGCCCCAGGCCATGCGGGCATGCGTGCTCGAGGCGATCCGGCTGGGCCTGCGCGAGATCGAGCGGCTCGACGTGCTGGTTGCCTACTCCAACATCGCCGTGCTGGACATCGTCAACACCTCCCTCGGTGGCGAGCTGCTCGGCGACGCGAGCATCGCTGGCCGGGGCTATCGCAAGTTAGTCGAATGGATGGCCTTCACCGACCAGTACGGCATCCCCTTTGAATACAACAGCCCCACCTACACCTCGGTCATCATCCGTGCGCTCAAGCTGCTCGCCGACCTGACCAGGGATCGTGCGACGCGTATCCGGGCGCGTACGGCGGCGGCACGCCTCGGCCTCAGCGTGGCACTGCACATCCACCCGGCGACCGCCCGCTGGGCAGGTCCCCACAGCCGTGCCTACCATCCAACGGTCGTCTGTGAGACCGAGCCAGAACGTGCCATGTTCGAACGGTGGATCGAGGACCGGACGCTGCCCGGTTGGTTGGCCGACGCCCTGAGCTGCCGGCCGCACGAGATGCAGGTCGACGAGACCGCTTACCCCGGGCGGGATATGTCGATCACGACCTACCATGGTCGTTCCTTCTCGCTCGGCACGGCTGCCTCCGGATTTGGTGGACAAGCGAACGCAATGATGGTACACTATGCCCGTC
>CAZLMZ010000087.1:0-12031 GCA_964560475.1 uncultured Anaerolineae bacterium
CTGTTCGAGCCCGACTATTTCCCGATCGATCCCATCCTTTACGACCAGTTCATGGGCCGGCCGGAACCGGCCTACGAGCGGCGGCTCGGCGACGGGACGCTCGTGTTCCGGACCTATCCGCTGCGCACAGATCTGCTGGACGAGCGCCTGGCCCAGGCAGCGAAGCAGCCCGTGGGCTGGAGCGGGGCGACGCGCTACCCGCGAGGGATGCCGGACGACTTGACCGAACTGGGCTGGCCGGTGTCGTTCTCTGGGCGCGCCGACATGCTCGGCTACGAGATCCTCGGCGGCGGTCGCGCGACGCCGGGCCGCCTGGTGACGGTGGTCACTTACTGGCGCGCGAGACAGCCAGCCTCGGCACAGGCGACGACCTTTGTCCACGTGCTTGATGCGGAGGGGCAGGTGCTGGTCGGGGACGATGCTTTTGGCGCACCGCCGAACCGCTGGCAGACCGGGGACGTGATCGTGCAGTTGCACCGCATGGTCCTGCCCACCGACCTGGCAGCCGGTGCCTATCCGCTCGAGATCGGGTGGTACGAGCGCGACACCGGGCAGCGGTGGGAGGTGACGCTGGAGGGCGAGTGGACGGTGAATCGGCTGCTGATCGGCCCGCTGCAGGTGGTGACGCCTTGAGAGTGTCCCTGAAGGCGCCGGTGGCGCTCACGGATCTACGGACTCGTTTCCTTTCAGTTGACGGACCCGTTCCCTCCCAGGGAACGGATCCATTGTACTTGGAACCAGCCCGATCCCCATTCGTCGGTCGCCCAGTGTCCGTGCAGCACGAGCGGCTCCCATGCGGGTGGGCGCTCGTGTGCCTCGTACTGGACGAGGACCCACGTCGTGCCGTCCCACAGGTAAAAGCCCTTTCCCCCCGACCATCCCGGCAGGCGCACGCCAGCCGTGACGACGGGACGCCCCCGCGTTGCGGGGAGCTGATCGAGCGGGACGTGGACTGGCACCGTGCCCTCGGCTGACCACAACGGTTCGTGTAGCGTGCTGAGCGGATAGCCGAGCACGTGCTCTTCCCAGGACACCCGCTGCGCGCGTCCTTCGGGCTCGACGCCAGTCCACCCCACCTCGAAGGCTAGCTGGAGCGCACTCTCTGCGCGCAGGATCTCGTGGCTTTCGGCAAGCAGCGCGGCGCGGCTCTCACCGAGCCCGTCGAGCGCGCCGCATTGCACCAGGTGCGCCAGCTCGTTGCTCTGCAGAGGGACGCGGATCGCCAGGTCACGTGGCCCGGCGTAGGCATGATGCGCGCGGGCGGCGATGATGGCCCTGGCTGCATCGCTGCGCAGGTCGCGCACCCAGCCCAGCCCCATCCACAGGACCGGCCGTCCTCCCTCCCAGGCCAACGTAAAGCCGCGATCGCTGTGGTTGATGTGAGGAGGGCGCACGTCGATGCCCAGCCGCACCGCTTCGGCCATGTACATGGCAGGGTGGTGGTAGCCGCCCCAGTTGTGGAGCCGGGCGCACAGGTACGCGGCGGGCCAGTGTGCCTTGATATAGGCCGAGCGATAGCTGACCTCGGCATAGGCCATGGCGTGGCCGCGGTTGAACCCATAGCCCGAGAAAGGGAGGATCTGTTCCCACAGCGCCTGGGCCTGCTGTGCAGTCATGCCCGGACCGCCAGGGGGCGGGCGCTGGCAGCCAGTCACGAACTGGACCTCCATCTCGGTCATGGCCTCGGCCCGGAACTTGACGCCACGGCGTAGCTGATCGGCCTGCGCCCAGTTGAGGCCGGCGATCTCGACTGCAATGCGCAGGATCTGCTCCTGGAAGATCAGCACGCCCTTGGTCGAAGCCAGGATCGGTTCCAGTGCGGGGTGGAGGTAGCGCACCGGCGCCAGGCCGCGGTAGCGCTGGACAAAAGCGCGTGCCATGCCGCCTAGGCTGGGACCCGGCTTGAAAAACGCGTTGGTCACTGCCAGGTCGTAGGGCGTCCGGGCGCGCAGTTTGCGCAGCGTGGCACGCATGCCGGACGACTCGCACTGAAAGACGCCGATCGTCTCGGCGTGCGAGAGCAGGTCGGCGGTCTGTGGGTCGTCGGTCGGGATGCTGCTGAGGCGAAAACCGGGGTCGGAATCGCGCCGCACCAGCTCGGCGGCATCAGCCAGCACGCTCAAGGCGCGGATGCCCAGCAGGTCGAGCTTGGGCAGGCCGAGCGCCTCGATGTCCACATGGTCAAACTGGGCGATGCGCAGGCCTCCTTCTCCACCCTTGGGCGACCACTGCACGGGCAGAAGGTCGGTCAGGGGGCCGGGGGCGATGATGACGCCGCCCGGGTGGACGCTGAGGTGGTGTGGCGTGCCGACGAGGGCAGATGCCTCGCGCAGCACGCGGCGCGCACGGGGGTCGTCTACCTGGTCGAGCACGTCCTCGATCGGTCGCATGTCGCGGCGCCGTGGGTCGGGGTGCCAGCCGCGCGGGAGGAGCCTGGTGAGGTGGGCGATCTGGGTTTCCTCCAGGCGATACGCCTTGGCCGTCTCGCGCACGGCGGAGCGGCGCTGCAGCGTGCTGACCGTCGCCACCAGGCACACGCGGTCCGCACCATACTTGTCGTGGACGTAACGCAGCACCTCGTCGCGCCGGCGCGAGCACAAGTCGAGGTCGATGTCGGGCGCATCGGCGATCCCGGCGCCGACGCGCGCTGGACTGAGAAAGCGCTCAAAGAGCAGCTCGTTGGCCACCGGATCGACAGTGGTGATGCCAACGCAGTAGGCGACGAGCGAGTTGGCCACACTGCCGCGCGTGCTGACGGGGATGTCGTGCGCACGGGCAAAGCGGACCACGTCGGCGACGATGAGAAAGAGCGGCGCATAGCCGTGGCCGGCAATGGACGAGAGCTCGCGTTCGAGGCGCGGCGTCACTGCTGCGGGCGGAGCCGCACCATAGCGCGCAGCAACGCCTGTGCGGGCCAGGTCTGCCAGTGCATCCTCGGGCTCGGTTCCCTCGGGCAGGTCGAGCGTGGGAAAGATGGGTCTGCCGTCGGGCAGCGCCTCTCCGCAGCCGTCGGCCACCTCCGTGACACGTGCCAGTGCGTCTGGGAACGCGGCATAGCGGGCGCGCATCTCGTCGACGCCCAGCCAGTGCAGGTCGATCCTCGGGTCGCCACCACCGGGCACGGCCTCCGCAGGCAGCTCATCCAGCGGGCAGTTGCGCGCAATCGCCGCCAACAGGCGGAGGCGCGGCACGTCTTGGCGAGAGAGGCAGTAGACCGGCTGTACGGCGACCGGAGGCGTGCCAAGCAAGTGAGCGAGTGAAGACAGCTCTTTCCCCACGGGGGCGTCGTCCGCTCCTTGCAGCTCGAGGCTGAGGTAGGTGTGCGGCCCGTAGATGTGAGCCAGCCGGCCGGCATAGCGCCGCGCGGCCTGGAGGTGTCCCATGCGCAGCAGGCGCTCGGTCCAGCCCTGGCGTCCGCCGTCCAGGCATAGCAGTCCATCCGCGTGCGCTGCCAGGTCATCGAGGCTCAGTCCTCGCGCCAGGCGCGCCTCGCGGTCGGCGTGTCCTTGTAGCAGCGAGGAGAGCCGGCACAGGGACCGGTAGCCGGAGCGATCCCGCGCCAGCAGGATCACCAGTCCCGGCGGCTCTGCCCCAACGGAACCCTCCTGGAGGTCGCCTGGCAGAGCGATGCTGGTCGCCATACCGACGATCGGCTGGATCCCGGCACTCGTGCAGGCACGGGCAAAGGCGATGACGCCGTACAGGGCGTTCGTGTCGGTCAGTGCCAGGTGCGACATGCCGCTCTCGGCGGCACGCTGTGCGAGGTCAGAGACCGACGCCGTGCCGCCGAGAAGCGTGTAATGAGAGTGGACGTGGAGATGGGTGAACGACGCCGCCCCCTCGACGTGCTGCTGTGGTGTGCTCACGCACCTAATCGCCAGGCAGGTAGATATTCGCCCGCGTCAGGCCGCACTCGCGGGCCATGCGCACGCAGTAGGCTAACTGGCCGATCTCCTCGCCATGTTCGTTGGAGCCAAAGGAAAGGCGGGCACCGGCCTCCGTGGCGCGCCGGAGAAAGGCGGCGCTGGGGATCTCGTAGCGGGCATTGATCTCGATCGCGACGCCGTGCGCGACGGCGGCAGCGATCACGGCGTCCATCCGCTCTTCCGTCCACAGTGCGTCGTACGCATCGACGATCGCTGCCGGGAGAAAGGTGGGGTTGGCCAGGATGTCGATCGGGGTGCTGGAGATGACCTGGACGTTGAAATCGACATAGCGGTCCATGAAATCTTGAGCATCCTCGATCTGGGCCTCGGCGGTCCACAGGCGGACCCGCCTCCCATCGCGCTCGGGGAAGGTCAGCGCGTCCGAGAGCACGTAATCGAGCTCCCTGCGGGCAGCGTCGGAGAAACAGCGATCCCAATCCAGTCCTTCGGCCTGGATCCCGACGTAGACGGGGTGGGGTGCCATCTCTGCCACGTAGCGCCGCAGCGTCTCGTCGTCGTGGAGCGCCTCGCCGCGGCCGCCGTGCTCGACCACGCCGAGGCAGACGCCACGCGCACGGGCGATCTCGAGCGCGCGCTCGATCGAGATCTGGCCCTCGAGGTGCGCGTGCAGGTCGACGAGCGGGATGCCGAGCTCGCTGTGCAGTGGCACTTGGGTGCGGTTCGGGTTCGTCTCGTTCATAGTCTCCTCTTTTGGTGTCCGCAGATTGACACAGATAAGCGCAGATCTGTAGATGGTGTAGCGGTGTTCTGGATGTACAGGAACCTGCGCCCAGTCGCGATCGGGCCAGAATTGCAGCTCGATGCCGGGCCGTGCCCCTCTAGCGGCGGATCAGTTCTTGCAGCCAGGGGATGGGATCACGCGCGCTGGACCAGAACAGGTCTTCCCAGAGATAGTGCACGGCGAGCATCTTCCATACACCGAACCGCTCGTCGAGCACCTGTAGGAGCTGCTCGACCGGGACGGGGTCGGCCGGATCGCGATCGAAAAAGAGCTTGGAATAGATCCGCTGCTCCCAAGGCGAGATGTGGTTGAGCTCGTCCCACTGGTGGAAAACGTCGAACAGGATATAGCCGACCGAAGCGGGCCCGATACCATAGAGATCGAGCAGGGCTGCTCGTCGCAACTCACGCGGCGCCGCGCGCAGCGCAAACTCGTCGACCTGTCCCTCGGCAAAGGCTTCCGTCACGCGCAGGATCGATCCGGCCCGATAGCCGACCTTGAGCTCGCGAAGCGCGTCCTCGGTGACCCCGCTCAGCTCTTGCGGCGTCCAGAAGGCATAGAGCGCCTGCCCATCGAACGCCAGCAGCGTCCCATAGGTCTCGAGGAGGGCCTGCATCATCTGGATCGAGCGCCGGATGACGGCGTTCTGGAGGACGATGGCTACGATCAGGTACTCGTAGAGCGATCCGGGCGAAGCCGGGCGCATGCCGCACCAGCGGTCGATGGCGGGAGCGAGCTGCGGGTCGCCCCGCCCCTGCTCGTAAAAGGGCGCGAGATCGAGGGCCAGGTTGTAGCGATAGACGATCTCGTCGGACAGGGCGGTGAGGTAGGCAGCATCGAGGTCGCTTGCAGCATAGACGTGGACGTCGACCCCTGGCGCGTCGACGCTGCCGGCATCCTGCAGCTTCAGCCCGAGCGGCACGCCACGCCAGCGCATGGTTTGCCAACGGATGCCAGGCGACCACGCATTGTCCGGCGAAGGAAAGTGGTCGGGCTTGTGCACCGTTGCGTTAAAATGCAGGGGGGCAGTTGGCACGAGGTGTAATATGTGCTTGGCCGAAAGAGGTGCTGCAGTCAAGTCTCTACCCCGGGTTGAACATCTCTCGTGTGCCAGGCATCGTCCGGCAGCAAGCGGTGCTCATGCTATGGCAGGCCCAACGCTGGACGCATGATAGCACAAGCGCGCGGAATAGGAAAACGATGGCACCACGCGAGGCCGGGGTTCGGTCTACGATCCGAGTAGAGCTCGACTCAGAGATAGTTAAAGATCAGCAATATGATCGCCACAGTGATGAATAGCGCGAAAAGTATCCTGGCCGTCATCGCTGCACTCCGAGCGATGCGCCCGAACCCAAAGACGGCAGCTACGATCGCGGCGATGAAAGCCACGAAGGCCCACCCCAGTAGTCCCATGACTTGTACCTCCTTGCCGTGCATCTATTTCCAGTTGTGTCAGGCGGCACCGAACCACGAAAAGCAGCACGCACCGCAGAGGGCACGGAGCACGCAAAGAAGAGATGGTGTTGCATGGATCATAGCACAGAATCTCGCCCAAAGCGATCGTGCCTGAGTTGTGTTTGGTTGGAGTTCAGATAGGGGATATGCGGTATTGCGCAGCGCTGACAAGTGTGCTATAATCGTACCAGGATAAGGAGAACGTTCGATGTACAGGCGAAACGCGTGCATCTGTATCGTGGAGAGGACCCATTCTCCGCCGGAGCGGTGAGCCCGGTAGGTACAGTCGCGCTGCCTATCCCCCTCTCGCCCGCGGTGAGGGGGTTTTTGTTTGGGGCCGGTCGTTGCGCTGCGCAGGAGGAGTGCCATGCCATTACAGCTATACAACCATTTGACGAGGCAAAAAGAGGTTTTCACGCCGCTTCACGAAGGGTGGGTCGGCATGTACGTCTGCGGCCCGACGGTGTATGGGCATCCGCACATCGGCCACGCCAAGGCCTACATCACCTTTGACGTGCTGTGCCGCTACCTGGAGGTCCTGGGGTATGGCGTGCGGTACGTGCAGAACATCACCGACGTCGGGCACCTGACCGACGACGCCGATGCCGGTGAGGACAAGATCGAGGCCCAGGCGCGGCGGGAACGCGTCGAGCCGATGGAGGTCGCCGAGTTCTATACGCGCTCCTATTTCGAGGACATGGACACGCTGAACGTGCGCCGGCCCGATATCTCGCCGCGGGCCAGCGGGCACGTGCCCGAGCAGATCGAGCTGGCCAAGCGGCTGATCGAAAAAGGCCATGCCTACGAGGGCAACGGCTCCGTCTTCTTTTCCGTCACCGGCTGGGAGAGCTATGGCAAGCTCTCGGGGCGCAAGCTGGAAGAGCTGGAAGAGGGAGCGCGCCTGGAAGTGAACCCCGACAAGCGCGACCCGCGCGATTTCGCCGTGTGGCGTGCGGCGACGCCGGAGCACATCATGCAGTGGAACAGCCCCTGGGGGCCGGGCTATCCGGGCTGGCACGCCGAGTGCACGGTCATGGCTCGCAAGTACCTGGGCCTGCCCTTTGACATCCACGGCGGCGGGCTGGAGAATATCTTTCCGCACAACGAGAGCGAGGTGGCACAGTGCGAGGCAGCGTACGACGAACCGTTCGCACGCTACTGGGTGCTCAACAACATGGTCACCGTCAACGGGACCAAGATGGGCAAAAGCCTGGGCAATTTCATCACCATCAAGGACGCGCTGGCACGGCACGACCCAATGACGATCCGCTTTTTCGTCCTCAGCAGCCACTATCGCTCGAACACTGATTTCTCAGAAGAGGCGCTGGAAGCAGCGGGGCGAGGTTACGAGCGGCTGATTGGCACGATCAGCGTGGTCCGGCAGCGCCTGGCCGAGGCCGATAAGGACGAGCAGCCAGACGAGGGGTTTGCAGAGGTGCTGCGCACGTACGAGGCACGCTTTCTGCGGGCCATGGACGATGACCTGAACACGCCGCAGGCGTTGGCGGCGCTCTTTGACCTGAACAAAGAGGTCAACACCTTGCTCAACAGCGGTGGCTATGTGAGCGGCGGCACGCTGGCCGCGATCGACGGGACCTACCGCAAGTTGGGAGGCACGATCCTGGGCCTGATCCCGGACGAGATCGTCCAGCAAGAGAGCGCCGGCCTGGAGGAGGCGCTGATCGGGCTGCTGATCGATCTCCGCGCCCGGGCGCGCGAACAGCGCGACTGGGCTACCGCGGATACGATTCGGGACCGGCTGACCGCAGCGGGCGTCGCGCTGGAGGATCGGCCCGACGGGACAACCTGGCACCTGATCCCCAGCTAGGCAAATGTAGAGCCCTGGCGGTCACTCTTGGCCGCCAGGACTTGACGATCGAGACAACACGAGAACAGGGGACAGTACGCGAAGGGCCTGTCCCGACCGGCGTGGAACGAGCCGGAGCCGAGCGCGCTAGAGTACCTCCTCCGACAGATTGGCCTGTTCCATGCCGACGACAAAGGCGACGGCACCTTCCTGGTACCTGCCAGGCCGCAGCCACCACCCTCTACGAGAGCGCTGGCGGGTGTTCTCGCGGATGATGTCCATGACGTGATCCACATCGGCCTCGTCGATACCGATCATGAGGGTCACGTTGCCTTGCCGCAAGAAGCCGCCCTGCGTGGCAGCCTGCGTGACGCGGTAGCCCGCATCGTTCAGCTTTTTGGTGACCACTCCTGCATCTTCGGGATGGACGATGCCCATCACCATCTTGCCCGACATAGTAGGCCTCCTTTCCACTCTGCCCCGTGCCGAGATTATAGCAGAAGCCGACAAGAGTGTCAACGAGACGGGTCGCGCTCAGAGTTGCCTGTGGACAGCGAGGTCTGCCGGCCGCTGGGAATCCACTGGCGGGCGATAGCTTTCCACCTTCCGCGCTCGCACCAATCCACAGCGCAAGCAGGTGCAGGGCGATCTGGTGAAGCATCGCGGTTTGTCGGCGCCCCTCTCGCATGTTCTTGTTCTCGCCTGCTGCGAAATGCTCTGTTTCTAGCATTTTCTTGATGGAAACACGGCCTGATCCGTGCTATACTTCTCTTATTCCCTCAACTATAGACTTGGATCCGCAGCCGACCCTGACCGGTGATCGAATCGGCAAGTGGTCGGCTTTTGCTTTTGCGTGTACAGGTCGCAGCAGATCCAGGATCGAGCGCACTACCGCAGCCAGGGCGCGGTCCTGTTTGTGCGTTTCAGGTTGCGCGGGTAGCCGCAAAAACGATGCAGCGACACGCGCGTATTGCGCACTATGGCGACGAAAGCGATGCCAGTCCTCCGATGGGCCTGGTACGCCAAGCCGATGGGCGCGGACGCAGTGAGCGCATAGATCAAGTCGTACAGCGAGTACGGAATGCCCAAGCTGCCGCACGGCGCACGGATCTACTCGTCTTCCCCCCTCGGCCCGTGGGACATGGTGGTCTGGGAGCTGGAATTCGAGGATCATGCTGAGTTTGCGGCGTGATACAGCGAGTTCTGGGCCGCACCACGGGCGCGCGCGTTCTTGGCCGCAAGCAATGGTCTCATCGAGCGTGGCGGCAGCGGCGAGTTCTAGCGTGTAGAGCCGTTTGGGTTGCGGCCAGAGGGCGCGGACTTGTGTACCGCACCGCAAGGGGGCCGCGCACCTGGCATACGCTGCACGGCCCCAGCGAGAAAGGACCAGCCAGCGTAGTGGTGGCTCTTTCCCGTCGCACCGAAGGTCGCGGGAGGCTAGCGTGGGCCGTGCTGGTATTTAGCTGCAGAGGAGCCTCGCCCCTAGGGGCGGCCCAGCGTTGCCCGATCTAGCGATCAGGACCACCCCGCCGGGCGTATGGTGCACCGTGCCCTCGGGTGGCCCCACTCGGCGCTTGTTTATGTTGGTCCGGCACGCTATGGGCAGCTCTATCGTCAACGTCCCGCTACTGCTTAACCGGCTGTCCACCAACTGGGGGGAGGGTCTGTTTCGAAAAACGCGGGCTTTCATCAGGCCATTGGTATGGCAATGATAGCTGGGCCGGGTAGATTCGAGCCTGCGCCCCGGAAAGGATGGAGCTATGGACCTCACAGAGTGCGCGCAGTTTGCCACGGAGCATCCGGTTTGCTTCCTTGGCACCATCGACGGCGATCAGCCACGCGTGCGAACACTTCTCATGGATCATGCCGACGAGACCGGGTTCTACTTTATCGTGATGGCAGGCAAGGAGGTGATGAAACAAATACGCGCAAACCCGAAAATCGAGGTCTGCTGGTACAACAGCCCGGCTGAGCTCGCTGACTGCAAGCACCTCCGCGTCTATGGCACTGCCGAGTTTCTCACGGATCAAGAGTCCAAAGGTTGGGCCGTTCGCAACCGTGAGTTCCTAGACGGCGTCACCGGCAGGAGTATCTCCCCGCTTGCCACCCCCATGAGGATTGCTCACGGCGATGCTCATTTCTGGGTCCTCACTGACGCGTGTGCAGAGGCGGAAATAGAACACCTCAGGTTCTAGGTTCCGCCGACTGTGGCCACAAACTGGCTCAAACGGGCGTGAAAGACGAGTGCCTGCGGCGCCTGCCCGTCGTCTCGGGAAACCTTTGTCGGAGACTGGGCTGCCTAACACCAATGGCCTGATGAAAGCCCGTGTCTTCCGAGATCTGCACGGGGAGGTCAAAATACATCCTGACCAAATGCGCAACTCGGTAGGTGGTCGGCTTTTCTTTGGCGTGTACAGGTCGCAGCAGACCCAGGATCGAGCGCGCTATGGGAGCCAGGGCTCGATCCCGTTCAATAACTTGTACGAGGAAAGGAAGGAACCCATGATCGTCAATCGCAGGACGTTCAACGTGAAGGTAGGATGTATGGAAGAAGCTGTCGCGCTCGTCTTGGGGGAGATCGCGGCAGACAGCGAACGCGGCGGCTATACTGGCCGAATCCGCGTCTATACGTCGAGTATCGGGACGTTCGATCAGATGGCCGTCGAGTGGGAGTACCAGGATCTAGCAGAGTACGAGAACCGATGGGCAGAGTGGGGGGCGCAACAGACCACTCCCGCACTCATGCAGAAGTTCCTTGAGCTGACCAAGGAGGGCGGCACCAACGAGATTTGGACGCTTGAGGAGCAATAGCGAGACAAGCCGAATTAGTCAAAGAGCAGCCGCGCACCTGGTATGCGCTGCGCGATAGCGAGAAGGGCCACCACCACGCTGGCTGGCCCTTTCTCGTTGTACTGAAGGTGACGCGGGACCCTGCGTGGGCCACGGTGATGTTCAGTCGCCAAAGAGCCTCACCCGTAGGAGCGTCCCCGCGCGCTGAAGCAGCTCGGTGTCGCCGGTCCGAAGCTGGAGAGTGGGCTGCCCGGGCCGGTGCAGCAGGGCCTGGAAAAGCTGTACCCGCAGCAGCACGAGACGACCCAGCCAGGGTGGGGAGAGTCTGCCTGGTGTCGGTGGCAGTGGTGCAACCGCACCCAGATGCGCGACGACGAGGTGGTGCACTTGGCCGATTACCTGCCCAAGGGGACGTACGAGTACACCTATACCCTTCGCGCCACACTGCCGGGCGAGTACCGCGTGATCCCGGCGGTGGCGAGCGAGATGTATTTCCCGGAGGTCTTTGGGTGGAGCGATGGGCGGCTGCTGACCATCGCAGATGGCTAGTGACGGACATCAGATCCAGGCGGAGCGAAAGTGAATACGTGAACTTGCTTGACTCTCCAGTGGGGTTGTAGTAGAGTAGCCAGCGATCCAGGCATACACTTGATTGTTCTTTGCCTGAGCAGTAGGAACGGATGGAGGTAGTGATGAGCGCTCCCAAGAAGAAAGACAATGAGAGACGACTCCCAGACATCATTCTCCGGGATGGGCGGCCTGCGGCAGTGATCCTGGACATTGATGAGTACCAGGATATGCTGGAGCGACTGGAAGATCTGGCAGATCTGGAGATGCTCAAGGAGATAAGAGAAAGGCCCCTCAAGTTCAGGAAACTGGAAGAGTTCCTGGTGGAGTATCACCCGGGTGTATGAGGTCTATCTGGAACGGGCAGCAGAACGAGACCTGAGAAGGCTTCCCGTAGAGACCTTTCATCGCATCATCCCTCGCATCCGCGCTCTGGCCGAGGACCCAAGACCTCCGGGATGCCGCAAACTCACTGGCTCGGACAGTGACTGGCGCATTCGGATCGGAGACTACCGAGTTGTCTATCAGATCGATGACGCCGAACAGGTTGTAAGGATATACCGGGTCAGACACCGTCGGGAAGCGTATCGGTAGATCCCGCGTTCGGCCAACGGTAGTACCTGATCCTGTGTTGAACGCTGTTTGGAGTATCAGAAACGCCCCTTGTGTTTTCCCCGTCTACGATCTTGAAGGAGCAGCGATGAAGATTACCGAGATCAAGACCTACCTGGTGAATGCAAACGA
>CAZLMZ010000088.1:0-11991 GCA_964560475.1 uncultured Anaerolineae bacterium
TGCGACCATCCAGATCGGTGAGCACCACAGCCTCGGTCGACTGCTCGATCACGGAAGCGAGGACGTCGAGCTCTTGCTGCGCATGTTTCACTGCAGTGATGTCCTCGATACTGCCCCGGTAGGCCACGATCTGGTCCTGCTCGTCGTAGACTGCGCGCGCGGTCTCGCGCGTCCAGATTACGCTGCCGTCGGGGCGCTGGCAGCGTGCCTCAAAGTGGCGCTCGCGGCTAGTCTGCGCGAGCTGTTTGTGCCACTCGCTGCGGCGGTCGACCTCTACCCACAGGTCGGCGGGATCGGTGGCCATCAAGTCTTTGCGGCTGGCATAGCCGAGCAACTGTACACACGTCGGGTTCACGTCGAGGAAGTGGCCGTCTGGCGTCATCTCAAAGAGACCAATCGGGATATCGGCGAACAGGTCGCGGTAGCGCTGGCGGCTGGTGGCGAGATCGCGCGCCTGCTGCTCCAGCCTCCTCACGTTCCTGTCGCGCACGGTCCTGACCCCCAAGGCGAGCAAGCTCACGAAAGTAGAGAGCAAGAGAGGGAGTATGACTTCCGATAGTTGTACACGCTCCGATAGCAGAACGAACGCAAGGGCAGCAGCCAGGTTCAGGACGCTGAACATGCCAGACGTCCACCCATCGAGCAAGATCGCGCCCAACAGAATGGGAAACACGAGCCAGCCCAACGCCGGTACAAGATCCGATCCGCTGAGCAAGGCGGCAAATACGACTCCCGAAGCGGATATGATCAGCAACGCAAAGCTCAGGCGGGGCTTTGCGGCACGGCCGAGCAAGTAGGCGACGATATAAGCGCCCTCGCTGACGATCCCCGCGAGGATGATAGAGCGGGTGATGACGGCGAAAAAGACTATCGCGATCGTGTTCAGCACCAGGAGCGCCAGAGACAGCCCGGCCAAGGAGCGCGCTGCCTTCCGCTTCGGTGAATCGGTGACCTCAGGATACGGTCCGATCAGTACAGCGAACGCTCTGTTGCGCGCATCAGCCAGATTGGCCATCGTTCCCTACTCCAGCGAGACAGGATCGATGCCCCGGGCCACGAGATGTCCCGAGGATCGAGCGAGACGATGTTGTCATAATTTCATTCTACAATGTCTCGCCGATTTGGTCCAGTGAAGGCCAGAGAGGGATCACTTGTGTGGAGACAGCGGATGATGATATAATCGTTCCCAGCGGCGGTTGGGTAGGGAGAGTGCGACCGCATCGAAGCGGTGCAGATCAGGCCAGGTTCTCTCGATCCAGCAAGGTACGCATGCGCTCGACGTCGCGTGGCTCGTTGACGTTAAAGAACGAGAGCAAGTCGGGGTCGTAGCGCACGATCTCCTGGCGTTCGACGTAACAGACCTGCGTATCCCCGAGAGCATGCATGATCCGTCGTTGGCCCGCCTCGATCGCGCGCGCAAGCTGGACCGCCAGCGCGCGCGCATAGATGGCGTGTAGCGGTTCACGGTAGCGGCCGACGCGCGGCATGACGACATCGCAGCCTGTGCGCAGCGAGATCATGTGGTGAAGTAGCGCCGGATTGAGGAAAGGCATATCACAGCCGATGACTAGCCCGTAGGCCGTCTCGATCGCAGCCAGGCCGGCGTGCAAGCCGCCGAGGGTGCCAACGTCAGGATAGACGTCGCCCACCATGGGCAGACCCAGAAACGCATAGCGCTCTGGATCGTTGGTGACCAACACGATTTGCTCGACGACCAGGGCCAGGTGGCGTACGACGCGCTCGATCAACGTCTCTCCGCCGGCGTCGATGAGTGCCTTGGCCTGACCCAGGCGCACGCTGCTTCCGCCCGCCAGGATGACGCCGCTGACGGCGGGTGGTTCGCTCGATGTCAAAATCAGGCTCCGTGCCAGGGCAAAGCGATGGCTTTTCGCAGATCGCGAAAGACACCGCGCACGTGCAGCAGTAAACCAGTCGCCTGCAGCGCTGGGGACAGCCCAATCGCCTGCAGGCTAGGAGGCCAGTATAGCAGAGATCCAGATGCGAGGCAAAGGAACCGTGGGACCCGAGCACGCATTCGAGGGCCCAGCCATGTCGTGGCGCATCGTGCAAGTGCAAGATGGAGAGCGCGCCACGGTGGACGACCTCGTGATCCTCGAGGAGCCGCTGGAGCTGGTACTGAACGGGCAGCCGATCGCCGTGTTGATGCGCATGCCCGGCCAGGAAAAAGAGCTTGCAGCCGGCTTTTGCGTGAGCGAGGGGTATGTGCGCGATGCGCGTGATATCCTGCTGATCCATCACTGTGGGCGCGGGCACCCGGCCCCGGAGGTGGAGGAGGATACGTCGTTCGACTCGCGGAATCGCGTGACGATCCGCGTCGCGCCAGAAGGCATGCTGCGGCCTCGTGGCGACGAGGTGGTCCGCCTGATCCGCTCGGGCTGCGGCGCAGCGGAGGTTGCGGCCCTCTCTGATACGCTGCCCGTGATCGGCGGGGGGCCGACCGTCCAGCCCTCGATCCTGCTGGACCTCGGTCGCACCATGCACGAGGGGCAGACGACCCACCGCCAAGTGGGCGGCACGCACGCCGCCGCACTTTTTCAGTGCGACGGGCAGGCGATCACTATTGCCGAAGACATCGGGCGGCACAATGCGGTGGACAAGGCGATCGGCTACTGCCTACTGCGAGGGATCGACCTGTCCGACAAGATCATGGTCACGTCTGGGCGCACCAGCTACGAGATGGCTTCCAAGGCCCTGCGAGCCGGCATCCCGGTCATCGCCAGCGTGTCGGCGCCCACCGCCCTAGCCGTCCAGTTGGCCGAGGACGGCGGCTTGACCCTGATCGGCTACCTGCGCGGCAGGCGCATGAACGTGTACACGCACCCCGAGCGGGTGCGCGACGCATAGGACGGCTCAATCCCCTCTCACCCACATCACAAGGAGACAATATATGGCACAAGCCCGCGTGGTTGACGCGCTCAAGCGCAAGTATCCGGAATGGATTGACCTAGTCGTAAGCCGCTCCAGTGACGGGCGGGTCAACGTGATGCCGGTCGGCTGGTCGACGATCGTCTCTGGCTCACCGCATCTCTACATGGTGGCGATCAATACCGGGCACTATACGACCGAGCTGATCCAGGACTCGGGCGAATTCGTCGTGGCCGCGCCCGGTGCAGCGATGGCACACGCGGTCTATTTCTGCGGGGCGTACTCGGGGCGAGATCGCGACAAGGTCGCCCTGGCCGAGCTGGAGCTGATCCCGGCAGAAGAGATCGAGACGCCGCTCCTGAAGGACGCCGTGTACAATCTCGAGTGCCGGCTGCACAGCCAGGTAGTGGCCGGAGACCACACCCTGTTCATCGGCGAGATCGTTGCCGCGCATCTCAACGAACAGGCCGGACCACGACTGCTCAACTTTGGCGCAAAGTGGGCCTGCGCAGAGCCGGTACCAGAGACGGAGTTCGTGCTGTGAACCGCGTGCGGCTCCTCGATCTGAACATCTGG
The DNA here is from genome assembly GCA_964560475.1 of uncultured Anaerolineae bacterium. Lineage (GTDB taxonomy): Bacteria > Chloroflexota > Anaerolineae > JAFGEY01 > JAFGEY01 > BS750m-G44. The sequence continues at coordinate 3,463 of CAZLMZ010000088.1, forward strand.
AACTATAATGACCCCTGGGAAGCGCGCCGCGAACGGATCGTCGACCTGATCCGCAGCACGCTGCCCGACGTCGTCGCCCTGCAAGAGATCCGTGGGCGAGACTGGGGAGCCGACGTGCGGCACCAGGCGGACCAGATCCTGGCGCGACTGCCCGGGTATTCGGCTGTGTGGGAGCCGGCCCACTATTGGCGGCCCGGGGAGGGCCACAACGAAGGACGGCTGGAGTGGGAGGGGCTGGCGATCCTGAGTGCGCACCCGCTGGTCGACCGGGCGGTGGCTCGCCTGTCACAGGATCCGCAGGACGAGCGGGACGGCTTTCAGCGGCTCGTCCTCGGTGCACAGGTGCAGACACCGGGCGGGCCGTTCTGGGTTTTCGACACGCACTTTCCACTCAGCGCCACAGCACGCACGCGCGTCGCGGCCGAAGCGTTCCACTTTTGCCGGAACAGGGCAGGCACGATCCCCTTTGCGTTCACCGGCGACATGAACGCAGAGCCGCAGGATCTGCCGATCCGCTACCTCACCGGAGCAGACCAGATCGACGGGCAGGCGGGCGACCTGATCGACGCCTGGACAGCACTTCACGTCGGGGAACCTGGCCATACATTCCCTGCCTGGGGACCGAGCAAGCGGATCGATTACGTCCTCATCCCGGCCGGGGTGCGCGTGGCAGAGATCGAAGTGCTGGGCAGCGTGCCGAACCGGGATACGGTCTCGCCCTCCGATCACTGCGCGCTGCTCGCCACGCTGGAGGCGGGCTGCTAAGGTGCGACTGTGCCTGGGCATCGGCGCCGAGAGCAGCGCATCGCTCCAGGAGCAGGCCGATGCTGCCGTGAGTGCCGGTTTCCGGTGGCTCGACCTGTGGCTTCCCGCCCTCGACGCGTACCTGGCGAGCTATCCGAGCGTGCTGCTCGCCTCCCTCCTGCAGGAACGCGGGCTCTACGTAGGGATGGTCAGCGGCCTGCCGCCGCTGCCCGTAGGCGGGAAGCCGGCGCTTCAGGCCGGACACGAGCCGTTCCTGCTCTACCAAGCCCGCTTGCTCTCCCTGTGCATAGACCTGGACGCACTAGGCGGGGGGACGATACTCGTGCCGGTGGTACAGGCTCTTGCCGAAAGCCCCTTTCCTTCGCCTACCGAGCGCGCGCTGCGCGTCCTGGCCGACCTGGCAGGCCCTTTTGAGGCTCGCCTTGCAGTTACACCGCTGCCCGACGAGAACACCAGAGGCGGCATCGAGGACGTCATGGCGCTGGTCGAGCGGGTCAAGCGCCCAAACCTCGGGTTGGGCCTCGACGTGAGCGAAGGGGTGATCCCGACTCGTATCCCTGCACCGGCTGCCGGGAGGATATGGGCGGTTCGGTTGGGGACCACAGGGCGGATCGAAGACAACGAAAGCCAGCTCCACGCGTTGTGCGCAGAGCTGGCAGCAGCAAAGTTCGATGGCCCGTGCAGCGTTGCGCCCGCCCTGAACGCGACCTCGATCGGCGCAGGAGCGAGAGCGGCGAGGCACAGCGCAGTACAGGCTATACGAAAGTCCTGAGCGAAAGAGCCCAGGACCCCAGCCTGCTACTTGCTCAACTCCCCTGTGCTGCCCGACTTGAGCGCCGTCGCCGGAACGAGCCCGCTCTGCGCCATCCACTGCCGCATCTGCGGGTCATCCGGCACTTCATCGGTCAAGATCTGCACGTGCCCGTCAAAGGACTGGAGCTCGGCGTTCGCGTCAAAGCTGAGGTCGAGACGTCCCACGTACTCGCCGCGGTTGCCGGCAGAGACGATGATCGGACCAGCGGCGGTGAGCGGCGGATCGTACACTTCGCCGTCGCGCCCCGACACGATCACGTCGATCTCGGGCGCCAACTTTTGCAGGTTCATATCAAAGACGAGACCCAGGTGCGAGAGAACGACGATCACATCGACCTGATCCCGGATCGCGTCCACGATGTCCACCAGCTCTGCCACCGGCTCCAGCACCGGCACGGTGCCTTGCGTCACTTCCGAGGTTATCTGGGCGTCGGTCAGACCGATCAGGGCGATGCGCCGGCCCGCGCGCTCGACGATGACGTAAGGATCGGCCAAAGGCTCCTTGGTCTCCGGGTCGAGCGTATTGGCCGAGAGCACGGCATAGTCGGCTACCTGCATCTGCTCGCGCAGCACGTCGAGCCCCATACGAAAGTCAAGGCCACCCAGAGCAACGGCATCGTAGCCCATGTGGTTGAAAGCTTCTGCCAGCAACCGGCCCTGCTCAAGATCCCCGATATGTTGCAGTGAGAGCAGGCTGTCGCCCGCGTCCACGACCAGCACGTTCTGTGCTTCCGAACGGACCGACTTGATATAGGCTGCGCGCCGGGCCAGCCCGCCGACGGACGGATCGCAAGCACATGGCTCGGTGTACCCCCACCCGTCGTTGGTGTAAACGATGGTCAGCGTAAACGGCTCAGGCGCTGCCGGTGTCGGCGTGGGAGTTGGTGCGGGCGTCGGCGTAGCGACGGGTGACGCACAACCCACTGCGGCGAGCACCACCCACAATAGAACCAGAACACGTCTTGCCTTCATCTTTCCTCGCTTTTCGCACCTTACAGGTTCCGTTGCCTCGGCTTCCGCACCGGGCAGGTTTCTGCGTCGGCACTGGCAGCAACCCCACAGTGCCGGCAGACGGAGCAAAGGCTGCAATAAAGCAAGGGAAGCCAGGCCCAAATGGACCTAGCATTCCCAGGCAGACACGATGTTTCGAACGCACGGACTTACATCTGAGCCAGGATATCCGCCTTTTTCTGGTCGTACTCGTCTTGCGTAATCAGGCCCGCATCGAGCATCTTTTTGAGCTGCTGCAGCTTGGCCATTGGGTCTTCGGCCGGCGCCTGAGCGGCCTGACCGCTGCCCTGCATGGTCTGGGTCATCATCTGGCCCAAGGTCATGCCAGCCCCTACGCCCACGCCGGCGCCAGCCAGGCTCCCGCCTGGGGCGTTGGCCGCGTCGCGCATCGCGTCAGCAGCCTGGAGCTGCATATAGGTCTGCATGTCGATCAGTCCCATGTCACGCAGCTCTTGAGCGCTCTTGGCAGAAGGGGTGATCTCGGCGACCTTGAAATCGACCAGGACCAGGCCCATCGCGGCAAAGTCGTCCTGGGTCTTGCTGACCATCAGCTCGCTGATGTCGGCGGTCAGGCCCTGGATCTCGAACGCCGATTTGCCCAGGGTCCCCACCACGTCGCGAAACTGGGTCAACACCGCGCTGCGCAGCCAGTCCTGGATGTCCTCGCGCGAGTAGCTGCCACGCGAGCCCACGATCTCTTCGACGAACATCTGCGCGTTCGAGACCTTCATCTTGAACGTGCCGTACGCCTTGAGCAGGGATGCGCCCAAGCCGACGCCGAGGTGCATGACAGGGATCGGGTTTGGCGTGCCCCATCCCATGTCAGGAAAGACGCGGGTGTTGACGAAATAAACCACCGCCGTAAAGGGCGTGCGGTTGCCAAAAGCCTTGCCGATCAGGTTCACCAGCAAGGGGATGTTGGCCGTGGTGATCGTGTGCCGTCCCGATCCAAACGTGTCCAGCGCCTTGCCGTCCCGGACAAAGACCGCTTCCTGGCCGGGTCCCACGATCAACTGCGAGCCAATCCGAAAGTCGCCCAACTCTTGCTCCGGCAGGCGGCGAACCAGCTCATCCGCCCCCATATTGGGCATATCGATTACATCAAATATGCGCGCCATCTGTACCCTCCTTCAGACTTGCTATGCCATACCGGTGATGACGTCTCGGCGGCGATTGTAGGTATCCTGCAAACGCGTGACGGTCTCGGTCAGATCGCGGGTCGCGCTCGACACACCCTCGCCCTGGTCCGCAGCGGCCTGCAAGGAATCCACCGCTTCGACGATCGAGTCGGACTGGACAAGCAAGTTGTTGTCAAAATCATAGAGCGCATCCAGTTGTTCTTCTTTTACCTTTGCGGCATCGAACAGCCCGGCATAGCCATACGCCGCCGTGTGGACCGTATCGGCGAGCGTCTGTAGACGGCGCCGCGCCCGGCCGAGCTTTTCCACCTCTTCGATCTGGCCCAGGCCCAAGCTGGCCTGAATGTCCTCGATCCGCCGCCGCTGCTCGGCGAGGACACGGTACACATGGTCGCGCAACAGCTTGTCCGCCTCGCGACGTACCTCTTTTTCCTTGTAGCCACGGTACCCGGGGATCTTGGCAGCGAGCTTTTCCAGATCGCTCATCCCGCCAGATACGACCTCGCGCATATCCATGCTAGATTCCTCCTCGTGGTGAAGGACACAGCCAGCCCTACACCACATACCCGTTCATCGTGTGGCACTCTCGAGCTGCGCCCCTCCGATATTATAGTGGATCTCGGTGCCAAAAGCAAAGCGTTTCTGCTACTGCCAGGCACCTTGTACGGATCTTATCACGTGCCAGTGCTCGTTGACTGACAGGGAACTGACCGTTGGCAGACAAGCCAATGTCCCAGGGCCTGGGCTCCTGGGACATTGGGTACAGCACGCTGCTCGTGGGTAGTTTAGTGCCGACGTTCCAGCCAGCGATAGGCCAGGTATCCAGAGATAGCGCCGACGATCAGGTTCTGTGCAGGCCAGACGGCACACCATAGGCCCACGGTCAGGATAGCCAAGAACACGCCCAGGGCCCAGTCAAGCAGCCAGTAGCCGATCATGAAGACCAGCCCCCAGCCGACCTGCCCCGCATAGATCCAGCCGATGCCCGGGAACCCAAAGAAACCGCCGGCAACTTCGAGCACCAAGGCCAAGAACGGGTCTTTGCGCGTCATGCTCTTCCCTCCATCAGTAGGTCCTCGCGTTCTTTATACGCAACTCAACGGCGAAAGGTTGCAGCCCGACCGCGCGCGCCGCACGTGCACTGCGGCAACCAGTTGCCTTGCTAAGATGTGTTACCCTATGCTATAATGTCGCATGGAGGGATTATGTACATATGCTCTCCTGCCTCGCCCCAGCCCGCGACAGCGGATGCTTGTATATGATGTGTAATCCAGGGACGACATAGAGGATATCGATGGAGCGTCGGCCAAAGAGCTTAGTGACCAGTGAGGACAACCGGACCAAGGAAGGTGCGCTGAAAGCAGGTACCGTCTTGCAGCAGCGCTACCAGATCCTGGGAGTTCGGGGCAGCGGCGGCATGGCTGTCGTCTACCGGGCGCGCGACCTGCGCTTTGACAAGGTCTCTCGTATCTGCGCAGTCAAGGAGATGTACAACACGGCGCCCGAGGCACGACTGCGCCAGTTGGTCAGGCAGAGCTTTGAGCGCGAGGCCAACACACTTGCCTTGCTGAGCCACCCTGCTATCCCACACATCGTCGATTACTTTGGCGATCAGGATCATGTCTACCTGGTCATGGAGTTCGTGGAAGGGGACGATCTGGAGAGTCTGATCGACGACAGCCCCGAGCCACTCGATCCCGACTTGGTGACCAGTTGGGCGATGCAGATCTGCGACGTGCTCGACTACTTGCACAACCACGACCCGCCCTTTATCTTTCGCGATCTCAAGCCCTCCAACATCATGGTGAACCCCTACGGCCAGATACGCTTGATCGACTTTGGCATCGCCAAGGTATTCGAGCGCGGACAGCGAGGCACGATGATCGGCACGGCGGGATATCCACCCCCCGAACAGTATCGCGGCCTCGCCGAACCACGGGGCGATCTCTATGCCTTGGGTGCAACGATGCACCACCTGCTCACCAAGCGAGACCCGCGGCAGGAGCCGCCCTTTTCCTTCCACGAGCATCCGATCCGCGAGGCCAACCCCAAGGTTTCGACGGCCCTGGAGGCGATCGTGATGAAGGCGCTGGAATACGACATCGAGAAGCGCTTTGCCTCTGCGCAAGAGATGAAGGCTGCACTCGAGGCAGCCAGCCGTCCAGCCGTCAAACAGGCGCCGCCCGCCTCCACGGTTGCGCTCTCACCGGACGAGGCCCTTGTAAGCTCTGCGGAGGAGATTGCGCCTTACTGGGCCTTTGGCTGCGAGGACGAGATCCGTTCCTCGCCGACCGTGTCCGACGGGATCGTCTATGTCGGTTCGTACGACTATAATGTGTACGCGGTAGACGCAGAGAGCGGCAAGTTCATCTGGAAATACCCCACAGAGGACGTGATCTCGTCTTCCCCGTACGTGTGGGAAGAGCTCGTCTTGTTTGGGTCCGAGGATCACGCGCTCTATGCGCTGTTCAAGGATTCGGGCCGCATCGCCTGGTCGACGCCGACCAAAGATCGTGTCCGCTCCTCGCCCCGCGTAGCACTGGATCACGTCTTCTTTGGTTCGGACGATCACCATTTCTACTGCGTCTCTGCGCGGGATGGGCGGGAGATGTGGACCCTCGATACGGGGAGTTACGTCCGTTCCTCGCCTGCCGTCTCGCAAGAGCGTGTCTATTTTGGCACCAGCGACGGGAGCGTCTATGCCCTCGACCTCCTCACCGGGAAGCAGCGGTGGCGGTTCGCCACGAACCGTACCGTGATCTCGAGCCCCCTGCTGCACGACGACGTAATCTATGTCGGGTCGATGGACTGGAACCTCTATGCGCTGGATGCTCACGCCGGCTGGTCTCTATGGAGCTATCGTACCCAGGGCTGGGTGGTCTCCAATCCAGCCATCTCGGAGACGTTCGGCCTGGTTTATGTCGGATCGGCCGACGGGAACATCTATGCGATCGAGCGTGACACCGGGCGCAAGGCCTGGAGCTACGAGACCGGAGGACCCGTTACCTCCTCCCCCGCGGTTGCGAACGACGCAGTTTATGTCGGTTCTACTGATGGACGTGTCTACAGCCTGGACGCCAGGCGTGGCGACCTGCGGTGGAAGTTCGACACAGGAGGATCTGTGGTCTCTAGCCCGACGGTGTCGGCAGCAGCTCTATTCGTTGGGTCGAGAAACAAGCACCTGTATGCACTTCCTTTGTAGGGTCTAGGACGTCAAACGTGATGAAGATACTAGGGCGACTGCTCAATAGGGAGAGGCCGACTTTATCCCCCGGTGACGAGGCGCGGCGCAGCCCGGGTATCGAGGTTGGCGCGATCACCGCGCTCAGCGGTGGTCCAGACCCAAACGAAGACGCACTGCTGACGCTGCAAGGCGTTATCTCGCGCGGCGAAGAACTCTTGCCCCTGTGTGCGTGCATGGTTGCCGATGGCATGGGGGGACACGCGGGAGGGCAGATTGCCAGCGACCTGGCTGTACGCCTGGTTGGCGAGTGGATCGTGAACCGTATCTACCGGCCCTTTCTGAGCCAGCCGGACGATCCCGCTGGACGGCAACCGGTGAGCCAAGTGCTCATGGAAGCGATCGTGGCTGCCAACGGCAAGGTGCACAAAGCCTGCCCGGAAGGGGGCACGACGCTGACGTGCGCGCTGGTCCTGGGCAGCAATGCTTTCTTGGCCCACGTCGGCGACAGCCGCGCCTACCTGGTCAGCCGGGACACGATCCGCCAGATCACGACCGACCATTCGCTCGTTAGCCGCCTGATCGAGTTGGGGCAGATCACAGCGGAAGAGGCCAGACAGCACCCGCAGCGGAACGTCCTGTATCGCGCACTGGGCCGTGCGGGCAACGTGGAAGTAGATACGTACCTGCAGTCGCTGCCCGCTCACAGCGCAGTGCTCCTCTGTACAGATGGCCTGTGGGGTGCAGTCAGCGAAGAGGAGATGCTGTCCATCATTGGCACGGCGCCGACAGCCCAGGCCGCCTGCAATCACATCGTCGACCGTGCTACCGAGTACGGCAGCGACGACAATGTCACGGCGGTCCTGGTTCAAGTGTGAGCGAGCAAGAACACAGCGGAGCGCACGAAAAGGGGCGGGAATGGACATACAGGTAGATCTCTATGCAGTGCTGGGCCTCAAGCCGCACGCAACACCGGACGAGATCAAGACGGCCTACCGGATGCTGGCGCGTCGCCTCCACCCAGACGCCCGTGGCGAGTCGAACGTCGACGAGCGTTTCCTGCACGTGCAGGAGGCCTACGAGATCCTGAGCAGCGCGGAGCAACGGCAGGCCTATGACCGTGGGCGAGAAGCGGCAGGGCTGGTTTCCCCGCCAGCATTGGTCGTGGATCATACGCTCAACTATACGGCCCTTCCCCGCAGGGACGAAGAACAGGTAGCGTACGCGCTGCTCCGGATCGCACCCCATCCCCGGATCGAACACAAACGTCTTCCATTCAACCTGTGCCTGGTCGTCGACCACAGCACTTCGATGCAGGGGGTGCGGCTGCAGCGCGTCAAAGAGGCAGTCAACACGATCATCGACAACCTGGAAGATCAGGATGTGTTCTCGCTGGTCACCTTCAGTGACCGGGCTCGGGTCGTGATCGAGGCCCAGCCATATCTCGACAAAGCCGCAGCCAAGACACAGGTCCGCTCGATCCATAGTGCCGGCGGTACAGAGATCCTGCACGGGCTGCGCAGCGGACTGACAGAGATCCGCCGCTGGCGCTCTGTCGATCGGTCGAGCCATCTCGTTTTGCTCACCGATGGGCAGACCTACGGCGACGAGGAGGAGTGC
>CAZLMZ010000089.1:0-11980 GCA_964560475.1 uncultured Anaerolineae bacterium
CCGCGAGCCTGGCGCCAATCACCAAGCAGAGCCCGAGCTGGCACCGCGAGGGCGAAGAACCACGCCAACTCCAGCCTTTTGAAGAGGACCTGGTGCGCATCATCGAGGAGTTCAGGCTGGAACCGGACGCGGACAAGCGCAATGAGCTGATGTTCGAGTACAACCGCATCTTTACCGAGAACGTCTATGACGTGGGCGTCATCCTCGGGCGGTATGGACTGGCCCTGGCCAAGCGGTTCAACAACATCCCCACTGGCTCGACGCCGTTCTACTATCAGTGGACGTGGGCCAACGTCAGCCCCGAGCAGTTCTGGGTGTTACCTGAGAACCAGCTGCAGCAGATCCGGCCCAACGAGGTCCCGATCTACGCTCCATAGCATCGGTCTGACCGGCAGGAGGGAAGGGCAAAGCGTTCCATCTCCTGCTCCATAGCATGGTTTGCACCTCCGAGGCCTGCCCGGTCCTGGAAGAGGAAAGAGGCCTCGGAGGTGCCGTCGAAGGAAGCGCTCACCGATGATCAACCATATCATGCGTCGACTGCTTATGGCTCTTGTCGTGCTGCTTGGGATCAGCCTCGTATCCTTTGTCGTCATCCAGCTTCCGCCGGGAGACTTTGCCCAGGTGTACAAGCAGCGCCTGATCAACCAGGCTGGCATGACCCCGACCGAGGCGGAAGCAGCGGCCGAGCTGTACCGGGCCAGGTATGGCCTCGACAAGTCTATACCTGTCCAGTACCTGAACTGGATCAAGGGCATCATCACCCAAGGGAGCTTTGGCTTCTCCATGGCGTACGGCAGGGACGTGGGTGAGTTGCTCGCAGAGCGGTTGCCGCGGACGATCCTGCTGGCTCTCCTGGCCCACGCGACCTCGACCCTGGTCGGCGTCGTGGTGGGCATCTATGTCGCCCCGCGCCAATATAGCCTGAGCGACAATGTTGCCGCGTTTTTCGCATTCATCTTTACGTCGGTCCCCCGCTTTTGGATCGCCCTGATCATTATCTATCTTCTCGTATTTGTCTTTGGGAGAAAGCACGTCAGTTCCTTCTTTTCCCCGCAGTATGTGCTCGCGCCCTGGTCTTTGGCCAAGCTGCTGGACTTTCTCCAGCATATCTGGCCCGTGATCTTGATCGCAGGGCTTGGTGGGGTGGCGAGGAATATGCGCGTCATGCGGGGAAACCTGTTGGACGTGCTGAATGCCCAGTACGTGACGACCGCCCGGTCGAAGGGGCTGAGCGAGAGGATGGTGATGTACAAGCACGCCGTCCCCAATGCCCTGCACCCGATCATCATGTACCAGGGGATGGTGCTGCCCTACATGGTGCAGGGAGAGCTTCAGGCGGCGATCGTCTTGAGCATCCCAACGGTAAGCCCCTTGTTCTACGACTCGCTGATCAACCAGGACATCTATATCACAGGCAGTATCCTCCTGATGTACGGCGTGATGCTGGTCGCGGGCAACCTACTGGCAGATATTGCGCTGGCGATGCTCGATCCGCGCATCCGCTACACATAGTCGTCTTGGAGCTAGGTGATGGATCAAGCATATTCGGTCCCCCAACCCGCAGCTTCTATCGCGCTCGAGGAAGAACGGCACGAAAGCTACTTTCAGCTCGTGTGGCGGAGGTTCAGGAAAAGCCGGCCGGCGATCGTGGGCGGCCTGATGGTCCTTTCCCTGGTCGTCCTGGCTGTTCTCTCGGACTTTTTCTCGCCGACGGATCCGCTCGCGCTCGACCTGGCATCTACCTTTACGCCGCCGCAGCGCCTTCATTTCATCGATGCCGACGGCCAGTTTCACTTGATGCCTTTTACCTACACGCCGGTCATCGAGCTCGATCCCGTCACCTTTGCACCGATCTGGAGTGAGGACACGAGCCAGCGATATGGGCTCAAGCTCTTTGTGCGGGGCTGGGAGTGGAAGCTGCTCGGGCTGAGCCCCACGCGCTGGCACCTCTTTGGCATCGAGGAGGGAGGCACGATCTATTTGCTCGGGACCGACAAGTTCGGTCGGGATCTGTGGGCCAGGTCTTGTCGCGCCGGGCGCATCTCTCTCTCGATGAGCCTGTTTGGCACGGTGATCAGCGTCGCTGTAGGCTCTGTCCTCGGCGTCGTTTCCGGATACTATGGAGGCTGGATCGACGCCCTGCTGCAGCGGTTCGTCGAGTTTGTCAATTCGTTCCCGCAGCTGCCGTTGTGGATGGCGCTGTCGGCCGTGATCCCACCTACGTGGGAGTCGCTTTCCATCTTTGTGATGATGTCTATTATCTTTGCACTGCTCTCTTGGACCGTGCTGGCTCGGGAAGTGCGCGGCAAGGTCATGGGATTTCGTGAGACAGACTTTGTCCTCGCCGCCAAGGAGATGGGGGCCTCTGACTTGCGCATCATCTTCCGCCACCTCTACCCGAACTCCTTGAGCCACATCATTGTCGTGCTGACGCTGACTATCCCGCAGATCATCCTGGCAGAGGCGTTCCTCAGCTTCCTGGGCCTCGGGATCCAGGAACCCCTGACCAGTTGGGGGCTCCTCATGCACGACGCTCAGAACCTGCAGACCTTGGGCACGCATCCCTGGATCATGACCCCCGTGGTCTTTATCGTCATCGCCGTGTTGGGGTTCAACTTCCTGGGGGATGGATTGCGGGATGCTGCCGACCCCTACGCTATCGTGCGCTAGAAGAGCAGGAAGCGCATATGCGACAGACGCACAATAATGCCAGGATAAGGTGGATCTGGGCCCGGCTTTGTGGCTCGCTGGGGCTGGCACTGATCGCCGTCGCCATCGCCGCTTGTGCGAGAGCGGCGCCATCGCACGATCCGACCTCCGCGCCGTCACAGCCGGTGGCCGCCGCGCCTACTATGACGCTTGCCCAGCGCACTGAAGCGCCGACGTTCGAGCCGATGACCGCCTCACCGGCCCCATCGCCCGCATCGCCCACACCCGAGCCTATGCTTCCGCCAGGCGTGATCTCTGGCGTGGTGCGCGATGGCGAAGGAACGGTGGCTGGGGCTACCGTGCGGGTACGGCTCACCGAATACGAGGCGACGACCGCGGCCGACGGCAGCTTTGCCCTGAGCGACCTGACAATGACCGAGCCGGTCTCGGTGACCGCCTGGGCCGAGGGGTACTATGTCGGGTGGGCCAACGGCACCCCAGGCCGAACCCCGATCACGATCACGCTCAAGCCCTACTATACGACCGATAACCTGGACTATGAGTGGTTTTCGTTTGACGGTATCACCGGTTCGGCAAGTTGCGCACCGTGTCACCCATCGTACGAGGAGTGGGCCGCCGACGCCCACGGCCAGGCGGCCGTCAACCCCCGCTTCCTGAGCATGTACGAAGGGACGGACGTGCACGGCAACAAGAGCCCGTTGACGCAGTACACCGGCAGCGGTCCCCAGTCCGCAGCTCCCGGCCAGCCCTACTATGGCCCTGGCTACAGGCTCGATTTCCCCGACCGGACCGGCAACTGTGCCGCCTGCCATACGCCGCTGGCTTCCAACATGGATCCGAATGACACCTGCGGCTGGTCGGGCTGCCACACCGAGCTGACCGGGCAGCGATCGTCCTCTGTTCCTGACCCGATCGCTCTGCCCTCGGACCAGTACGGCGTCAGCCCGACCGATCTGACGGGCAATGCTGCCGATGGCGTAGGCTGCGATTTCTGCCACAAGATCGGGGACGTATTCCTGAACCCACACACCGGGCTACCCTATCCCGACCGGCCGGGCATCTCGTCTCTGCGCCTCTATCGGCCCGAGGAGGGAGAGCAGCTCTTTTTTGGGACCTTTGACGACGTGACGCGACGAGTAAGCTACCTGCCACTGGTCGAGGAAAGCGCCTTCTGTGCCCCTTGCCACTATGGCGTCTTTGGTGGCGTCGTGGCCCCCGGCGAAGTAGCCGGCGGGGTCGTGGTCTATAACTCTTTTGGCGAGTGGTTGGAGAGCCCATACAGCGACCCGGAAACTGGCCAAACCTGCCAGGACTGCCACATGCCGGTGATCGACGACGCCTATTTTGCCTATCCAGAGCAAGGTGGGTTGCAGCCCCGCTATCCCATTCACAGTCACCTCATGCCTGGGGCAAAGGACGAGGCGCTGCTGCAAAACTCGGTCACGATGACGACCACAGCCCAGCTAGAGGGAGATCGGGTGCTCGTACAGGTGAGCGTCACCAACGACAAGACGGGGCACCACGTGCCTACGGGCGTCCCCCTACGCCAGATGCTGCTGGTCGTCCAAGCAGTTGGCGCGGACGACAATCCGCTGCCACTGCTCGAGGGGGCGCTGCTACCCGATTGGGCTGGCGACTTTGCCGGGCTTGCGGGGCGATACTATGCCAAGATCTTGCAGGATGAGTGGACTGGCGATGCCCCTACCGGAGCCTATTGGCGGGATATCCGCCTGGTAGAGGATACGCGCCTGGTCGCTACTGCCACGGATACCAGCCAGTACGCCTTTGCCGCGCCGGCCAAGGGGACTGTGGCGGTCGAAGCACGACTCGTCTTTCGCAGAGCCTTCCAGGAGCTGATGAAGCAGAAAGGCTGGGACGATCCAGACATCCTGATGGAGGAGGAGACGATCACGATTGCGACGCGCTAGAAACTCGGTCTCGACCCTTGTGGGAGCCTGGCACCGGATAGGAGTCGCCTGACCGAACAGCGCAACCTTTGCCAAGTGACCGGATTTGCTGACCAAAAAGGGACAACGTATGGAGCCCAATGAGCGCATCATCCTTGAGGTCAAGGATCTAAAGCAGTATTTTCCCATTCAAAGCGGGTTCTTCCAGCGGGTGGTGGGCCACGTCAAGGCGGTGGATGGGGTGAGCTTTTTCATCCGCGAGAACGAGGTCCTGGGCCTGGTGGGGGAGAGCGGCTGTGGCAAGACCACGACAGGCCGGGCGATCCTGCGTCTCTACGATCCCACTGCCGGAGAGGTGTGGTACCGCAAAAAGAACGGGGAGCGCGTCGATATCGCGAGCATCAGCCGGAAAGACATGAAGCCGCTGCGCCGCGAGATGCGCATGATCTTTCAGGATCCCTACAGCTCGCTGAATCCTCGATTCACGGTCAAGGATATTATCGGTGAACCCCTGATCATCCATGGCGTCGCTCAGGGAAGAGAGATGGAGGACAGGGTCGCTGAGCTGATGTTGTCGGTGGGACTCGACCCGGTTTACATGCGCCGATATCCGCACGAGTTCTCCGGAGGACAGCGGCAGAGGATCGGCCTGGCGCGCACGCTCAGCCTAAGCCCGCGGCTCATCATTGCGGATGAGCCGGTATCGGCCTTGGACGTATCCGTCCAGGCGCAAGTGCTTAACCTCTTGCAGGCGGTACAGGCGAACATGGGACTCACGCTCCTGTTTATCGCCCATGACCTGTCGGTGGTAGAACACATGTCCGATCGTATCGCGGTCATGTACGTTGGCAAGCTGGTCGAAATGGCAGAGACGGACGTGTTGCTCGGGGATCCCCTTCACCCGTACACCGAGGCCCTGATCTCTGCTGTCCCACCTGCAGATCCTGATATTCGCCTCGATCGCATCATCCTAGAGGGCGACGTGCCGAGTCCAGCCAATCCGCCGGCCGGGTGCGTGTTCCATCCGCGATGTCGCTATGTTCAGGCCAAGTGCCGCACAGAAGCGCCACAACTGATCGAGGTTCAATCGGGGCATTATGCCAGCTGCCATTTCGCTACTGAGCTGGGCTTGCAGGGAATCGGAGGGATGACGTGAGCGAGCAGAAAAGGACGCTAGCCTTCGTGGCCTATCTGCTAGGCATCTTGGGCTGGCTCTATGTGCTGCTCTACCAGCGCAGGTCCAGGTTCGCAGTCTATCACGCCAAGCAGTCGCTGGGACTTACGCTCCTTGCCGTGGCTGCGCCAGCGGTATGGGCAGTGGGCGCCTGGCTTTTTTCCTGGATCCCCTTGGTCGGGCCGCTGGTTGCTGCTACCGGGTTTTCCTTGGTGATCCTCGCTTATGTGTTCCTGGGCGTGGTTTGGATCACCGGGATGGCCAATGCTCTGCGCGCAAAGACAAAGCCGCTACCCTTGGTGGGGAAATGGATGGAGCAGGTACCGATCGAACCGAGTAAACGCCGGAACACAGCGGCGTCGACCGGCTCGGCTACCGATGGATGATCTCGCAGTGGTAGGGAAGCGGCTCTGTAGTACCTCGAACGAGTGGAGCAACGACCAGGATCCCGCGTCCCGCGTTACCCAGCATGCCACCCAAGGGCCTCAACTCGAGGTCCCACTCGCCTGTCTGCTGCTCGTCGAGGGACATGCGCTGCACCTGCAAGGAATGTCCCTCTCGATAGATGTCGATCACCTGTACTGTCCACCGAACCGGGACCATCGGACCCGCCAGAAGGAACCCCTCGGACTGCCAGTTTCCGCTCTCCTCACAGGCATCCTCGATGCCCAATTCTGGGATGGAAAGATCATCCAACAAGAACCCCTTATCGTGAATGCTGTGCTGGGTCACATAGTCAAAGCGTACCAGCACCTGATCCCCGGCGTAGGAGCCTAGATCCACCATCTCCTCCACCCAGCCGTTCGACCGACCGGTGTACCTCCCACCGTACTGCCCCTGCAGCGCCGCCCACGTCTGTCCGTCGTCGCGAGAAGCAGATAGGTAGACATAGCTGTCCTTGCTTGCTATGTCATACCACATCCAGAAGCGCAAGGTAGCCTCAGATAGACGAGAGAGATCGAAACTGTGGGTCAGATGGGCGTGGGAATAGTGCGCAGTATTGGACCACCAGCAGGTCTCACCGCTGTGAGGGTCCTCCGGCAGCAGGCGCGCTTGCGTCGCACCGCTAAAGCTTATGCGAAACTTGGCTGCATTCTCGAGCTTGTAATAGTCGGCCGCATAGGGATGCACGGCAGTCTCGATGTCCATCGGGTACCGATAGAAGGTCGACTTGACCCAGGTGGGCAAGCTAGGCTCCCACTCTTCGTGATCGTAGGCGTACTCGCCCTGGTCTACCGCGTTGGCAAGGACCCAATCGGCGAAAACGCCGTCGGCAGTGAGACCGGTCCCGTGGTCCGCCAGCACAGCATCGACGGAGGGCAGGCCGTTGGCCGGATGATGGCTCAGATCCCGGAGCAAGTCGTCGCCGAACCGCTCCCAGAGGTAGAGCACAAAGCGATAGCTCGCGCCATAGTGAGCGGCTGGAGGCATGCCTTCCCCCTCGTAGGGCCAGTGGTTGAGCTGGGTGTCAAAAGCGTCGCGAAAGGACTCGTCGCTGGAGCCAGGATCGAGATCGACGAGGCGCGGCGCCAGCTCGGAGAAGCCCTCGTCGAGCCACCGTTCCTCGTTCGGATCGACCTGCCACTGCAGGGCATGCTGCAGTTCGTGCGCCAGCGTGCTCGTGTAAGAGGCTTGCTCCGGGCTCCTCTGAGCTAGGTTGACATGGAGCGTCCCCGTATCCGGGTCGAAAAAGCCATACATGCCATCCTGCTCGTTGCTGTAGTTCAGGATGTGCATGGTGGCATCGCCCTCTTGGGGATGTGCGGGGCCAAAGTATTGGCGGACGGAGGGCATGACCTCGGCAGCAAAGCGATCGACCGCCTCCCCCAAAGCGTCTCGGTCCGCTTCCACGCCGACGACAAGCCAGGTACAGATCGATCCGTTGACGTGAATCAGCTCTGCCTCGGCGAAGCGATCGCGCAGCAGGAACTGGCGGCGGTCGCCCACCTGATAGTGGGCCGGTGAGGCGGGTGGGGTGAGGTCGTGGACGTCAGCGGCCAAATAAGGCGGCAATGCAGCCGGATCGTAGGCCGGGATGTCAGCACCATTGAGATGTGCCTCGGTTGCCAGGGCGGTCTCGCCGGGTGGATCGGAGATCAGAGGCAGACGAGGCTGCGTGATGAACGGATCAGGATGGGAGGTGTGGAGTATCCGCCAGATGATCAGCCCCCCCTCGGTCACGACCACGATGGACATCAGCACGATGCGGGATCGCCTCGTCGTTCTGTCTCTCTTGCCGATCGCCAGGTCAACCAGCAGGAGGGCCAAAAGAAGGCCGCCCAAGACCGGTAGCGTGCAGGTAAACAGGAACTCGTTTTCCATCGCTGCGGATCCTTCGGGTGGGGACCTGTGCCAAGGGTCCTCTCCACCACTACTGCACTGGCGAAGAATCTCTGGCTACAAGAGCGAGTCTACCGCTCCTCAGAATGACAGGTCTCCCGGTCTAGGTTGTCCATCAAGTCGCTGCCCCCTACATTCTTCAAGAAAAGAACGGGCTCCAGGGGTGGATCACGCCTCGGACGCTTCGGCGAGGGCCACCGGGGCTCCCCCGTCGGCGCGGCTCTGTTCGGCAGCCTCGAGGAAGGCGATGATGTCGAGCGTCTCGCGGATGTCGATCGGTGACACGCCAGTGTGGAAAAAGGGCATCACCTGGCGCAGGAGCAGGTAGTAATAGGGCGGCTGGGAGGCAGCGACGCCGTAGCGTGCACCATCGGTGGTGTGGAGCACGCAACCAAACTCGCGGTCGTCGATCCGCGTGCCGTGCAGGATGCCCATGCGCCCGTCCTCCCACTCCCCGATCACGACGTCAAGGTCCGGGTAGGCAATACAGCGCGCAGAGGCGCAGCCAGCGCCCATGAAGGAAAAGAGGATCTCGGCGCCGTGGATGCCGTACCAGAACAGGCCGGGATAGTCGGGCAGCAGGGCGGCAGGGCCAAAAGCCTCGCCAGCGAGGATGCTCGTGTTCTCGCCCAGATCGGCGATGCCCGCGGCATAGCGCAGCGCGGAGCAGGACATGATCGGGGTACCGGTCCGTGCAGCGATGTCGGCGATCGCATAGGCGTCGGCAGTGGTGGTGGCAAGCGGCTTGTCGATGTACACCGGCTTGCCGATCGCCAGTTGCTCGAACTGCTCGAGGTGCTGCCGGCCGTCCACACTCTCGAGGAGGATGGCATCGACGTGGCGCGCCAGGGTCGCGATGTCGTCATAGATCTGGACGCCATACTCGTCTCCCATCTGCTGCGTAAAGCCCTGGACCCGGTTGCGGCTGTGTGAAAAGGATTCCGAGCCACCCGGGTAGGCGGCGACGACCTCTGCGCCAGAGATATGATACTCGTCCCTGCGATCGTTGAGGATGCGCGTAAAGGCCAGGCAGTGTGACGTGTCGAGGCCCACCATGCCGATATTGAGTTGGGGTGCCATAGATTCCTTCCTTTCGTCTTGGCCCAGGCACCAAGGGTTTCGGCGAACGGGACGTCTGCTAACCCTTGGGCTCTAGCTGGGCTGCCGCGTCCTGGTCGAGGTAGAGTGTAGCCTGCGGCGTATGGCGCAGGATCGAGGCCGGGCAGGCAGTGCTGATCGGCCCGTGCAGGCACCTGCGCACGGCTTCGGCCTTGCGCGTTTCGGGCACGACGCAGATCATCTCGCGTGCGGCGCACAGGGCCGGGATCGTCATGGTCAAGGCGTGCGTCGGCACCTCGTCGAGTGAAGCATAGTGGCCTTCGCCCACTTGCTGGCGGCGGCTGCGCTCGTCGAGCGTGACCTGCTTGACCCACACCGGGTCGGAGAAATCGGCGACTGGGGGCTCGTTGAAGGCGATGTGCCCGTTCTCGCCGATGCCGAGGATGCACAGGTCGACCGGGTGGGCGCGCAACAGCAGTTCGTAGGCACGGCACGCCGTCTCGACGTCGGCAGGGCGCCCGGGCACGGGATAAAAGGCGCCGATTGGGACGTGGTCGAGCAGGTGGCGCCGCAAGAACAGGCCAAAGCTTGCCGGGTGGCCGGGTGGCAGGTTGAGGTACTCGTCCATGTGAAAGGCATTGACGGCCCGCCAGTCGATACCGGGCTGTTCGCGCAAGGCGTGCAGCGTCGTTAGCTGCGAGTTGGCCGCGGCGAGGACGATGTTGGCCACGCCGCGCGTGTCAATGGCCTGTCGCAGCGCCTCGGCCGCTGCTTCGGCGGCGGCCTGACCCATCTCCTCGTTCGTGCGGTAGACACGGACGCGGAGTTGCTCGTAGGTGCTCACTTGGATTGGGCAGATCTCCATGTATGCTTCCTCCCTCGTTGGATAACGTTCTACTCGCGGGGCAACGCGGTCACCAGATCGACGAACCGCGCGTGCATACGCTCGTTGAGGCCCGGGGCGAACGGCGCCGGGCCGGTCACACCATAGGTGTTAGACTGCACCACCTCGTAGCCGCCCTCTGGCAGCAGCTCGTCGGTCGGCAGGTAGGCGGGCACCTCCTGGCAGTAGCCCCACACGATCAACTGCGGATCATCGAGCCAAGTTCGCAGGTGCGCCTGCCACTCGGCGACCGCTTCACCCCCGATCCAGGCGATCCGGTGCGCAGGCGAGAGGCGCAGCACGCCGATGGGCCAGGGCGTGGCGTGGGCCGGCGGTAGGCCAGACTCGATCCGCGCCGCCCAGTACGTGCCCAGGTTGTGGCTCAGTTCGTCGTCGCTCGCCGCCAGCGTTTGCCAGTGCGAGAGCGGCGGCAGCGCATCCAGATCGCGCTCAGCGTGGACCCATCCCGTCACTGCGGCGAGATCGAGCGCGAGCGCCTCGCCCGGCGTATCCAGTGCCCGCAGCACATCCTGTGCCAGCCCCGCGCCGGCCGTCTCTAGATCGTCCGGCGTCGACTTGCGAAAGCGGCCGATCTCCAGGTCGGCCAGGATCCGCGGGCGGACGTCGCCAGCCAGGCCCTGGATGAACTGGCAGTGCGCGCCAGGGCCGAGCTGCTCGGCCAGCTGCCGACGGGCTACGCCCGGATAATCGGACGAGATGCCGTCCCAGGTAAAGCCATAGGCGATCACGGCGTGGCAGCCATAGTTGAACAACAGACAGCGCTCCCCATCCGCAGCACGGATGTCTATCGCCCACAGGTCTGGGTTGTAGACGCCCTCCGGGTTTGGGGCCAGGGCCATCTCGCCGCTGGGGAGGCGCCGCCTGCGGTTGATGCCCAGATCGGACGTGCCACGATGCAGGACGACCTCGGCGGGGCGGAGGTTCGCGACCGCGTCGCACGCCAGGCGCAGGATCTTGTCGCGCAGGGCGGTCTCGTAGGCAATAAGCTCATCCAGCTTGGGCCGGTCGTCAGCGTAATCGTCCGAGTTGACCATCGGCCCGCTGTGCGTGTGGGCATAGTTGAGGATCACGGCCTCGTAAGGCACGCCGGCAAAAGCGGCGATATCGTAACGAAGCGGCTCGGCGATGGGGTGTGGCAGGCCGATCAGGTCAAGCGAGATCCAGAGCGTACGCCGTCCTTGCGCATCTTGCAGGGCACAGGCCTGTGCCAGAAGCGGGCTGTAGATCGAGGCGCCAGGCGTATAGCGCGGCCCGCGCCCGCCCATCGGCAGGCCCAGGGGCGGGGTAATGTCGACCTGCGACCATCCTGCATAGTTTCCTGTCACGAATTCTCCTCTTACGATCTGTTGTTTGCAGGCACGCCGGTATCCTGGTCCAGGGGCGGCGCGGTGCGCCCAAAAGGAACGGCGAGGGGCAGCTCTTGGCGGTCATAGACCGTACGTCCGCGGATCACGATCCGCTGAGGGATCAGGTCGGGCGTCTCGGGTTCCCAGCGCCAGACGACGAACGTTGCGGGCGTGCCAGGCTGCCCGAGTGGGGCAGGTAGGTCGCCCAGGCCCATCAGCCGTGCGGGGACCGCAGTGGCGTGGGCTACATAGGCGGCGGGCGTCTCGTCCTCGCTGAGGAAGGAGGTCAGGTTGGCCAGGCAGCGTGCCAGCGGCACGGCGGCCCCGATCAGGATCGGGGAGCGGTAAAAACCATAGCGCCCCTGAGAGGTCATCTCGGCGATCCCGCTGCGCGTTTGGTAGCGGCCGGGCGGGGCGCCGGCCATGCTGATCGCGTCGCTGACCAGGACCAGGCGATCGCGCGGCTTGGCACGGTAGAACACCTTGGCTGTCGCCGGAGGGAGATGATGCCCGTCGGCGATGATCCCGGCATAGAGCCGGTCCTCCGCGGCCTGCTCCCACAGGATGTTGGGATGGCGAG
>CAZLMZ010000090.1:0-1921 GCA_964560475.1 uncultured Anaerolineae bacterium
CGGGCCTGGAAGAAGCGCAGGTAGGCCGGCTCGTAGACCATCTTGAGCCCGCGCGTTTGCTCACGGGCGTCGTACACGGCCTTGACTGCCTCGGCTACGACGTCCATGTGGGCCTGCGTATAGACGCGGCGCGGGATCGCCAGCCGCGTCAGCTCCAGGGCGGGATGGCGATGCTCCCCCGTCTCTGGGTCTCGTCCTGCGCTGACGATACCTCGCTCCATGCCGCGCACGCCCGAATCGCGGTACAGCTCTGCCGCCAGCCTCTGGGCGGGGAACTGCTCCTGGGGGATGTGCGGGTAAAAGGCCCGGGCGTCGAGAAAGATGCCGTGGCCGCCGACCGGGCGCACGATCGGGATCTCCCAGTCGATCAACAGGTCGCCCAGGTAGAGCACCTGCCCCACGCGGGAGCGGATGTGGTCGTCCTGCACGCCTTCGACGATGCCGATGGCCAGTGCTTCCATGTCCCTCCCGGCCATGCCGCCGTAGGTGTGCAATCCCTCGTAGATCACGACCATGTTGCGCAGCCGGTCAAAAACATCGTAATCGTTGACCGCCAGCCAGCCGCCGATGTTGACCAGGTTGTCCTTCTTGGCACTCATCCAGGCGCCGTCGGTGTAGCTGCAGAACTCGCTCAGGATCTCGGCGATCGACTTACCTCCGTATCCCTCCTCGCGCTGCTGGATAAAGAACGCATTTTCGGACATGCGGGTGGCGTCGAGATAGATCGAGACGCCACAGCGGTCGCACAGCTCGCGCAGTGCGCGCGCATTGGCCATGCTGACCGGCTGGCCTCCCGCCATGTTGACCGTACCCGCCAGGCTGACGTAGGCGATCTTGTCCGCCCCTTCGCGCACGATCAGCGCTTCGAGCTTGTCCAGATCCACGTTGCCCTTGAAGGGATGCAGGTTGGCCGGGTCGTGCGCCTCGTCGATGATCACGTCGACAAAGGTGCCGCCGGCCAGTTCCTGGTGCAGGCGGGTCGTCGTGAAATACATATTGCCGGGGACGTACTGGCCCGGCGTAATCAGCGTCTGGCTGATCAGGTGCTCGGCGCCGCGTCCCTGGTGGGTGGGCACCACGTATTTGTAGCCATAGGTCTGCTGTACGGCCTCCTCCAGGTGGTAAAAGTTCCGGCTCCCGGCATAGGCCTCGTCGCCCATCATGATCCCGGCCCACTGCCGGTCGCTCATCGCGCTGGTGCCGCTGTCGGTCAGCAGGTCGATGTATACGTCCTCTGAGCGCAGCAGGAAGGTGTTATAGCCCGCCTCCGCCAGCGCTCGATCTCGTTCCTCCGCGCTGGTCAAGTGGATCGGCTCGACCATCTTGATCTTCCACGGCTCTGCCCACGAACGGCGGCCCGACTGCTGGCCCATCGTCCTATACGTTGGCTTGTCCACGATGACCCTCCTCGTTGAATGGTCCTGTCGATTCTCGGTTTGGGTGACATTATAGCACGTTGTGCCGGTCTCCTGAAAAGTGCATTTGACATGCGTCACCAACTATGATACCTTCTAGCTTCCATTTGCCGCACCGCACGAGCGCCAGAGAGGATGATCGCGATGAGTCTCCCGTTCAAGCCCCATATCGCCAAGCTGCCTGCCTACAAGCCGCCCAGCGTGCCGCCCGGCGTGGCACGGGTGGTCGACCTGTCCTCCAACGAGAACCCATTGGGGCCCTCGCCCAGGGCGATGGCGGCTCTGCGAGAGGCCGTGGCGACGGTGAACCGCTATCCCGACGCTTCCGGGACGGATCTCAAGGCGGCCTTGGCGGGCAAATGGGACCTGTCTCCGGAACAGATCGCCCTGGGCAACGGCGCGGACGAGTGGATGCTGCTCCTGTGTCTCGCCTTTGCCGGCCCAGAGGACGAGGTGGTGATGGCACACGGCTCGTTCATCAGCTACCTGCTGCGGGCGACCGAGGT
>CAZLMZ010000090.1:2021-5819 GCA_964560475.1 uncultured Anaerolineae bacterium
GAGAACGTGATCGTGCTGCGCTCCTTCTCCAAGGTCTATGGCCTGGCGGGGCTGCGCGTGGGCTATATGCTGGCCCACGAAAAGGTGGTCGACTATATGGAGCGGGCCCGCCCGCCGTTCAACGTCAACCGGTTGGCTCAGGTGGCGGCCCTTGCCGCGCTGGGCGATGAGGTACACGTGCGCCGCAGCATAGAGGCGAACGAGGCAGCCAAGGCGTTCTTTTACCGTGCGCTGGATTCGTTAGGCGTTCCCTATATCCCCTCTCACACCAACTTTGTGGCCGTCGACGTGGGGCAGCCGGCGGCCCAGGTAAGCGGGCCGCTGTTAGAGCGCGGGTTCCTGACCACAGCGCTGGATAACTGGGGCGTGCCCGGTCACCTGCGCTTCAGCTTTGGCACACCGGAGGAGAACGAGGATTTCGTGGCAGCGCTCGGCGAGGTGCTGCACGACCGGTCCAGCGCTGCAGGGGCCCAGGACCGGCGCTGATGTTCAAGTTCGCCCATTCACTGCGCGTGCGATACGTCGAGGTCGACGCGCAGCAGCACGTCTACTTTGGGCACTATCTGGACTACTTTGACGTCGCGCTGATCGAGTACATGCGGGCGATCGGGTATTCCTACCAGGACATGGTTGCCTCAGGCGTGGACATGTTCTACGTCGACGCGGGGTGCCAGTACAAGGGCCGGGCGCGTTTCGACGACGTGCTGGACGTGCACGCACGGATCGGACACATCGGCAACACCAGTTTCACCTTCGAGTTTGCGGTGTACGTGCAAGAGACGCAGGCCCTGGTCGCCACGGGCCAGATCGTGGCCGTCGCGGTCGATGCCGAGACCGAGGTGCCGGTGCGCGTCCCCGAGGCGCTGCGCCAGGCTGTGGCCCGCTTCGAGGTCGAGGAACCGGTTTGACATCCTGGGTTTTCTGAGGGATAATAGGCCCACAATTCACACGCCAAAAGCGGTGACGGAGAAGAGTAGGCGGAGGGAAGCCGACAGGGAGGCAGGGCCAGTGACTGAGAGCCCCGCCCGGTGAAAGCCCGCCCAAGTTCGCTCCCGAGCTGACAGGTGAAAGCGCGAGTCGCGTCAAGTAGCCTGCTCCGCACGTCCAGCGTTACAGGGACCAGCCGATCGTGTCTACGGAAGCCGTCGGCGAGGAAGAGGGCTCCATTGGAGCCAAGCAGGGTGGTACCGCGGGAGTTCACGCTCTCGTCCCCAAGGGACGAGGGCGTTTTTGTTTCCCTATTCGCAACGCAACTGGAGGAGGAAAAATGAAAGCGCATCGAAGGTCGATGGTCGTCGCTTTGGTCGTCGCTGTCATTCTGGTCCTGGCAGGTTGTGCTACGCCAGCACCCAGCGCGACCTCGGCTCCCGCAGCAGGCGCGACGGAAGGGACGCCGTACAAGATCGGGTTCTGTGCCTCGATTACCGGGCCCGGGTCGAGCCTGGGCCTGCCGGAGCGGAATACGGCCGAGATGATCGCCGAGCAGTACGCGGATGGCATCACCGGCCCGGACGGCGTGCATCACGCGGTGCAGGTGATCATCTATGACACCGAGAGTAACCCGGACACGGCGGCCAGCGTGGCCAGCCGGCTCATCAACGAGGATGAGGTGGACGTGTTGGTCTGCGGCACCCTGAGCGGCAACAGCATGGCGGTGGTGCCAATTGCCACCGAGAACGAGGTGACGATGGTCTCGATGGCCTCGGCACGTTCGATCATCGAGGACCCGGAAACGGGCGAGACACGCGCGTGGATATTCAAGACTCCGCAGGAAAACCTGCACTCTGGCGAGT
Organism: uncultured Anaerolineae bacterium; assembly: GCA_964560475.1. GTDB lineage: Bacteria > Chloroflexota > Anaerolineae > JAFGEY01 > JAFGEY01 > BS750m-G44. The sequence continues at coordinate 3,815 of CAZLMZ010000090.1, forward strand.
GGCAGGCGCGCTACCTGGAGGCAAAGGGCATTAGCCAGGTCTGCGATCTGTACGAGAACACCAGCTATGGGCAGGACTGCCTGGCGCAGAGCACCATCGCGCTGGGGGAAAAGGGGATCGACGTTGTCTACTCGGACGCGTTCGAGCGCACCGACACCGAGTTCCCGCAGATGACAGGCGTTCAGGGAAGCGGCTGCTCGGCGCTCGTGGTCGGTGCCATCCCGCCTGGCGCCTCGATGGTCACCGTGGCGGCCCGCGAGGTGCTGCCCAACATGCCCGTGATCCAGGGGCACGGTGTGTGCAACCAGACTTTCATCGACCTGGCGGGCGATGCGGCAGAGGGCGTCGTCTTTCCGTGCGGGAAACTGATGATCGCCGACCTGCTGCCCGATGACGACCCGCAAAAGCCGGTCGTGACCAAGTACGCCGCAGACTATACGGCGTTCACGGATGGGGAAGCGATCGACACCTTTGGCGGCCATGCCTGGGACGCCCTCGCGTGGTCGATCGAGGGACTGCAGAGCTTGAACGACGGCCTGGACCTGGTCGCGCGTCGCGCGGGGGTGCGGGACTATATCGAGAACAACATCACGAACTGGCCCGGGATAGGGGGTGTGTTCAACATCACGCCGACCGACCACCTCGGGCTGACCTACGAAGCGCTCACGTTCGTCAAGGTCGTCAACGGTACCTGGGCCTACTTCCCGCCGGAAGAGTGGTAGTCATCCTGAAGCAGGGGCCGGGCCGCACCCGGCCCTTGCCAGCAGGTCGTGCGCAGCGATCGCAGCGCGGGGATCTGCTGTCGTGTTGAGGTGATGCGAGAGGCACATGCAGGCAAAGAAGGGTAGCCTACTTGACAGGGGCGCCATCAAGACTGCGATCGTGGTCGTGTCGGTCGTGGCCATATTGGCCTTGACCGTGTACCTGGGCGGCAAAAAGAACCTCGGCTTGCCTCAGTACATCCAGTTGGTCCTCGACGGCTTGCGCGGTGGAGCGATCTATGCCTTGATCGCGCTGGGCTTTGTCACGGTATTCAACGTGACCGGGATCATCAACTTTGCCCAGGGTGGGTTTGTCATGCTGGGTGCGATGCTGTGTGTGAGCTTTTACGACCACTCTGTCCTGGCGGGCCTCGCACCTGCCTGGAGGCTGCCCCTGGCGGCGGTGCTTTCGGTGTGCGTGGTGGGCCTGGTCGGCGCGTTGATGGAACGCCTGGCGGTCTATCCGGCGCGCAAATCGCCTCCGCTGACGCTGATCATCATCACGGTCGGCGTCTATACCATCATGTGGGGAGGGGCGCTCCTGATCTGGGGCGCCGATCCCTACCAGTTACCTGCCTTTACCACGCTCAAGATGAGCGACCGGATCCTGCGTTTCGGCCAGATCGTGCTGGACGGGCACACCTCCTGGATCCTGGGCGGCTCGACCGTTCCTGCCGGCGCGCAGTTTGCCGGGGTCATCATCCGGGCACAGAGCCTCTGGATCTGGGGGACCACGGCACTGATCCTCGCGCTGCTGGCCACCTTTTTCGAGCGCACGATACTGGGCAAGGCGGTGCGCGCTTGCGCCGTGAACCGGCGTGCGGCGCAGCTCATGGGCATCAGCCCCAGCCGGATGTCGCTCCTGGCTTTCGTCCTTGCCGCCGCCCTGGGTGCCATTGGAGGGATCGTCCTGGCGCCCGCGACGACGCCGATCTATGATATGGGGCTCAAGTTGGGCATGAAGGGCTTTGTCGCCGCGATCATGGGCGGGTTGGTCAGCTCGCCAGGCGCAGTGGTCGGGGGCTTGTTGCTGGGCATGCTCGAGAACGTGGGTGCCGGTGTCACCAAGGCGGGGCTCAAGGACATCTTTGCCTTTATCGCGCTGATCCTGATCCTCCTGCTTAGGCCACAGGGCCTCATTGGGGGAAGGACGGCAGGTGTCGAGGAAGGGCAGGATTAGGACGGGTATGCTAGAGACGCGCAAGGAGGGGGCGGGTACGGGCCGGGCGCGACGGGCGGGCACG
>CAZLMZ010000090.1:5919-11965 GCA_964560475.1 uncultured Anaerolineae bacterium
GCCCCTACGGTGTGGATACAGCAGGCGCAGGTGGCGCGGTAGGTGCGGATGATGCTGTGAGCGCTGAACGTGGCCAGGGTCGGAGCTGGAACACGATCGCGGTAGTGGTCTTTGCCCTCTCGATCGGTATAGTGGGCTGGATCGAGGTCGCGAACCCGCTTGGTATCCGTTTCTCCGACCTCACGGGCGGCATCGTCACCATGGACACGATGGTGCGCATCGGCATCCTGACGACGGTCGTGGTGGGCCTCAACCTGCTGATGGGCTATGCCGGCCAGGCGTCGCTGGGACAGGCTGCTTTCTATGCGATAGGCGCGTACGTATCGGCCATCCTGACGGCCAAGACGCGCACGATCGGGCTGCCGGAGGCGCTGGCAGCCGCCTGGTGGTGGCCCTGGCTGGTGATGGTGGGCGGCATGCTGCTTGCAGGAGGGTTTGCCTACCTCGTCGGCAAGCCGCTCCTGCAGCTACGTGGCCACTACCTGGCCATGGGTACGCTCGGTCTCGGCATCGTGGTCTTTATCATCTTGCGCGAGAACCTGGGGCTGTCGACGGCGGCGCTCAACATCACGGGTGGCTCGGACGGCATCTCGGACATCGGGCGCCTGGCGATCGGCCCCTTGCAGCTATGGCCGATCGAGCGCTACTACTTTCTCGTCTGGGCGGTCGCCTTGAGCGTGATCGTCCTCTCGCTCCGCATCGTCAACTCGCGGGTGGGGCGGGCGCTGCGGTCGATCCACGGGAGCGAAGTCGCGGCCAATACCTTGGGGGTGGACACAGACGGGCAAAAGCTGGGGGTCTTTTGCCTGAGTGCGGTGTACGCGAGCTTGGCCGGTAGCCTATACGCGCACTTTCAGGTGGCAGTCTCTCCTGGCCCCTTTGGCTTTGTGGGATCGCTCGAGCTGGTCGTCATGTCGGTGATCGGCGGCATTGCCAGCATCTGGGGCGCGCCGCTCGGCGTGGCGGTCGCCTTGATCCTGAAAGAGTTGATCCGCACGCGGATGCACACTGTCCTGCGCGGTGCGGGAGGCGAGCACGAAGTCGTTGCCTTTGGCCTGTTGATCGTAGTGATCATGATCTTTATGCCACAGGGTCTGACTGTGGGCGTGCGCGAGTGGGTCCGCAAGGCGAGGCACAGGCTTTCAGTCGGCAAGGAGTGACTGCGCGGGCGGGGCGCGGGTGGTGCAGCGAAGGAAGCATGGTGGGAGAGAACCTGCTCGAGATCAGGAACCTGAGAAAAGAGTTCGGCGGCCTGATGGCCGTGTTCGACGTCAGTTTCGATGTCGCGCCGGGAGAGATCGTGGCGGTGATCGGCCCAAATGGTGCCGGCAAGACGACGATCTTTAACCTGATCTCGGGCGTGCTGCCACCGACGGGGGGCACTATCCACCTCGATGGCACGCTGCTGAACGGGCTCAAGCCGCACGCGATCGCCGGACTGGGCATGGCGCGCACCTTTCAGAGCGTCCAGCTCTTTGGAAACATGAGCGTGCTCGAGAACGTCATGGTCGGCCGCCACGTCCGGACGAGCTATGGGCTGCTCGGTGCTGCTTTGGGGCTTCCCTATGCCCGCCGGGAAGAACAGATGATCCGCGAGCGCGGGATGGAGCAGTTGGCACGGGTTGGGCTCTCGGTCAAGGCAGGCGAGAACGCTCTGAACCTGTCTTTCGGCCAGCAGCGCCTGCTAGAGATCGCGCGCGCCCTGGCAACCGAGCCCAAGCTGCTTCTCCTCGATGAGGCCGGATCGGGCCTCAACCCGTCGGAGAAGGAGGCGCTGGAGCAGCTCGTCCGTGCAATCCGCGATGATGGGGTGACGGTGCTCTTGGTCGAGCACGACGTGCAGTTTGTGATGGGCATCGCGGACAGGGTGGTGGTGCTGGATTATGGGCAAAAGATCGCGGAAGGGACACCGGCAGAGGTGCAGGCGAACGAGCGGGTGATCGCGGCCTACCTCGGGGAAGAGGTTACATATCCCTACTAGCGCACGGCCTGCGCGGCGCGCGGGCGCGTTGCCGGGAAGATGGACTAACCTTGCTGATACTGGAAGAGATCAACACCTATTATGGGCGCGTACACGCGCTGAGGGACGTCTCGCTGCAGGTGGACGTGGGCGAGATCGTTGCCGTCATCGGTCCAAATGGAGCAGGCAAGACGACGTTGATGAACACCATCTCGGGCGTGGTACCCGCCCAGAGCGGCAGCATCACGATGAACGGCCGTTCGATCGCGAACCTGAGCCCGGAGCGGATCGTGCGCCTCGGCGTGGGCCAGGTACCCGAGCGGCGGCAGGTCTTTGCTACGATGAGCGTGATGGACAACTTGGTCCTGGGGGCGTACCACCGCTATAGGCGTGATGGCAGAGCCGAGATCGATCGCGATCTGGCGTTCGTCTTTGAGATCTTTCCCCGCCTTCAGGACCGGACCAAGCAGACGGCGGGTACGCTGTCGGGTGGGGAGCAGCAGATGCTGGCGCTCGGCCGGGCGTGGATGATGCGGCCCCGGCTGCTGCTGATGGACGAGCCGTCGCTCGGGCTGGCGCCGTTGATCGTCAAGGAGATCTTTCGCGTCTCGGCGCAGCTTCGCGAGCGGGGCATGACGATCCTGGTGGTAGAGCAGAATGCCAGGGCGGCGTTGGACCTGGCGGATCGTGCTTACGTGATGGAATCGGGGCGGATCGTGCTCGAGGGCAGCGCCGAGGCGCTGGCAGCCGACCAGCGCGTGCAGGCGGCATACCTGGGGCGTGCCAATGGTCGGGCGGGCACACACTCGCGCGAAGGGGTGCTCGACCGCCCAGGGCATGCTCCATCCAGCTCGCACGTGGCATGATGGAGCGGAGAGGAGGTTTCGGTGCTGGTCAGAGATCGCATGACGCCTAACCCAATCACCATTCTGCCCACTGTATCGGTCCATGATGCCTTCCGTGTGAGCCGGGAGAATGGGGTCCATTACCTGCCGGTAGTGAACGCACGGGGCATGTTGCTCGGTATCGTCACCCGCACCGACATGATGCGTGCCTCGCCCTCGTCGGCGACGACGCTCACGGTCTTTGAGGCCAACTATTTGCTGGCTCACCTGCAGGTAAGAGAGGTGATGAGCAGCCCGGCGATCACGGTGCCCCCCGAGTCGCCCCTCGAGGAAGCCGCTCGGCTGATGGTAGAGCGCGAGATCAGCTGTCTCCCGGTGATGCGCGGTCGCGAGTTGGTCGGGATCATCACCGAGGGCGATATCTTTAGGGCGTTCGTCGAGATCCTGGGCGGCGGCGACCCGGCGCTGCGGGTCACGCTCTGCGCACAGGACGTGCCGGGCGAACTGGCCCGGCTGACCGCCCTGATTGCCGAATTGGGGGGCAACCTGCACTCTGTGGCAGCCTTTCGGGGGACGGACCCCGGGCGCGTGTATTTCACGTTCCGCCTGGAGGGCGTGGACGAAGGGATGCTGGCGCCAGAGCTCGAAAAGCTGGGCGAGCAGGTCGTACACGTTTACCGTACAGGTCAACTGGAGTGAGTGGAGGACGATGGCTTTGAACAGAGAACTCATGTCGGGCAACGAGGCTGTGGCCCGAGGTGCCTACGAGGCCGGTGTGCGCGTTGCGGCGGCGTACCCGGGCACCCCGAGCACAGAGATCCTGGAGAACCTGGCCCACTATAAGGCGGTCTATTCCGAGTGGTCGCCCAACGAAAAGGTAGCGCTCGACGTGGCGATCGGGGCGGCCTATGCGGGCAGCCGGTCGATGGCGGTGATGAAGCACGTCGGCCTGAACGTCGCGGCGGACGCGTTTTTCTATGCCTCGATGACGGGGATGGAGGCCGGGCTGGTCCTGGTCTGCGCCGACGACCCCAACATGTACAGCTCGCAGAACGAGCAGGACAACCGGAACTATGCCAAGTTTGCCCGCGTGCCCTGCCTGGAGCCCGGCGACAGCCAGGAAGCGAAGGACATGGTAGGCGTAGCGCTGGAGATGAGCGAGCAGTTCGACGGGCCGGTTATGCTGCGGCTCACGACGCGCATCTCGCACTCGGACACGCTGGTCGAGCTAGGCGAGCGTACGGCCGAGGAGCGGGTGGATCCACCGGCCTACCGCATCGACCGTACCAAGTACGTGATGGTGCCCGGCAACGCCCGGCGGCGCCACCCGATCGTCGAGCAGCGGCTCAAGCAGGTCAAGGCGTTCGCCGAGACCTTTGCCTACAACCGCGTCGAGATGGGCGATACATCGCTCGGCATCGTGGCCGGCGGCGTGGCCTACCAGTATGCCAGGGAGGTGTTCCCGGATGCCTCCTTTCTCAAGTTGGGCATGACCTATCCCCTTCCCGAGGGGATGGTCCGCGATTTCGCTTCGCGGGTGGATCGCCTGATCGTCGTCGAGGAGCTCGACCCCTTTATCGAGGAAGCGATCCGGCTGATGGGCATTGCCGTCGAGGGCAAAAGCATCTTTCCGCTGTGCGGCGAGTTGGACCCCACCATCGTGCGCGAGAACGCGATCGCGGCAGGGTTGTTGCCAATGGCAGAGGAAGCAGGGCAGGGACGCGCTACGGTAAGCGGGAGCCTCGGGCGGGCACAGAGTCCCGCCCCTACAGCACCGAGTTTGCCGGCACGACCGCCGCTGCTTTGCCCGGGGTGCCCGCACCGCGGCGTGTTTGTGACGACGAACAAGATCAAGTTGGTGGTCAATGGCGACATTGGCTGCTATACGCTGGGTTTCTTGCCGCCCCTGTCGGCGCTCCATAGCTGCGGCTGCATGGGGGCCAGCATCGGCGTGGCACACGGCGTGGCCAAGGCGGGCATTGACCAGAAGAACGTCGCCGTGATCGGCGACTCGACCTTTTTCCACACCGGCATGCCCGCGCTGCTGAACGTGGCCTACAACCAGGGCGATACGGTCGTCCTGATCCTCGACAACCGTACGACGGCGATGACCGGGCACCAGCAGCACCCCGGCACGGGATCGACGCTGATGGGACAGCCGACGCGCGCAGTCGAGTTCGAGGATCTGGCACGGGCGATGGGGATCGAGCGCGTACACACCGTGGATCCCTACGATCTAGAGGCGTTTGAGGCTGCCTTGCGCGACTCGCTGGAGGGGGAGGGCCCGGCGGTCGTGATCTCGCGGCGCGAGTGCGCGTTGTTGCCCTCCGCCCGGCGACAGTGGGTGGCCCTAGCCGTCGATGACGAGCGGTGCAACGGCTGCGGGCTGTGCTTCCAGGTCGGCTGCCCGGCGATCGTGCGCAGCGACGAGGTGGATGAACGGACCCAGCGCGCCAAGGCTTACATCGACCCGCTGTTGTGCACGGGCTGTGGGATCTGCGCGCAGGTCTGTGCGCGGCGAGCGATCCCGCGACGGGAAGAGCAGGCGAGAGAGGGAGAGCGCGCATGAAGGACAGGAGCTTTTTGCTGACCGGCGTGGGAGGGCAGGGGACGCTGTTGGCCAGCAACGTGCTGGCCCGCACCGGGGTGCGCGCGGGGTTCGACGTGAAAAAGGCCGAGGTACACGGCATGGCCCAGCGCGGGGGAAGCGTGAGCAGCCAGATCCGCTGGGGAGAGAGGATCTATTCCCCCCTCATCGCCCAGGGCGAGGTGGACTACTTGGTCGCCCTGGAAAAGCTCGAGACGCTGCGCTACGTGGATATGCTGCGCCCGGGTGGCACGGTGGTCATCGGCGACATGCGCATCCCACCGCTGTCGGTGAGTTCGGGCGCCGACGTATATCCGGACGACGAGCAGATCCGCAAGACCGTCGAGCAGGTGGCGGGCAAGGTCTGTTTCGTGCCGAGCACCCGCCTGGCCAAGGAAGCGGGAAACGTCCGTGCGCACAACATCGTCGTGCTGGGCGCGCTGTCCAGCTACCTGGACGACGTTGCGTCTACGATCTGGCAAGAGGTGATCGCGCAGTGGGTGCCGGAGCGCTATGTGCAGGTAAACCTGCAAGCGTTTCAGATGGGACAGGGCGCGCGATGCTAGCCGGCAGCCCGAGTCGCCTGACCTGCAGTGGTAAGGTACTGTACCTGTTGTGGAGCGTCAAGTAGGACCCACCTTTCTGTCGTAGAAG
>CAZLMZ010000091.1:0-2179 GCA_964560475.1 uncultured Anaerolineae bacterium
CCGTGCGGACCATGTCGAGCGGCACGACATAGGGGCCAGCCGCCTCGCGCGAGAGCGGATTCGCGAACGTGCGCTCGGAAAAGAGTGCCTCCCACGGTTTGCGCTTGTCTGACCCGGCACCGAGACGGATGAGTCTGTCGATCCAGCGCGGTTGGCCGGCGATGTGCCCAACGGCGATCACAGCAGGCAGCGACTCGCCCGCGCGTAGGGCGATACGGTCGGCAAAGCGGCTGCGGGTAAACGTGCCGCCGAGCCAGCAGGTGCCCAGGCCCAGGTCGGTGGCATAGAGGACGACGCGCTCCATGAGATAGCCCAGGTCTTCCATGTTGTGCGAGGCGCGCTCGACGGCGGCGATGATATAGCCCGCCGGGTGCCTGATCAAGCCGTACGTGCCCAATCCGCGGAGAGCGTCCGGGTCTTCCGGTGCTGCCGCGATCAGGGCCAGGCGAGCCCTCGTGCCAAACGGCCCCGGCTCGTAGCGCACCAGGAAGCTCTCCAGGCGCTGCTGGAGCGGAGCCTCGATCGGGCGATCGGCATAGGTGCGACACGAATAGCGGCGCTGGATGAGATCGGTGACTGGGTGAGTGTAGGGCATCGTCGGACCAGACCTCCGAGGTTTTCGGCGCATTCTGATGCGCAACCTCGGAGGTCTGCGGTAGCCAAGTGCTACCCGCGATACGCTTCAGGCGTATAGGCCTCGAGCTTGGTCTCGGCCATGATCGGCTTGATACGGGCAAAACGCTGGCGGCCATCGACGAGCGGGATGGTGGGCCAGTGCTCGCCGATCAGCGGGCGGGCGTAGGCGACAAACGCGTCGCTGACGTCGGTCCGGCTGGCAGCGATCCACTCCTCGGGAAAGCTTCGTTCCGAGTTGGCGACCAGGTCGAGCGGCACCTTGTCGTAGGTGACGTTGTAGATCGACCCTGGCACGCGAAGGAGAGTGGACATAAAGCCAGAACCCTCCTCGGCGGCGATGAGCGCGGCTTTTTGCCCGACCTTGTACGCTTCCTCCAGGTCGACGGTCGAGGCATAGATCATATTGTGGCGCTGGTCTGTGCCGGGGACGTTGCCGCGTGCAGCGCCGCGTGCCGCCAGGCCCACCTCGTTGAGATAGTTGACCACGATCTGCTCGACGGTAGTGCCGCTGGCGCTGAACATAGTGTGGCCAAAAGAGTCGCGCCGCGCGCCGATGTCGCCGACGTCAAAGCCCTCGCTGATCACGACCAGCGCACGGCCCACGCTGCGGAGCATGTCATTGACCTGATCGGCCAGGTCCTCCAGGGCGAGCTCGGACTCACGAAGGAAGATCAGCAGCGGCATCTCGCGCTCTGGATCGGCGAGGCGAGCCGCAGCGGGGATGTAGCCGATCTTGCGACCCATGGCCTGCATGACGAGCACCGGGTCGGCCGGAGAGGAACCGGCGTTTTCTTCGTTGGCGTTCTGGACTATGAGCGCCCAGTAGCGGGCCACGGACCCATAGCCGGGTGTGTGATCGATCAGCTTGAATGCGCTATCGCCGACGTCGTTGTCGATCGTCTTGGGCACGCCGGTCGCGACGAGGTCCAGGCCCTGTTCGTGAGCCAACTGCGCGATCTTGTGGGCAGTGTCCATCGAGTCGTTGCCGCCGTTGTAGAAAAAGTAGCCGACATCGTGCGCCTTGAAAACATCGATCACCCGTGTCAAGTCCGCTTCCTGCTCGGCGCGCAGCTTGTAGCGGCAGGTGCCGATCGCGCCTGCGGCGGGGGTGGTGCTGAGGAGGGCGATCTCGTCCGGTGCCTGGGCGGACATGTCGATCAGCTCTTCCTTGAGCACGCCCTCGATGCCATGCAGGCCGGCATAGACGGTGCCAAAGGTATCGGGCATGTCGAGACAGGTCTCGACCACGCCACGCAGGGAAGCATTGATCACAGGCGAGGGGCCGCCCGACTGGGCGACGACGACGTTGCTGGGTCTTGGCATCTATTTGTCTCCTTCTACGCTATCCATCCATAGGCCGGGGAGGCCAGGCTGTCGTAGATCCCCTCCAGGGGGGAGCCTGGCGGTCCCAGATCCTGTAGGTTGCCTATCGGACGGGTGCCAGGCTGGAGCCTGGCGATCCCAGATGGCGGTAGGAACGCCACGCTCCAGCGTGGCATGCTCTGGACGGGTGAGGGCCAGGCTGTCGCAGCCTACGGCCTTC
>CAZLMZ010000091.1:2279-11964 GCA_964560475.1 uncultured Anaerolineae bacterium
CAGCGTGGCATGCTCTGGACGGGTGAGGGCCAGGCTGTCGCAGCCTACGGCCTTCAGGGGGGAGCCTGGCGGTCCCAAGCCGTCGATGGGCAGCGATTCACCTTCTTGTGTGACTGGGTCAGGCGTTGTAGCTGCCTGCAGTAGCCTCCCCGCCGCTCTGGATCCAGTCGGTGTGGAAGAACTCGCCGCGCGGCTTGTCGACCCGCTCGTAGGTGTGAGCGCCGAAATAGTCGCGCTGCGCCTGGAGCAGGTTCTGCGGCAGGCGGGCACGACGATATCCGTCGTAGAAAGCCAGCGCGCTGGACATAGCCGGGATAGGCAGGCCCAGTTCCACTGCCTTGGCGACGACGCGCCGCCAGGCGCCCTGGGCGGCCTCGACCTCTGCACGGAAATAGTCGTCGAGCAGCAGGTTACTGAGCTGCAGGTTCTTGTCAAAAGCGGCCTTGATGTTGCCCAGGAAAGCGGAACGGATGATGCAGCCGCCGCGCCAGACGGAGGCGATGCCGCCCAGGTTGAGGTTCCAGCCGTACTCCTTGGCCGCCTCTTGCATGAGCATGTAGCCCTGGGTGTAGGAGATGATCTTGGAGGCGTACAGTGCGTCGTGCAGGTCCTGGAGAAACGCCTCCTTGTCCCCCTCCAGGGTGCCATCGGGCCCGTGCAAGACCTCGGATGCCGCGACTCGTTCTTCCTTCAGCGCAGAGAGGCACCGTGCAAAAACTGCCTCCGCGATCAGGGTCAGCGGGATGCCCATGTCGAGAGCAGAGATGCCCGTCCACTTGCCGGTGCCCTTTTGACCGGCGGTATCGAGGATCAGGTCGATCACGTACTCGCCTTCCTCGTTCTTGAAATTGAGGATGTTGGCCGTGATCTCGATCAGGTACGAGTCGAGCTTGCCCGTGTTCCACTCGGCAAAGACGCGATGCATCTCTTCGTTGCTCATGCCGAGCGCGTGCTTCATGAGATAGTAGGCTTCGCAGATGAGCTGCATGTCGCCGTACTCGATCCCGTTGTGAACCATCTTGACATAGTGGCCGGCGCCACCCTCGCCGATCCACTGGCAGCAGGGCTCGCCGTTCGGGTCACCTTCCGGCACCTTGGCTGAGATGTCCTGCAGGATCGGCTTGACGTGTGGCCAGGCCTCGGGCGAGCCGCCAGGCATGATTGCGGGGCCCCAGCGCGCGCCTTCCTCGCCGCCAGAGACGCCGGTGCCGATGTAGAGCATGCCCTTGGACTCGACGTACTTGTATCGACGGATCGTGTCCTCATAGTTCGAGTTGCCCCCGTCGATGATGATGTCCCCTTCCGAGAGGTGTGGGAGGAGGTGGTCGATAAAGATGTCGACTGGCTCGCCAGCTTTGACCATAAGCATCACGATGCGCGGGCTCTTGAGGCTATCGACAAGCTCTTCGATCGAGTGGGTACCAATGATCTTTTTCCCCTGGGCGCTGTTCTCGATGAATTCGTCGACGCGCGCGAGGGTACGGTTATAGACGGCCACAGTGTAGCCGTGGTCCTCCATGTTGAGGACGAGGTTCTGGCCCATGACGGCCATGCCGATGAGCCCGATGTCTGCCTTGGCCATGGTTGGCCTCCTTTCGTAGAGTTGCATTCCACAGACCCGTTCTCTCTCAGAGAACGGGTCTGTCGCTCCGGCTCAGTTGAACGACTTGCCCATGTCGGTTGCGGTCTGCTCTCTAGTCTCCTTGACGTAGGTCGAGCTGGCGATCAGCTCCCGGAGCTTGACCTCGTATGCCGCGGCGTCGAGCGGAAGCTCGATCGTCTCTCCCATCAGCGAGGAGTAAAGCATGCTGTTGGCCAGTTCGACCGAGTGGATGCCCTCTTCTGCCGGTGCGATCAGCGGCGAGCCAGTCAGGATTGCGTCGGCAAAGCTCTCGAGGATGCCAGCGTGCTGGGGGCCGTGGCCGTCGAACTCGAACGTCTCTACTTCCGTCTGCGGCCGCGCAAAGGACTCGGGCGAGGTGCGCAGGAACTCGGTAGCCGGGGTCTGGTTGCGGACCAGGGTGATGATATTGTTCTCGTAAACCAGCTTGCCCTTGTCGCCGGCAATCTCAAAGCGGTTGCTGCCCGGTGCCTCGCCCGTGGTGGTGACAAAGATTCCCGTTGCCCCGCCTGGATATTCCATGTAAGCCGTCACCTCGTCCTCGACCTCGATCGTGTGCCGCTTGCCGATGCCGCAGAAACCGCGGATGCTGGTTGGCATGCCGCAGATCCACTGCAGCAGGTCGAGGTTGTGCGGACACTGGTTGAGGAGGACGCCGCCGCCCTCGCCGCTCCAGGTGGCGCGCCAGCCGCCCGAGTCATAGTAGGCCTGGGTGCGGAACCAGGTGGTGATGATCCAACTGATCCGCAAAAAGTCACCCAACTCGCCCGAGTCGACCAGCTCCTTGATCTTGCGGTAGTAGGGGTCGGTCCGCTGGTTGAACATGGCCGAAAAGACCAGATCGGGGTGCGCCTCGTGTGCGGCGATCAGCCGCTGGCAGTCGGCCACGTGTACAGAGATCGGTTTCTCGACCAGGATGTGGTGCCCCGACTCGAGGGCGGCAATGCCGATCGTAGTGTGGTCATAGTGCGGGGTGCCGATCGTGACAGCATCCGCCACGTGGTCGCTCAGCAGCGCGTTGGCATCATAGTACGCCTTGACGCCGAACTGCTCGGCCGCTGCGTCAGCCTTTTCCGGGACGACGTCGCAGACGGCGACGAGCTTGACTTTGGGTTCCTGATCGATGATGCGCAGGTGCAGGTTACCGATGTTGCCGATGCCGACAACGGCGATCTTGACTGGATCCATGGCTGCTAGGCCTCCTTTTCGCTTTCCAGCCGGTAGAGCATCTCGCCCGCACGGGGGACGACGAGGATGCCTTCGTCCTCGCGGTCTTGCCAATCGGCGGGGTCGATGGTGTCAGGGTCGATGTAGCCGAGGTTGAGTTTCGCACAGCGCTCGGCGGGGATGCGCGTAGCCAGCGTGACCTTGATGCGCAGCTTTTCCTCGCCGGTCTCGGGATCGTAGGTGCCCATACCACGGAGATGGGTCGAGTGAGCGATGACGCCCCACGGGTGGTGCTGGAACTGCTCCCACTGCTTGAGAAAGTAATCGCGGCAGTGGTAGCCGATCTCGTCGAGGATGTGGCCGTGCGTGTACGAGATCTCTTCGATGTGGGGGGCATAGATGATCACCTCGCCTCCCTCGGCGATGGCGGGCTCCATCTTGTACATACCCTTGGCCGCGGTCCAGATGTCGTCGTAGAGCTCGGGCATGACCGAGAGGACGCGCTGGTAGGGTTTCGGAACGTAGACGATGTGATGCTGGGCGGAGAGGTCGGATGCCGCGTCGTAGGCCTCCTCGGGCGTGCCAAAGTAGAGGCCAACCAGGTCGTGGTGCCCTTTGACGACCATGCTGAAGCAGTGCTTCGGACGGTCGATCATGGAGGCGGCGCGGTCGATCACCGCCCGCACTGGCGTGTACTTTGTCCCGATCACCTTCCAACTGGTGATCACGGCGCCCAGCCAGTGCGAAAAGTTGATCACTTCGGGCCCGGCGACCCCCGGGAAAAAGTACTTGTTGCCCCCGGAAAAGCCGACGACCTCGTGGGGAAAGGTGGGGCCGCAGATAATGATCTGGTCATAGTCCCACAGCATCTTGTTGATGGTGACAGGGACCTCCATGCTCATCAGCCCATCCGTGATCTTTTCTATCTCGCTCGCGGAAATGGTGCCGATCTGCCTAAAGGTCTCTTGCTTGTCCCACTCGTGGTTGTAGATATGGACCTTGCCGTACTTTCCAGCGCGTTCCTCGGCGGTCAAGCTAAAGAGCTTGTTCAGGTGCTCCTCGTCCATCGGCTGGTGGGTGCCCAGCGCGATTAGGTAGTCGAGGGCAGCAGCCTGTTCGCCGATGGTGTCGTAAAAGACGCGGAACATGAGGTCCAGCGGGCCGGAGCGGGTGGCGTCGGGCGTGATCAAGAGGACGCGTTGTCCGGACACGTCGAGCCCATCGAAAGCCTGGGTGACGATGTCGCGGACCTCGGCCTCGGTGAGCGTTCGGTCGGTGTAACCGGTTCCAATGGTCATTTGTGTCTCCGTATCTAGCGTTTCCAGGGCGGGGTTTCGGGCATGAAGTTCCGAAAGTCAGCGATCAGGTTCGCCTCGTATTCGCCCTTGTATTCCTGGTTGAGGAATTTATACACCGCCTCCTCAAAGAACTGCTGCCAGCTTGCTTCTTCGTGACCGGGGTTGATCGGGTAGAAAAGGGCGCCGTTGTCGTGGCCGGCGCGCATATCGCCTGGCGCATCGCCGATCATCAGGATATGGTCAGGCTCGTACTTGCCGGTCGCCGCCCACTTGATGTGCTGGGTCTTGGTGCCTTTTTCCTGGCCGGCGATGACGTGCACGTACTGGTCAATGTTGTGCTCTTTCCACTCGCGGAACAGGGCCTCGTCGGGGGTCTGGGAGACGACGATCATGTCGGCCTTGTCGAGCAAGAACTGGAGGCTGTCGCGAACATAAGGGAAGGGCGGGATGCCGTGTACCATGTCGGCGATGGTCTCGTTGACGGCGAGGCTCCAGGCCAGGGCCCTTTCCAGTTCGGGACTAGGGTGGTCGCCCATGTACGCTTGTAGGCCGTCATTGCTCTTGGGATAGGCGCCATCGGCGATAAACTCGCGGATGTGGGGCGCCATTGGGATCTCGACACCGCGCGCGATGACCTCGGGTCGCTCGCGCAGCAGGTCAAAGACCTTGATCAGCGCGGGCCAGCGGTTAACGCCGCGCCAGGCGGAATAGAGGTTGACGAACTCGGCCGCCTCACGCGCATACTTGCTGACGCCTTGCAGATCCCAGTGCTTGATGATGTTGGGGCAAAAGCACTCTTTGTGCTTGATCTCCATGGTGTCAAAGGCGCATCCGTCCGAGTCGATGCCGACAAAGAACTCGTAACGGGGTTCGAGGTCGACCAGCGGTTGTGCTGCTTCTGGGATGTTGTCAGTGCTCATTCGTGTCTCCTTGTTAGGTGTCGGATGTTGGCTGACCTCACGGGCGACGCTCCAGGCCTAGACGCCGCTGTAGGCCGAGAACCCACCGTCGATAGGTACGACGACGCCGTGCACGAACTGGGCGCCAGGCGAAAGCAGCCACAGGACGGTGCCAACCAAGTCCTCGGGCTTGCCGAACTTGCCCATCGGCGTGTGATCCAGGATCTGCTGCCCGCGCGGCGTCCACTCGCCCGATGCTTCGTCGAGCAGCAGGAAGCGGTTCTGCTCGGTCAGGAAAAAGCCCGGCGCGATCGCGTTCACGCGGACCTCGGTCGAGTACTCCTGGGACATGTGTACGGCCAGCCACTGCGTAAAGTTGCTGACCGCTGCCTTGGCCGCCGAGTAAGCCGGGATCTTGGTCAAGGGGCGAAACGCGTTCATGGAAGAGATGTTCAGGATCGAGCCTGACCCTTGGTCCGCGATCAGTTGGCCAAAGACCTGGCTGCACAGCAGAGTACCGATGAAGTTCAGGTTAAAGACCCACTGCACAGCATCGGCGGGCAGGTCAAAGAAGGGCATATCAGGGCCGGTCGTCGCTTCGCGCTTGTTGCCACCCGCACCATTGATCAAGATATCGACGCGACCGTAGGTGTCGAGCACCGTGTCGCGGGCGACCTCGATGCTAGCCTTGTCCAGCACGTCACAGCGAACGGCGATCGCCTCGCCGCCTTCCGCGATGATATCCTGTGCTACCTTTTCGGCGGCGTCCGTGATGATGTCGAGCACGGCGACCTTGGCACCGGCCTTGCCCAACGCACGTGACAGCGTGCCGCACAGCACGCCGCCACCGCCAGTGATGACGGCTACCTTGTCTTGTAAGTCGAACAGCTCGTGTGTCAGGTCCTCACTCATGTTTCTCTCCTTGCAAAGATGCATGGCTATTGGAATGGCTCCAAATGCCGGTCAAAGTGTGCCTCAAGCACCCGATAGTATGTCTCTTCGTTGGCACGGAGCACGCCAAAGAATCGATCCCTGAAGCGGTAGCCGCCCCCGGGCTCTTGCTCTGTCAGCACGGAGCCAAAGGTGACGTGGAGCATCTGGCGGTTGTGAAAGTTATCGAGCACCTCTGTCAGCTCGCCGTCGGCCAGATCGTCGGGGCGCAGTGCATGGTCGGGCTCGGCGGAGACGTGGTAGGTGGCCTTGTCCTGATCGTAGCGCTCGAAGGAAAAGGCCAGAATCTCGCGAAAGAGCTGTGGGTCGACCTCGGCAATCGCGCGCAGTGCCTCCAGGTAGCTCGTGCCAGCGGTCTTTAAGTGAACGAGCCCCCGGGTGCGGCGCGCGATGATCGGGTAAATACTGAACTTGTCCGAGCCCGAGTGGATGCTCAGCTTGTAGGGGCCGCAGCAGCGCGCGATCGCGGCGTGCCTGGCGACGGCGGCGTCGAACGTGTCCAGATCACCGATATAGTCTACACCCTTTTCAAAGCGCCCGACGTAGCGTGGGGCGAGGCTGACCCAGCGCACGCCCAGCCGGCGCAGCTCGCTGGCGATAAAATAGTGCTCTTCCGGCGAGGTGGTCGTGTCGGTCTCGTCGACCGAGACCTCGACCTCAAACGGTTTGTTGCCCATGGCCTGGCGCAGGTAACGATATAGGCCAGTGACGTGAGCGAGGGCGCGGCAGTACTTGCACGCAGCACGTAGGAGGGAGCGTTCACTGAAAGAAAGGACGTAATCGCCCTCGATCGAGAACGACCCGCCGTATCTCGCCCGCATCTCCTCAGGGGTGTCCTCGAGGCGATCCCAGGGCAGGGAGGCAAACTTGGCCTCGAGCGTCGGCAGGTCGTCGGTATGTGCATCGTTGTCCACGTGCTCGCGCGGGTCAAAGGTGTAGAAGGTGTACCCTGCCGTCACGCACACGTCGACGTCGTGGGTCGATTTCAAGTGGTCCGCATCGGCGCCATAGCCCCCGCGCCAGCCCTCTTGCAGCACGCCCCACGTGGCATCGTTGATCACGTCCTCCGGAGTGCGCGCAGTACGCTCCATCTCGCGGATCGACTGCTGGGCAAAGATAGGGGCAATGTCCGTCTTGAGGATGGCACGGACGTGTCCGGGTGTGGCCAGTCCGAGCCGGTCGCCGCAGCCGGCCGAGGTCACCAGCCCGAGCAACCGTGGCGCGGTGAAATCGAGCGCGCGGTGCAGGGCCAGTGCGTTGGCATAGGTGGTTGGGCAGAGGCGCAGGCTGAGTGGCACACCATCGAGCACAGGGTGGGCCTCGGACCCTTCAAAGGTGGCAGGCACCGGATTATCTCCGGCATACAAGATGCCTAGGCGTTTGCTCTCGCCTTTACAGAGGAAAAACAGAGCCCGGTGTGCCGCGGTCAGCGAGCGCCAGTACACGTCGCACGTAGCGATTTCACCAAGCCGCTCTGCCATCTGGAGTCCCTCTTGCTCAGAAAGCGGGGGAGCCAGCTCTTCCGAGTTCAGCAGTGCGTAGAGATCGTCCACGAAACCCTCCTGTGCGCTAGGCAATGGGTTGACCAGAGGAATCCCTGATCACCAGGTGTGGGGAGATGATGATTGGCTCAGGATGATCGATATCGTCGCCCATCATATCGAACAGCAGGCTCATGGTGCGCTGCCCCAGATTATAGGTCGGAATGTGTACCGTGGTCAGTGCCGGCGAGACGAGTGCTGCCAGCGGAACGTCGTCGCAGCCGACGATCGCACAGTCCTCTGGCACACGACGTCCGGCCTCGACGCAGGCGCGCATGGCGCCAACGGCGACCAGGTCGTTGTATGCTAGAAGGGCCGTGAGATCGGGCGCACGCCGCAGCAGCTCCAGTGCGGCAGCTCGCCCCCCTTCGACTTGTGGGGCACAAGGCTCCTGCCAGTGTGCCGGCACCTTGGTCACCTGTGTCTGCATCGCGCCCAGGTAGCCCTGCAGGCGTGCCTTCCCGCTGTGCGAGGCGGGAGGCCCAGCCAGCAGGCCGATGCGGCGATGGCCCAACTGCAGCAGGTAGCGAATCGCTTCCGTTGCCCCCCTGACGTCGTCGACGAGGACAACGCCGGTCTGTGAATGGTCGATCTGGCGGTTGACTAGCACGAGGGGCTGGTAGCGGTTGGCCAGTTTCTGAAGCTGTGGGTCGGAAAGGCGAGAGCTGCACAGGATAAGGCCATCCACGCGCTGTGCTTCGAGAGAATGGATGGCCTTGGTCTCCCGGTCGACGTTCTCGTCCGTATTGCAGAGAAAGACGTTGTGGTCGGATTGATGGGCGGCGTCCTCGATACCACGGGCGATGCCGGCAAAGAAGGGATTGGCCACATCGGGGACGACGAGGCCGATGTTCTGTGTGCGGCGCGTAGCCAGGCTGCGTGCAACGCTGTTTGGCCGGTAGCCGAGCCGCTCGGCGATGAGGAGGATACGCTCTTGTGTCTGAGGACTGATTTCACCCTTGTCGTTGATGGCGCGGGAGACCGTCTGTGCAGATACCCCGGCTTCACGTGCGATGTCCTTGATCGTGACTCTGCGCACTGTGGGACCTTCCACCGTTCCATGTGGCGGGATCGCTCCCGAGAACGTTAACGTCGAAAGTATATCACCAAGGTAGAAGGCTGTCAAGGTACCGCATTCCCTCAGCTAGAATGTCCGGCGTGGTTTTTGACGCGAGCAAGATGTTGTGCTATACTACGGTCTGTTGATCGGTAACAGTAATCTGAGAGGAGCTGGATACGATGATCCGCATCTGGATCGACGAACTGGGAGCGCAGGAGTAGAGACGCCTGCCAAGATGGGCACCGCGAGGGCCTGTCTCAGTCTCTCACATCGTATCCTCCTGACGTCGAGGGATCCTTTCTCTCGGGTCAGGTTGTGTGAATGGAGTGGCTGTGGGCGTTTCTGGTCCCACGGCCTTTGTTGTACCTGCTCGGTACGCGATATCGCACGATCGACCCAGGCCGTGGGCTGCGCAATTGCCCACGGCCTCTTGCTTTCACAAGAAAGGAAAGCGTGATGCTAAACATCAAGTGTTACCATTGTGGAAAGAGCTTTGCCCTGGACGAGGATCTGGCGGCGGCGTGGCTGGAAGAACACAAGGAAGAGCACCCAAAGCACTATCCGGCACACTGTCACTTTTGCCGGCGCGTGATCAAGATCCCGATCCAGCAGTTGCGGCGCAGCCTGCCTTCTGAACCAGAGCAGGCCTAGCCAGCCGGGGCACGGTCTTGCAGTACGCATTTCTTACAGGAAAATGGACGGTTGACCAGGGAGGATCCCGATGCGTAGGCGAAGGGTCAATGCATCCGGCGGGCTTGCCCCGGGTGCGCATCACGGTTTGAACCGATAGGGGGTAGCACATAGGAGGTTTCATCATTGCATAAAACGACGTACAGAGAACGTGCGCTACTAGTCGGCGTGGATGTATACGGCCAGGACGGCCGCTGGACGATAGAGGACTCGCTGGACGAACTGGCCGCGCTGGCCGACACGGATGGGATCGAGGTGGTGGGTCGTGAATCGCAGCAACTGAGCACGGTTCGCCCGGCGACCTTGATCGGGTCGGGCAAGCTGGCCGAGTTGGTCGAGTTGTGCGACGTTCTCGACTACAACGTGATCCTCTTTGACGACGAGCTCTCGCCCCGCCAGCAGCGCGAGATCGAAGAAGCCTTTGGCGAGGAAGCAGAGATCAAGGTGCTCGATCGCAC
>CAZLMZ010000092.1:0-11912 GCA_964560475.1 uncultured Anaerolineae bacterium
CCAGGGAATTCGTCCACTATCGCGCCGAGGCGGGCAGCCTCTATGCCCTCTATGACACGATCGAGCGCGAGGTGGACCGTGCGCTGGAGTTGGCCAAGCAGTACGACGATCCGGCCGAGATGCGCGACGCGTTCTATCAGACCTACTATGGCGGGCGCTATTTCAACTATGGCTTTGCCCAGGCCAACGAGATCGTCTCCAAGGGCCTGGCCGTCTTTGCTCTGTCCAGGGGCGATCCCAAGCAGGCGATCTTGACCGCGGTGAACTTTGGGCGCGACACAGACTGCCTGGCGGCGGTCGCAGGTGGCCTCTCAGGCGCGCTCTCGGGCACGGCAGCCATTCCCGGGGGGTGGATCGCGCAGGTGAACGAGGCAACCCGGCAGGACCCGTATACCAACAACCAGCGCACGATCGAGGAGACAGCAGACGCCCTCCTGGAAGCCTTCCTCGCGCGTCGCCAGGAACTGGTCGACTATACCGGGCTCATGGGTGATCCAGCCTTCCTGGCCTAGGCTCGATGCTGGAGGTGTGATCCCGCAGTGCCAGTCGAGGAGCATGCTCTCTCTAGCGATAAGGGGCAAACCGGGAGGAGAAAGTCTGATGGGTACAGAAGAGATGGAAATTCCCGAAGAGATGGCCGCGTTCTTTGACCTTCGGGCCGCGGGGTACGATGACCACATGCGAGATAATATCTTTGAGACGGACACGACCTTCAGAGGATTCTACGAGTCGGTGTCCGCGCCGATTGAGGCCACCGAAGAACCACTCCACATTCTGGATCTTGGATGTGGAACGGGGCTGGAACTCGAGGCATTACTGCAGAGAGTGCCGAACGCCCGGATCACGGGGGTAGATCTGTCGGCAAACATGCTGGAGCTGTTGCGAGCGAGATACAGCGCCTACACGAGCCAGATCACACTCGTAGTGGACTCCTTCCTGACCATGTCACTTGGCGCGCGAGCATACGACCACATCCTTTCGGTCATGTCCATGCACCATGTCTTGCGTGATGTCAAGCGCGAGCTATATGGAAGGCTCCACGCAGCGCTGAAACCGGGTGGCAAGTATATCGAGGGCGATTCGGTGATCCCCGCAGAGATGGAGGGCCAGTTCATCGCCGAATATCACGAGCAGGCCGCTGCTGTGCCGCCAGCGCCACAGGGTCACTATCACATCGACGTCCCGTTCTCGATTGAGACGCAAAGATCCCTGCTGCTGCAAGCCGGCTTTAGGGATTTCGAGCTGCTCTGGCGGATCGAATTCCATCCAGTATGGCATGCTGCCGTCTATGTCGTCACCGCGTAAGCGATAGGGAGAATCCTTAGTCCGCGAGCAATCGGACAAGAGAAAGGAGCTACCATGCTTGCCATCCCAGCCTCTCAGGGCGTACGGACCATGATGGTCTCGTTCCGCCGTGGGGATTACGTGATCGAGGAACTGCGCAAGCTCTTTGCAGAGCAAGGGATCGATGCCGCACTGATCACCTCGGGCATCGGTTCGTTCGACCTGTGCAAGCTGCACACCATCACCAACACCGGCCTGCCGCCGGAGGAGCGCTACCTGACCCTGGAGGGGCCGATCGAGGTTGGCTCGCTGCAAGGCTCGGTGGCCGGCGGCGAGCCGCACATCCACGTCGTCGTGCACGACGTGGGCCAGGACCAGATGTACGTCGGCCACCTGGAAGAGGGCTCGCGCTGCTGCTTCCGCGTCGAGCTCGGGCTGACCGTCCTCGAGGGCGTCCGCACCAGGCGCGTCACCGATCCCGAGACGCAGTTGGTCGACATTGTCGCTGTGGAGGAGTAGCGTGTCTGATCTGGACAAAGTACGGGCACTGGCACCCTCGACGCTCGATCTCTTTCGCCTCGACGGCAAGGCCGCGCTCGTCGTCGGCGGGACCAAGGGCCTGGGACAGGCCATGGCCCTCGCCCTGGGCGCTGCCGGGGCCGACGTGTGCGTCGCCAGCCGCGGGCCCGAGGGCCTGCAAGAGACGGCCGAAGCGATCACGGGCCTGGGACGAAAAGGGACCAGCTATGCCGTCGACGCGACACAGGAGGACCAGGTCGAGGCGCTGATCGCCTACGTGGTCGAGCAGTACGGCACGATCGACATCCTGGTCAACAGCCAGGGCGCGATCCACCTCCAGCCGGCGGTCGAGTTTGACCTCGACGCCTGGCAGCACGTGATCGACGTCAACGTCAAGTCGCTTGTCCTGTGCTGCAAGCACGCCGGCAAGGTCATGCTCGAGCAGGGCAGCGGCAAGATCATCAACATCTCGTCGGTGCGGGGATTCCAGGGACGGGCGCAGGACCTGGCCTATGCGCCGAGCAAGGGCGCGGTGAACCAGCTCACGCGTTCGCTGGCCATCGAGTGGGGGCCGAGGGGGCTCAACGTCAACGCCATCGCCCCGGTCTTTACGCGCACCGTGCTGGCCGAGACCTTTCTCCAGGATCCGGAAAAGCTGAACTGGGTGCTGGGCCGGATCCCGATGAAACGGCTGGGTGAACTGGACGACCTCTTTGGACCGGTCGTCTTTCTCGCTTCTGCTGCCTCCGATTTCGTCAACGGGCACGTGCTGCTCGTCGACGGCGGCTGGATCGCAGCCTAGATCGCCGCCGAGGGCGTGGGGCCAGGATTGGCCCCACGCCTCGAATGTAGAGCGCTGCTATCCGCTTGCTGCGACCTCGTGCTTGCCGGCCGGCAGCCGCTGCGGCGCCTGCCCTTCCAGGTCGAGCACGACCGGCACCGGCGAGTCTATCGTCACCGCTTTCCTTGTCGCACGCACGCTGACCAGCCCGTGCGGTGTGGGTATCTTGCCCTCCGCCCAGGCCACGCTGCCCAGCCGCGGCGCGACGCGCACGGCAGCATATCCCGGCTCGGCGGGAGTCACGCCCAGCGTGTAAAAGACCAGATCCTTGGTCGGCGTGCAGCTCCAGGCGTGCACGTGCGTGCCGTGCGCCCAGTCCTCGCCGATCGTGTCATAGCCGTCGACCAGGAACTGCGACCACGCGCGGTAGAGATCCGGCAGGCGATCCGCCTTCCCGGCCTGCGCCACCGCGTCGTGCACGACGTAGCTCATGAACGGCTCGGCCTTGACGATCTGTGCCTGCACGTCCCAGTCTGGCTCGATGCCTCCTCCCAGCGCAAAGCGCGGCAGGCCACGGGCCGCTGCGACCATCCTCCACGTGCGCACCACCAGCTTGTCCGGATCGGTGATCGTGTCGATGATCCGTCCCCAGCGTTCCTGCGGCGCCAGCCCCGAGACGATGGCGGTGGCCCCGCCAAGCTGGCTCATCTCCGGCCTCTGCACGCCATCCACGATATGGTCCACGTACGAGCCGCGCTCCTCGTCCCAGAAAGCCTCGAATCCGGCCTTGGCCTTTTCGTAGAGCGCCTCGGCCCAGCGCTGGCTGGTCTTTTCCTCTAGCCAGGCTGCCATCTCGGCAAACTCGCGCAGGCCGCGCGCCCACATGGCCGTGTAGATGGACGACACATCGCTGTTCGACACCGCCGACCAGTCGATCAGCGTCCACTCGATCAGGTCCTGGAGCAGGCCATCCTCGTTCTGGTAGGGCACGAACCAGCGCAGCACGCGGGCCACGCTGGGCATGTGCGCGATGACCGCCTCTTTGTCGCCCAAGAAGCGGTACAGGTTGTACACGCCGTGCACCCAGTGCAGCGACCAGTCGGGGATGGTCGTGCCGTTGCCCCACTCGATGTCGCCGCCCACGCTCATCGGCAGGATGCCGTCCGAGCGCGGCGAATCGCCCAGCGACAGGTAGCGCCACGCCAGCCGCCAGTCGAGGTTGGTCACCAGGTGGACCATCTGGTGCACCACGGCATCCCCCACCCAGGCGCGCTGCTCGCGCGTCGGGCAGTCCAGGAAGGCGTCGTGCGAGTTCAACTGCACGGTGCGGATCCCGGCCTGGAAGATGCGGTTTAGCTCCTCATCGCTACACGCAAAGGCGGCGCCTTCGGTCCACGGATAGACGTACTCCCGCACAGCCAGGTGCTTCAAGGTCACGGTGCCGCTGGCGCCGTGCACCAGCAGGCACACGTAGCGCATGCCGTTCGAGTCGAATACCTCGAAGCGGTCGTTCGTGCCGCGTGCCGTGTAGCGGGAGCCAGCGTGCCGGCCAAAAGGGCCCTCGGGGCCGGTAGCGAGCGGCTCTTCGACGTACGAGAGCTCGAACACCGTGCCGGCAGGGGCCTCTGCCTCGAGCTGCACGAACCCAGAAACGATGCGGCCCATATCTGCCACCACTCGGACGGCGCCACCTTCAGGCACTTCCATCTCGACAGGAAGGGCCGCCTCTCTACTCTCCGTCACGGTCGCGTCGAGGCTCGCGTCGACGCGCTCTGCCGGGCCTTCGGCCGACACGCCGACCGGGCCCGCCAGCGTCTCGATCCGGACCGCTGCCGGGGTGCGGACCTCACCGCCCAGCAGGGCGATGGCGCGCGGATAGATCGGGCCATAGGGCTCGGAAGGTGGCTGGCTGCGCGCCGGGCCGCCTCGCTGCAGCGCGGGGATGAGCGCAGCGTTGCCCCAGGCGCTATCGTCGTAGCCGGGCTGTTCCCAATCATAGGGTAGCTGCCGCCCATCCATGATCTCCACCGGGACGCCACCGCCCCCTGGGCCCCTGCTCGGCGGGCCCTCGGTCCAGGCATCGCTCTCCATCGCCACCCAGCTCTCATCCGTGACCAGCCAGCCGCCCTCGCCGGGAGCCACCCTGGCCTCGAAGATCAGCACCCCGCTCCTGCCGAGCGTCATCGTCGGCGGGGCAGGCATCCAGTACGATTTGGTGGTGCCATAGTACTTGACGTGGACGGCGATGACGTTCTCGCCGGCCTTGAGATAGGGCGCCAGGTCGAGCAGGTCATAGTGCAGGCGCCGCGGTTGGCTGCGCACCGGGCCGCGGCTGACCTCCTGCCCGTTGACGAACAGGATGTAGCGCGAATCGGCGGTAATGCGCGCCGGCACGCGCTCGGGCACGCTCTCCAGGGCAAATGTCCTGCGGAACAGCCCGTGTGCTTCCTTTCCCGGCCCCATCGCTCCGCGCATCGCGGCAAAGCGATCTCGGGGCCTGGGCGGTGCCTCCGTCCAGACCCAGTTCCCGTGCCAGCGGATCCCAGGAAAGTCACCAGGCGTGATCTCTCCGGACATGCGATTTCCTCTCTTTCTTCTGCTAGGTGGCCCCATTGGCGGCCGGTTGGAACGCTTCGCGTCGCGGTCCCAATATCCCCCAAGACCCAGGACAGGAGCGCGTGGACAACCCAACCTCGCAGGGGCCAAACCGAGCCGAATCCCCTAACTGGTCTCCCGCCATCCTTTGCCGACTGGGCCAGGGCATGATATTTAGCTGGCAGATATTCCGCCGGCAAACGTTGCCATTCTACTTAAGAGCGTTCGTGGTGTCAAGCTGAGGCTGGCATTGGCTTGATCGAGCGCGGGATATCAGACGTAAGTCGTTTCGCACGACAGAATGACGTGCTATGATGGGTGTAGCACTGCACAGATCCAGGCCCCGTGCAGGTGGAGAGCCGGTCCTGCACGGGCCTGTGCCCGGGATGCGCTGCTAGCCGGGCCTCACTGCCTCACACCGGCTCGCATCTGTCTTGCAGCCGACACCCCAGTGTCGAGCCGTTGTGCACGGTCTTGCCGTGCAGGAGGTCCATCATGCGAGAGGTCAGGTCCGCGACATGGCGATCCACCGTTGCTCTGCTGTTGCTCGTACTGACTGCACTCCCCGCAGCCAGCCTCCCCGCGCGAGCGGCTGCCGGAGATCATCTGGTGACCAACATCAGTCTCGGTCCGGATACGCCCAACATCGTCCGGTTCAACGAGAACGTGACAGTCAGCTTTAGCTACAGTACGACAGAGCCAGGAGGCGTGCGCATCTTTGTCCGGCCGTTCACCAACGGCGGACTGACGCCCAACTATACTGCCCACGCGTCTCCACTCTACCCGACCTCTGCTACCGGCCAAGGCGATGGCTACTTTAGCGTCACTTCGGGACAGGTGGTCGTCGACCAGGTTCGCCTCCAGATGTGGAACGCGAACCAGACCACGCTCCTCTTTGAGACTTTTCTTCCCGTCCACTATTTCTTTGGGGACGCGACGCATCTTGTCACCGACATCGTTCTGCGCCCAGATACACCTGACGTGCTGGGGCTTGGGCAGAACGTGGACCTAAGCTTCAGCTACACGACGCGCCAAGCAGGAGGTGTGCGCATCTTTGCCCGGCCGTTCACGAACGGCGCGCTGAGCCCTAACTACGCGGCGCACGCCTCTCCTGTATACGCCACGGGCGGCGGCAGCGGGTCGGGCTCTTTCACGATCAGCGCCGGCCAGGCGGTAGTCGATCAGATCCGCCTTCAGATGTGGGATGCAAGCCAGACTGCGCTCCTCTTTGAGGCTTTCCTCCCGGTCTACTATCGCTTCCGCAGCCCGACAAACATCGTCACCGACGTTGCGCTCGCGCCCGATACGCCGAACGTCTTTCAATACAATCAGGACATCAGCCTGACCTTCAACTATAGCACGAACCAGGCGGGGGGTGTGCGCATCTGGGCGCGTCCGTTCAGCGGCGCAGGGCTCTCTGCCAACTATGCCGCGCATGCCTCCCCGGTATACCCCGTCGGATCTGGCTCGGGATCGGGCTCTTTCCGGCTGACGGCCGGCCCGCTGGTCGTCGACAAGGTCCGGATTCAGATGTGGGACGCCAACCAGACCACGCTGCTCTTTGAGGCCTTCCTACCCGTGCACCTCCTGTGGGCTGGCAGTGGGCCTCCCCCGGGGCCGGACATGCGCATCGATGCCATCGAAGTCACTCAGGCCACTCAGGACCTGAACAACAGCGTCGATCTGGTGGCCAACAAGCGCACCTACGTGCGAGTGCACGTCAGCTCGCCAGCCAACGTGGCCGACGTGTTTGCCACGCTGAGCGGAAGGCGCGGGTTCGTGACGCTCAACCCGGTGCTGAACCCGGGCAACCCGGGCAGCGACATTACCGTTCGCACCAGCCCCGACCGTGGTCAGATCAACGACAGTTTCTGGTTCGAGCTGCCCTCCAGTTGGACGGCAGCCGGCGGCCTGACGCTGACCGCCCGCCTGGACCCGAACAATGCCAAGAACGACTTGGCCCAGGCCAACAACACCCGCACGGTAACGGTGAGTTTCTTGCAGTCGCCCCCGCTCCGGCTGCGGCTGGTCAACGTCCAGTACACGCGAGGCGGCACAACCTACCTCGCCGCCAACAGCCACCTCGACGCGCTCGAGTCCTGGCTGCGTAGGGCCTACCCGATCCCTAACCTGCAGGTTGTGCGGCAGACCTTTGTCTACCCGAACAGTGGGCTGCCTAACGTGGATACGCTGCACAGCTGGCTGGCGCTAGCCAAGCTGCTGCGCATGATCTTTTCGGGGGAGGACAGCCGCACCGTCTACTATGGCATAGTCGACGACGGTGGCGGGTTCATGCGCGGCAAGTCCGCAGGCATCCCCAGCACCGTGGCTGCCGGGCCGACCGGCATGGGTAACTGGGGCTGGGACTATGATGGTTCCTACGGCGACTGGTACGGCGGGCACGAGATCGGTCACACGCGCGGTCGCTACCACGCCGAGTTCTGCGGCGCAGGCGGAGGCGCCCCCTATCCCTATCCAAATGGGCGCATCAGCCCGAGCTTGACCGGTAACGACGCGATCTATGGCTTCGACATCAGCAACCGGGCGATCTATGGGCCAAACTGGAAAGATGTCATGACCTACTGCTCGAACGAGTGGGTATCGGACTTTACCTACGAGGGCATCCGCAGCTACCTCGTCGGGCTCGGGTTGACCAGCGCAGCACAAGCACAGGTGGCTGCCGCGCAGTTCTTGGTCCTCGTCGGTGCAGCAGACCTGCAAGACAACACCGCCAGCCTAGAGAGCGTATACCTCATCGATCAGGACAGCACGCTCCCGCTTCCAGAGCCTGGCGACTGGACGATCGCCCTGGTGGGCGCTACGGACAACGACCTGGCTACCTATCCCTTTGCTCCCGACGAGCTGACCGACGCTGAAGCGAGCCCCGGCCTGCCGGCCGTGATCGCTGAAGTCGTTCCTTGGACACCAGGCACGGTCAAGATCGAGATCCGCTACGACGGCCAGGTCGTCGCTTCGCGCAGCGCCAGCGAGAACGCGCCGAGCGTCGAGCTGAACGCTCCCGCCGATGGTACGCAGCTCGTGCCCGGTCCGTTCCAGGTGTCGTGGACCGGATCCGATGCGGACGGCGACTCGCTGACCTACAGCCTGCTCTACAGTAGTGACGCTGGGACAAGCTGGGAAACGCTGACCGCCAACGTAACAGAGAGCGCGGTGGAACTCGACACCGACCAGTTGCCGGGTGGCTCTGCCCTGTTCCGGATCGTGGCCTCCGATGGCTTCTTGAGCGGTCAGGACACGAGCGGCGCGATCGGCGTCCCGCTGCACGCACCGTCTGCAGCGATCGTGCTCCCTGACCCGGGCCAAGTCTTCTATCCCACCCAGCAGGTCGTCCTGCAGGGAACCGCGTACGACCTGGAAGACGGGACGCTTGATGATGCTGCGTTCGCCTGGTCCTCGAACGTCGACGGCGTTCTGGGGACGGGCGCCCTGCTGAGCACGGCCGAGCTCTCGACCGGCAGTCACGTGATCACGCTGCAGGTGACGGACAGCGACAGCATGACCACCGAAGTACAGCGTACGATCGAGGTGGCAGAAGAGGGAACCGTAGAGGCACTGGTCCTCTCGGTCGCACCACTTGGGGTGGGCACAGTGGCCCCGCTTGGCGGCGCCCCCGTGACACAGACGCTGACCTTGCGCAGCTCAGGTGAGACGGAGCTGGACTGGGCAGCGAACGTGAGTGTCCCCTGGTTGGCCCTCGACGTGTCGACCGGGCAGACGCCCTCCGACCTGATCCTGACCGTCGATCCGAGCGCCTTGCCCGTGGGGACTCACAGCGGCCAGATCGTGTTCAGCTCTGCACAGGCGGGCAACAGCCCCGTCGAGCTGGGCATCACCGTGGATGTGACTGGGACGGCTACTTATCTCCCGATCATCCTACGATCGTACCCGTAGCTCACCCGCATACGCTGATCGACACCGGGCGGCAGAGCGCCGCCCGGTGTCGCGTCGAGCGGGCAGGACTGGGACCACCGCGCGTGGCACACTGTACGACGACACCGCAGGCGGCATCGTGCCACCTCGCTCCGCGGTCCTACTATTCGGAGTCAATGTTTCGCTGGCGCATATTCTCCCTTGGAAACGTCTCTATCATACGTGCGCGTGCGCGCGATGTCAAGAAAGCCCACACGGCGGGCCAACTTGACAACTGCCCCAACTCAGTGGACAATGCGCCTGTGCTTTGGCGCTCTACTGATGCAGGAAAGAAAGGACCCTACCCATGCCCAGGCCGCCCGTTTTGCCCATCCTCGACTGGAAGGCCGTCTTTCAGTCTGGGAAATCGTTCCAGCAGTGGCTGGACACCGCAGAATCCGACCAGAACCGGGAAGCCATACAGGCCGCGCTCGCAGAGCAGCAGATCGAGCCGCAGATCGAGGCCCTCCTGCGCGCCCTGCCCCGCCCCGTCCACGTCGTCGCCATCGCCGAGCCATGGTGCGGCGACGTCCGCCGTCACGTGCCTGTGCTGCAGCGCCTCGCCCAGGCTGCACCGAACCTGGAGGTCCGCTACATCTCTCGCGAGCAACATCCGGACGTTTTTGCCCGGTTCCTAACCAACGGGGGCGAAGCCATCCCCAAATTCGTCTTTCTCTCCGACCAGTTCGTCGAATGCGGCAACTGGGGCCCCATGCCCGCCGCCGACCGGGTCCTCATCGCCCGCGGCAAGGCTTGCGGCGATCTGCACGCCGCCCGGCAAAAGGTCGGGCAGAGCTACCAAGCGGACGCCGATCGCCGTATCGTCGTCGAGGAACTGGTCGATCTGATCAACATCGCCGTCTGTGCATCGCCATAGGGACGCAGGAGTGTGGCATCAAGATGCCACACTCCTACCAGTAATAGTCCCAGTCCTGCACCTCGGAACCATCGCAACGCCGGACCGTCGCGTTCGCACCGTTCGCGGCGGCATTCCCGCTCATGGTCAGGCACTTGCCGACCGACATAATGTCACCGGTCAGGTTCCAGCGCTGGTTCAGTTGGCTTGCGTAGCACTCGAAAGTCTGGACCCGCTGTCCGGGCGCTGGCCCGCCCAGGCCGCTGGTAAAGTCGCTGTTCCACACGTCCTGGACGTCAAAGCAGTACTGGGTCCCACCTCCTACGCTCGGCAGACGTATCTGCCCCCCTTTGATCAGGTAGAAGTCTTGCCCGCCACCGGCACCCTGGGGAGCAGGAACGGCTGCCGTCTCCCCCTGCACTAGGTTTCCCTGCCAGTTCCTCAGAACGGACGGCACATAGATCTGGTAGCTCCCATCGCAGACCTCGGCCACGACCGAGTTCCCAGAAATGCCCTTCGCCGCTAGGCAGATGGGTGCGGTCTCGGCCCGGAACCGCATCGAGGCATAGGCATCGCCCGGTTCCAGCCGCCACAGTTGGGTGTCTGCCCCCGTGCACGTCTCCATCGTCACCGGACCCGACCCGTTGGGTCGGGTAAGGCACAGCCCGCCGTAGCCTCGCAGCAGTACCCTCCTGAACTCCCACTGCTGGTTCGCCCCATAGTGGCAGTCCCACGTCTGCACATCCGTATAGTCTAGCGTGTCCACGTCCAGGCAGCGCGGGTTCTCCGGGTGGCCCGGCACCTGGATATGGAGAGCGCTGTTCACCGCATCGAATAGCCATTCTTGGTCGTCGAACGCTTCATCGCATTCCCACCCAAACGCGGTATCGCCGTTCGGCACGCTGGCGTGGGAACTGAGGCACAGCGCGCCGACCGGAGACAACACTGTCCCGGGCAAGCGCCGCTCGTAAGCCCGCCGCACGCCAGCGACGTCGATCGGGCTCAGTTCGGTGGAGGTGCCTGAGCAGTAGGCCATAGTCGAGTCCACATCCGGTTGTCCCCAGCGCCGCTCGGTGGGGATAGGCCACCATGGCGGGCTCGTTGTATGCCCTGACCACTGCTCGGGGCATTGAGGCGTGCTCGGCCAGTCGGTGCGCTCCTCGCCATGGTAAAAGCCCAGGGCATGGCCGATCTCGTGGATCGCGAGGTGCTCGACGCACGCCTTGCCGCAGTACAGGTTTAGGATCACTCCTGACTGCTGGTAGTCGCCCCACGAACCATGCGCTGGGTTCTGTCCCCCGCCCGAGTTCGTGATCTTGATCTTGATGTTTTCGTCCAGAGTGCCGGGCCGCCTGGGACCCAGGGTGTGGGGAGGGTCCTCGGCATTCAGCTCGTCTTGGCACTGACCCCACCCTGTAAAGATCACGCGCGCGTAGCGCTCCCAGCTCTGCTTCAGCGCCAGCCGCGCCCATTCGCGCGCTTCGGCATCGGCCGGCGTCGGGTTCTCCCAGCAGACGACAAGCTCGACCGGCTCAGTGGACCATACCGTCCACATCAGGCCCTCGCCGCCCATCAAGGCGCTGACCAGCACCACCGACAGCATCAGAGCAAGGAACACCCCACTTGCCACGACTGATGCTTTCACCCATTGACCCGAGAGAGATCTGCCCTCACGCATCGTTCGCTCCCTTCGTCATCGTCCCATGATCAGCCAGTACCGCCCGAATCGGCACACGGGAGCCAAGCTGCCTGGCGGTGCCCCTCTATCGGTTCCCTCACACCGGCAGCTCGAGCTGTGTACAGCGCAGCGACGTTACTCGCCGTCAAGCCCTTCGGGCAGATCCCTCAAGGTGCCTGCCACACCCCAGCGTCGCTCTCCTCGCCGCACAGTACGCGATAGACCCGGTAGCTCAATGACACCCGCGACAGGTACTCGCGCGTCTCCCC
>CAZLMZ010000093.1:0-11579 GCA_964560475.1 uncultured Anaerolineae bacterium
GCGATGGCGACCCGCTTGCGTTCGCCCAGGCTCATGTGGTGGGGCATCTGATCCTCGTGCCCCTCCATATCTACCGCCGCCAATGCGCGCGCCACGCGTGCGCGCACCTCGGACGGCGGCCGGCCCATGTGCAGCGGGCCAAAGGCCACGTCGTCGAACACGGTTGGCGAAAAGAGCTGATCGTCCGGGTCCTGGAACACCAGGCCCACGCTGGCACGCACGTCCCGGATCGTCGCGTCGTTCACCTTCAAGCCTGCCACCTGCAGGCTGCCCTGCCCACGCAGGATCCCGTTGAGGTGCAGGAACAGCGTCGACTTGCCTGCACCATTCGGCCCGACGATGGCCACCTTTTCGCCTGCCTGCACCTCGAGATTGACGTCAGACAGCGCCTGCCGTCCATCAGGATAGGTATAGGACAGGTGATCGATCTCTACGCTCAGTTCGGACATATCTCTCTACTTGTCAGCCGCGAGCAGCCCGGGAGGGGTCGCTCGCGGTGTGAAATCTATCTATCCTCACAAGGACACGTGGGCCAGGACGGCAATGCCGACCAGCAGCAGCCCCCAGCACAGTGCCGCTCGCGAATCGCGCGCTTGCCACTGCAGCCGGGTCAGCGTCCGCAGCTCACCGTCGAACCCCCGCGAGCGCATAGCGGCGTGGATCCGCTCGCTCCGCTCGTAGCTGCGGATGAACAACGAGCCGATCATCCCCCCCACGACCTGCGCGCGCCAAAAGAGCGCGCCGCCCGTCCCTGCCGAACGGGCCTGGCGGGCCGTCTGCAGGCGCGTGGCCTCGTCGACCAGCACGAACAGGTAGCGGTACATGAACGAGAGGATCGCGGTCAGCACGGCGGGCACACCCAATGCACGTAGCGCTGTGACCAGGCGTGGGAAGGGCGTCGTGGCGACCAGCAGCCCGCTGACCAGCACCGACAACCATGCCCTGACGAGGACGCACGCAAAAGAGAGCACCCCTTGCTCCGTGATCGCAACCTGCCAGCCGAGCGGGTGCCAGGCCCACAGCACGTGGCCGGTGGGCGTGGAGAGCAGCGAGAGGGCAGCCATCCCGGCAAAGGGCAGGGCGATCGACGAGCGCTTGAGCGCCTCCCCCAGCGGTACCTGCGACAGCAGGATGGCCCCCCCTGCCAGCGCAGCCAGCGCCACGAAAGCGGGCCAGGCACGCGGCGGTGTGATCGTCGCGACGAGCACGTAACCGAGCGTCGCCAGCAGCTTGAGCCGCGGGTCCAGGCGGTGGATGGGGCTCGTACCCTGCAGGTAACGTTCTAGAAAATGCTGCCGCACGGCGCTATTCCCTGGCTGCGGCTCGGAAGTGGTGTCCGTGCATCCCCGTACTGCTACCGTGCAGCGTGCGCCGACCGCCGGCGCAGTGCCCACGCCAGGCCGTAGACCAGGCCAAAGACAACCAGCGTGCCGACAATGCCTGCCAGGATCGTTGCCACGCCTTCGTTCTGCACCCCTGGCAAGACGTAATCGGGAAGGATCGCAAAGGGCGCTTCCCGTGCTCGCTGGATGAACCCCTTGTCCTCGGCCACCCGTTCCAGGCCGTCAGGATGGGGGGAAGCCAACGGGGAAAGGAACGCCACGGCCAACGCTGCGAACAGGCCGACCGCCCACCAGTGTCTCTTGATCCAGCTCATGTTCACCTCGCGCCTTCTGGGGCAGCCCGTCCCAACTTGAGTAGGTCGGGTCGGGTGGCGCCGAGGAACGAGAGGACGGCGGCGGTGATCAATCCCTCGCCCAGGCCGATCAGCGCGTGTACGCTCCCCATGGCCGTAAGGGCCACGTTGGCGCTCAGGACGCCCGAAATCGTTAGCTCGATTGCCGCAGCGAGGGCCGCGACCACCACCGACGCCCAGGCAGCAGCAAAGCTGCTGATCGCCGTCTCGGATCTCCCCTTGTGGAGCAGCCGCCCGAGCCCGCGATAGACCACCCAACCGACGAGCACGCCGATGACAGCCATGTTGAGGATGTTGGCCCCCAGGGCCAGCAGCCCGCCGTCCTGGAACAGCAGTGCTTGCACCGTCAGCACGCTGGTCAACACCAGCATCCCTGCCCACGGGCCGAGCAGGATCGCCGCCAGTGCACCGCCGAGCAGGTGGCCCGACGTACCGCCTGCTACGGGAAAGTTGATCATCTGCGCAGCAAAGATGAACGCTGCGGTCACGCCGATCAGCGGCACCTGCCGTTCCTGCAGCTCCTTGCTGACCCGGCGCACGGCATAGGTCACGCCTCCCGCCGATACGGCCCACGCACCAACCGCAGTTGCGGTATTCAGGAATCCATCTGGGATGTGCATCGCTTCTCCTTTCAGCCGCTTATCGCAACCAATTGCAATTACGCATCATAGCAGAACTGTCGGCGCCTGTCAAGTCCACGTGCTCGCCAACACATCCAACCCAAATCTAACCCTTTGCCAACCCATTCCATCCTTCATAGGTCGCGAGTTGTGATACACTGGTGCCGTTCTGATCGAGTCCCGCTCTCCTTAACATCTGGGTCTCACAGAGCACCACCCCGTCCTTGGCCCCGTGCTTGACGTTTTTCCATGACATAGCTACGGCGCAGCCACGATACAGCCACAGTGTTAGCCACGGCGTAGCCACTTGGCGGGCGGTGCTGGATCGGTGAGAATCGGGCCCAGGTGGCGGCGATTGGGGATTTGCTGTTTCTGCACGTAAAGAGGAGGACAATCATGCCGAGGATCAGCCTCGGACGAGATGTATCGCGGATCCGTACGGAGGAATGGCAGCCACGAACGATGGAGGCGTGGTACGTGGATATCTGCAAGCATTGCTGGCACGATACGAGGCAAGAGAATCCGCGCTTGGTGCAGAGTGCGGTTGCGCACATGCCATACCAGGAACAAAACCCGCCGATCCGCTGTTGGCTCTGCCAGGCTACGCTGGACGCGGACGACAACGCATAGGGGGCTGGTGCAGGCGGGACCGCCGGCGGCGTCACGCCCCTAGGCGTGGCGGCGCGGAGCGGGAGGGAGTGCCCGGCCTCTCGGGACAGGAATAGAGCGAGCGTGCTCCGCCAGTGCGACGGAGCACGCTCGCTCTGTGCTGTGTCCGGTCTTTCGCGCCCGGTGCTAGGGAGCGCGAACCGGATCTGACTTCTGTCGTTGATGTCATGGTCCTGTCTGTGCTATAGTTGCAGGAAGGTTACATAGCCAAGCACGAGACCATGTAAAACGGGGAGAAAATGTCCGCATTGTTCGTGATTCGCGCCTTTAGCTACCTGGTCCTTCCGTTGCTGTTGGCCGGTGCCGTCCTTGTCATCGACAAACGCGCCAATACGCGGGAACGCCGCCTGGAGACGCTTGCCGTCTTTATGTTCGGTTTTGGCGCGGCGAGCGGCATCGCTGGTGCTCTGGGTCACTTTTTCGCCTCGGATGCGGTGGCCGAAGCGATCGGCTGGCCTACAGGGAGCCCGTTCCAACTGGAGATGGGTTTTGCGAACCTGGCCATGGGCGTGCTGGCGGCGATCGCGGTCAGCCGGCGTGACGGTTTGCGCGAGGCGACGGTGATCGGGGGGGCAATCCTCAGCGTGGGGGCGTTTGTC
This sequence comes from uncultured Anaerolineae bacterium, assembly GCA_964560475.1. GTDB lineage: Bacteria > Chloroflexota > Anaerolineae > JAFGEY01 > JAFGEY01 > BS750m-G44. The sequence continues at coordinate 3,585 of CAZLMZ010000093.1, forward strand.
GTCCACATGATCGACCTGATCGGGCACGGCAACTTGGCCCCAGGCAACACGCTGATCAACGTGACGAACCTAGGCCGGCCGGCGGTGCTGATCTTTTTGCTGTGGGCGCTCCGCCGGGCCGAAGCATCGCCAGGGTCGGAGCAGGAAGAGGAGAGGTTTGCCGGTTGGCAGCAGGCGCAGGCGTCGCTGGGCGGTACGGCCGGGGCCGGGGTGGGGATCGGCCTGGGCACAGGGACTGCGATTGGGCAGCCGCTTGTGGGCCTGCTGTTGGGCCTGGTAGGAGGCGTGGCGCTGGGCCTGGTGATGCGTCGACGGACGCTTGCACAGGCGGCTGTGGTGGGGCCGCCAGCGGCGGATTGAGTCTGGACGACGGGTCTTTTCTCAGGCCAAGGCGGTCGGGAAGGGAGACGCGCTCTCTCATGAGGCGGTAGAGGTGCGCGTCTTCTTTGTCCAGGTGCATGTCGTGGTGAAACCTGAGCGCCGCGCTGGTACGCGTCGTCTCGAGCGGTGGGTATCTGGGCCGAGCTTGCTTGACCGCTGCCTGCATCAGTTCCCACACCCGTTCCATGTCCACCTTCAAGACCAAGTTGACGTTCGGTTCCTGTCCCGTTATATCGAACCAGTCAACTGCGGTGTGGCCGCGCGTGTGCTGTCCTGCCAACTCGACCTGGACATAGTGCGCCTCGGCCTTGCGCACGATCTCTGGCTCGAGCACCACACCCATCGCCAATGGGTCGGAGCTTAGCCGACGCCCGCAGAACTGGTGGGCAAGCTCGAAGAATCGCCAGCTCATGAAGCCGGCTAATTGCAGGTTGCATACCGACTGGAGGAGCCGAAGGACCTCGGCCCGTTCACCCGGTCCCTAGAGGGTGGGGCGTCTGTGCAGCATGCCTGAGCGTGCGCCATCCCACTGTGGGTGAGGATCACGTTGTCGGAAGCAGGGGGGAAGACGCATGTATTATGGGCCGTTCTGGCGGTTGTGCAAATCAGAGGACGATGGCGATGTCTTTTGTGCATGGCCGAGAGGACTGCCACGGCGCCGGGGGATCGGTAACGCTTCCTCGTCTCGCCGATCACTTCCTGCCAATGAACACGAGAATGGGTTCTCTCTGTGCCCCTACCTTGTGGAGCCGCTGGCGTAGTTCCTCTCCTCGCTCGACAAGCGCTTTGCAGTTGCTGGCCCCCTCGGCGCGCCGGATGGTCCTCTCGATCAGGCCCTCCAACTGCTCGATCCTGTCCGCCTGCATCGGGTCTGAGTCTCTATCGATGGAATCGTAGAACTCGACACGGCTCAGTCCAAGCCGCGCATAGTCCGCAAGCTCCTGGCGCGCCAAGGTGGGGTGATGCAGACGACCGAGCGCGGCATCGACCTGCGCCACCCAGTGGTGCAGATAGACGGAGGTCAGCTCTGCTTCTGTTTGGCCATCTCGATGCATCTCGGCAAGGATGAAATGGCCCCCTGGCTTCAGTACGCGCTTTATCTCCTTCAAAACCTGGGAGATGTGGGATAGATGATGGAGCGACGCCGAGATGGCGACGGTGTCAAAGCTGCCATCCTCAAAATCCAGTCGTTCTGCACTCATCACCTGGAATCGGACCGCTGGTTGGCGAATGGTGCGCTGCGCCCTCTCGATGGCCCGCTCACAGATGTCGATACCCACGATCTCTATATAGCTCTTGAGATGGTCCATCAGGATCTGAACGAACCCACCCTCTTGGGTGGCTACATCCAGCACTCTGCCGCCATCGATATCGCCCAGTGCTCTCTCGAATACATCCACTGTTCTGCTGCCTCTCAATCGGGCGGCCCGCAAAAGGGAATCCCCAGGCCGGATGGTCTGCTCTGGGGATATACGCTCTAGCTGGCGACGTCCTCGAGCACCTGGAGCATGTCCTTGCGGTAGGCCTGGAAGGCTTGCCGCCCTTTGTCGGTCAGGTGGAGGAGCGTGCGGGGGATCTTGTCCACGAACTCTTTCTTGACCTCGATGTACCCCGCGTCCTCCAACTTGGTCATATGCGAGGACAGATTTCCCCGCGTCAACCCGGTTTGGCGCAGCAGGAAGGTGAAATCCGCGCTTTCAACGACGTACAGGACGGCCAAGATCATCAACCGGGCCGGTTCGTGTACTAGCCGGTCGATGTCGGCGATGGGCTGGAGATCTGTGTTCCCCATCTCAGTCGGTGACATCGCCGGCCCCCTCTGTTGGGAGCGGGTATTCCCGCAGAAAGCGGACAAAGGCGAACACGCCAGAGGCCAGGAACACGGCGCCCACCGCAGCGAAAAACAGGCCGATGTTCGCCAGTTTCCCGGGCAGGAGCAGGAGGGCAAAGGTAGGGCCGCCGGCCAGTGCCACGCCAGCGTCAACATAGTAGCGCACCAGTCCAACGCGCAAGGCCAGCCCCAAGAAGATCCCGGCCAGACAGATGCTGAAAAAGATCGGCATCCAGCGATACCAATGGTCGGGCTGGGCGATGACGCTGGTGGCGATCAGCACGGCGACCAGGGCAACCAGGCCCAGTACCACGGAACCCAGGACGAACCAAGGCAGTGCTTGGGGATCGCCCTGGCGGAATTCGACGTATCCGGTGCGTGGGTAGGTAAAGCGCGCCTTGAGGCGCCGCAGCAGCGGCGCAAAGAACACGATCAAGACGACGAATGGTGCCACACTGCCGCCCAGCAGGCCCAGCCCAATGAGCAGAAAGTATGCGCCGAATAGCATGTCCACCAGGCCGTCCTGGAAGTAGTCGCGGAACACGTTGCGTTCGATCCGCTCCAAGTCGATTCTCTCTGCCATCGCGCCTCCCAGGTCTGTCGTGAAAACGGATTCTTTATGCAGACTAGTTTGCTGTGCAAACTAGTCTGTGTGTATCATACCACGGAATCCCCGACGTGTCAAGACCTCAGCGCCGACGCGCCGACGTGCTTAGATAGAGCCCAACATGGGATGGCAAGAGACGACGGCTAGTGCCTCGGCTGAGCGGAGTCCATATGCTACAACAGTGCGAACTGAGTAGCCTGTGTACAGGGACGTCTACGACGTGATCAAGATGGTCGACATGTACGAAGCCGTGTTCCGGCCGGAGATCATTGTCGTCAAGAGCAGCAAGCTCAAGCGCCTGGTGAGGAGGTGTGTCGTCTGGGGTGGCCGGCCCCTCATCGACCCCTGTCCCTGCGGAGGAGGGACGACGCCGCTGCACGTCAGTCGGGCAGGTCATCCAGCACCCGCTGCATGCTCTGCTTGTATGCTCGAAAGGCAGCCCGGCCCTCGTCTGTGAGGTGCAGCATGGTGTGGGGCTTTTTTCCCCTGAACTCTTTTTCGACAGCTACATACCCCGCCTCCTCCAGCTTGCTCACGTGCGACGAGAGGTTGCCCCATGTCAGCCCGGTCACGTTCTTGAGGAAACGGAAATCGGCGCTCTCGACTACGTACAGGTAGGTGAGCACGGTGAGCCGGGCAGGGGCGTGGATGACCTGGTCGATATCGACCAAGGCACGAAGGGTCTCGTCGATGTGGTTCTCAGCCACCAGCCGCCTCCTCGGGGTGCGATTCGTGGTTGGAGATGGGATGCGAATGCACAAGATGGATCAACTTGGCCAGTCCGACGAAGAGGGGGACGCCTGTGCTGACGCCAAAGGTGACGGGATAGCCGTGGTGCGGCGCACTGGAGTGTAGATACAGCCACTCGCCAACCAGCGGCGAGAGAGCGATCAGCGCGCCATAGATGTACAGCCAGGTGAAACGCAGAAAGGTCGCCGTAAGGCTGAACGTGCTCAAGACGATCAGGGAAAAGCTGGCAGTGTGCACCCAAGCGGGGACAGTGCCGAAGCGTAGCGCGGAAAAGATGCCCAGGACGAAGGCAATGGTGAACACGGCGAGCATGGCGATCGAGAAGCGGGTCAACCTGGCCTTGCGCCACGGCCCGAACCTGACCACGCCGACCCGAGGCCGGACGACGTACTTGCGAATCACCCAGGTGGCCAGGTAGGCCAGCGCCCAGAAGGGGACAAACACCGCCGAACTCCAAAAGTCTCCCAGGCTGCGGCTGAGGAACGGGGCGACAGCGAACATCAGAAAGACACAACCGATCATGATGTCCCACAGGCCGTCCGCAAAGGCGGATGCGAATACCTTTTGCTCTGCTTCTCTCAGGCTGATGTGCTGCGACATGGCTGGACCTCCTTCTCAGCTCCCCCATTCCGCAAAGTACTTGGTATTGCAAAGTACTTTGAACATTGTACCACGAAACGAAAGAGATGTCAAGGATCAGTTTTCATGGACAGCAGATCGCTACTTGACAACAGAACTTTTGTTCTATACAATATGCTCATCACCTCACGGGGGGAAACAGAATGTGACTGGAGCCTCACGTGAGCAAGAGACGTAAGCAAGCGAGACTGGAGATGACCGTCGCCTCCCTCCGCCAGCGATTTGGGCCACGGGCCGCGTTCAGGAGCGAGTCCCGCCAGGCCAGCGATCGGGTCCCTTCCTTCCCTCACGTTCCCACCGGGTTTCCTGCACTCGACGAGATCCTGGGGATCGGCGGGCTGCCTCGAGGCCGCGTGAGCGAGCTGCTGGGACAGCCCACCTCGGGCAAGACGACGCTGGCTCTCAAGCTTCTCTCTCAGGCTCAGGATCGAGGTCGCCAGGTGGGTTATATCGATCAGGCGCGCTGCTTTGACCCGGACTATGCCCACCGCTGCGGGCTCGATCTCTCCCGCCTGGTGGTCGGCGCCCCCTACGGTCCCACCGAAACGCTGGCGATGATTGAGGCGCTGGTGCACGAAGGGTATCTGGCGGCGCTGGTCCTGGATACGCTCGACCTTTTCTGGGCCGATGCCCGGGCCATGCAGCAGCTCGACGCTTCGCTGGGCCGGATCCTGGCGCCCCTGGCACGCGCCGAGACGGTCCTGCTCCTGCTCCACGATCGGCCTGCTGCGGAATCCCCGGCGCTCGTCCCGTTCGCCCACCACGCCAGCGTGCGCCTGGAGGTGGTCCGCGAGCGCTGGCAGCAGCGTCACGGCGACATCCGCGGCTACGAGGCACGGGTCCGGGTGCTCAAGAACCGCTTTAGCCCGGTCGGCCGTACGGCGACGATTGCCATCCACTTCAATGGTACGGTGCGCGGCGATGGGCTATAGCACTGCGACCTCATATCGTCTGAGGCAGCCAGATGTCGATCCTCTACTGTACGGTTCCGCATTTTGCCGTCGCCCTGGCACGGCAGGAGCGTCCCGCGCTGGCAGCGCGCCCGCTCGTCCTGCTCGGGGATAGCGAGCGCGTCGTTGATGCTTCTGCAGAAGCCGTGGATAGCGGCGTCGCCGTGGGCTCGACCGCCCAGATGGCGCAAGCATGCTGCCCGGAAGCACAGCTGCTGGAAGCGGACCTCGTTCGCTGCCGGGAGAGATTCGAGGAATTGTTGGACCTCCTGGAGCAGTTCAGTCCCGTCGTAGAGCCCCGCGGGTTCGGAGCGGCCTACGTCGACCTCGGCGAGGGGATACGCGCACGCACGGAGGCGGTGGCGCTCTGCAGCGAGAGCGGGCAAGCCGTGCGGCAGGCCCTGGGCACTGGCCTGCAGCCGGCACTGGGATGGGACCGGTCGAAATTCACCGCGCAGGCAGCCGCCTGCTACACGCGGCCAGGCCACCTGCTGGCGGTAGAGGCCGCCCGCGAGCACGACTTTCTTGGCCCGCTGCCGGTGACGCTGCTTCCCCTGGACAGGGATGCGCTGCAGCGGCTGGCCTTTCTCGGCCTCCACACGCTGGGACAATACGCTGCCCTGCCTGCCGCGGCGGTGTGGCAGCAGTTCGGCCGCACCGGCAGGCGCGCGCAAGGCTATGCCCGGGGGGAGGACAGGCGCCCGGTCATTTCACGCCACCGGCTGCCTGTTCTGACCGCCGATCGCGACCTGGAGGTGGCGTGTGTCGAGCGGGAACGGCTGCTGGCCGTCCTGGAGCAGATGGCCGGCCCCCTGCTGGTCGAGCTGCGCGGGAACGTGCAGGCTTGCGGGCAGGTGCGTCTCACCATGCGCTTTGACGACGGCAGCGCGGAGGAAAGGAGGCGCGTCTTACTGCCGGCCACGACCGAAGGCACCCTCATCGAGCGCGCCCTGAACGACTTGATGAGCGCGATGCACTGGCCGGCGGGTGCGGTCGCGCTCTCCCTCTCGCTGGAACAGATTCAGGAGGCGGCGATGGAGCAGCTGCGCCTGTTTCCCGACGAGGACGCGCCGGATTGCCAACTGCGCCCGGTGCTGCGCTACCTCGCGGCACGCTTTGGCGCGAGCCGCCTGTGGCGGACGGCGATCGTCCATCCTGATGCGCCGCTGGCCGAGTGGCGCGCCAGTTGGCAGCGCGAGGAAGAAGAGGCATGACGCGCTTGTGGCCCGGCGGAGAAGCGATCGTGGTGTGGGGCGGCGACGAAACGCCGGCGGGGTTCGTGTGGCAGGGCAGGTCACACCGGATCGAGCAGGTGTGCAACCGCTGGCGGGTGCGCACCTGGTGGTGGGAGCCAGGCCAGGCCGTCTGCCGCGAGTACTTGAAGATCGCCACCGACGGCGGGTTCCTCTGCCAGCTCTACCGCGACCAGCGCAGCGGCCAGTGGTACCTCGCCCGGCTCTACGATTGAGAGATGGACGTTCCCTACGTCGAACTGCACTGCCATAGCTGCTATTCCCTGCTCGACGGCAGCTCCATGCCGGAAGCGCTCGTCGAACGTGCGGCGGCGCTGGGCTACCCGGCGCTGGCGCTCACCGACCGCGACGGTCTGTATGGCGCGGTGCGCTTTTGGCGCGCCGCCAACGACCGCGGCATCAAGCCCATCGTCGGCTCTGAGGTCACGCTCGACGAGGGCAGCCACTTGACGCTGCTGGCCGAGACGCAGGCGGGCTATGCCAACCTGTGCCGCCTGATCAGCGCGGGGCAATTGGACGGGCAGAAAGGGGAGCCGCGGCTGACGTTCGAGATGCTGGCTACGTACGCTGAGGGTTTGCTCTGCCTCTCGGGCTGCAAGCAGGGGCCGGTCGCCGCCGCGCTGCTGGCAAAGGATCGGGAACGAGCCTGCAGGGCGATGGGCCGGCTGCAGGATATCTTTGCCGATCGCCTGTGGATCGAGCTGCAAAGACACCTCGTGCCCATGGAGGCCCGCCTGAACGCATCGCTGGTTGAGTTGGCTCGGCGGATGCACGTCGAGATCGTGGCGACGAACGACGTCCACTATGCGCGACCCGAGAAGCAGCCCGTGCACGACGTCCTGACCTGCATCCGGCACCGCACGACCCTTCACGAGGCGCTGGCCAGTGGGCTGCTGCATCCCAATGCGGAACGGTATCTCAAGGCGCCGCAAGAGATGGGCGCCCTCTTTGCCGATCTGCCCCGGGCGCTCGACAACGCAGCCTGTATTGCCGGGCGCTGCCACGTATGCCTGGATTTTGCCGATCAGCGGCTCCCCTCCTTCCCGGCGCCTGCGGGACATACGCCTGCCAGCTACCTCCGCGCGCTCTGCGAAGAAGGATTCCGCCGCAAGCTCGCCCTCCCTGCCCCGCAAGCCAGGCGACAGCTTGCACACGAGCTCGACGTCATCGAGCGCCTCGGCATGGCGGGCTACTTGCTCGTCGTGTGGGATATTGTCCGCTTTGCGCGCGAGCAGCGGATCCGCTGCCAGGGGCGCGGCTCGGCGGCCAATTCGCTGGTTGCGTACTTGCTGGACATCACTCCCGTCGATCCCCTGCAGCACGACCTGCTCTTCGAGCGCTTTATGAGCGAGGGTACACACACGATGCCCGACATCGACGTCGATTTTGCCGCGGACCGCCGCGAGGAAGTGATCCAGTACGTGTACGAGCGCTATGGCGAGGAGCACGTCGGCATGGTCTGCAACGTGGTCACTTTTCGTGCCCGCTCGGCGCTGCGCGAAGTTGCCAAGGCGCTCTCTTTTCCGGCAGACGTGATCGACCGGGCGGCCAAGGCGCTCGACACCCGCTCGTCCGAAGCGGCCG
>CAZLMZ010000094.1:0-1087 GCA_964560475.1 uncultured Anaerolineae bacterium
GGTGACGCTGATCGAGGGCCGCGCCGAGCAGGTGGTGCCCACGCTCGACGAGCCGGTGAGCAAGGTCGTGATCGACCCGCCGCGCGAGGGGTGCACGCCGGCGCTGCTCGACGCCCTGATCGACCTCGCCCCGCAGCGGATCGCCTACGTCTCGTGCAACCCGTCCACCCTGGGCCGCGACCTGGCCCGCCTGGTCAAAGCCGGCTACCGGCTGCGCGAGGTGCAGCCGGTCGACATGTTCCCGCAGACCTACCACATCGAGTCGGTCTCGTGGCTGCAGCGCGAGGAGGGGGGATGAAGCCGGCACTGGGGCTGTGGCTGCGCTTTAGCTACCAGATCCAGCATCACCATTTCCTGCGTATCTCGCTGCGCAGTTGGCTGTGGGTCGCCATCGTGGTCCCGCTCGGCGCAGCCGTCCTCGGGCGCGCGTCGTGGACGCCCGCCGCAGCCATCGCAGGCGCCGCTGCCCTGCTGTGGGCGCTGAGCGAGTGGCCCCGCCACCGCGGGTACGCCGTCTTTGTGCGCGAGCGGCTGCCGGCGCTCCCGTCGAGCCCGCCGCCGCTCGCGGTGGACGAGCCGCTGGCCTGCCGCGCGTCGGGCACCTTTGCCGTCGAGGGGAACGAGCGCCCCATGCTCAACGAGCCGGCGCGCCTCTTTTACGTGCACACGCGCGAGCACGTGGTGCAGGTAGCCCTGCAGCCCAGCCGCTTCCTGCTGCTCGCCCCTTCGCTGCCCGACGAAGTGGGCTGCTGGTACGTCTTTTTCCAGCTTGCCTCGATCGAGCAGGTCGAGACGGGGCACGTCCAGCGCGGCCTGCGCTGGGACCCCGCGCTGGCGATCACCTACCGCACGGAAGAAGAGGAGGGGGAGCGCAAGACCGTCTACCTCGCCTTTGCCGACCTGCCCGCGCTGCACCGCGTCCTCGCCGAGCTGCGGATCGACCTGCCCGAGGAAGCGCTCGCCTAACCGGGCAGGCAATCTGGCACTTTATGGCACCCGGTGCCCTGTCCCAGGCAGCCCGCCTGTGGTATACTGATGCACAGAGGGAGGCCGGCGCGAACCTTTCGCATCTCCCCGTCGTATAGAG
>CAZLMZ010000094.1:1187-4809 GCA_964560475.1 uncultured Anaerolineae bacterium
CTGCGTCATCTGCGATAGATCCCTGATCGAGAGTCAACCGTGAGCGAACCGATCATCCACATCGAGAGTGTCCACAAGTCCTTTCTCATGGGCAAGGAGGCCGTCCAAGCCCTGCGCGGCATCGACCTCGACGTCATGCCCGGCGAGATGGTGTGCCTCATGGGCCCCAGCGGCTCGGGCAAGACCACGCTGCTCAACATCCTCGGCGGCCTGGAAGAGCCCAGCCGCGGCCACGTCATCGTCGACGGGCAGAACGTCATTGCCCTGTCGGAGGATCAGTTGGCCCGCCTGCGCCTGCACACCATGGGCTTTGTCTTTCAGAACTATAACCTGCTGGCCAATTTCACCGCGCTGGAAAACGTCGAGGCGCCGATGGCCCTCTCGGGCCTGCGCGGGCGGGTGCGCCGCCAGAAGGCAGAGGACCTGCTCAGGCTGGTCGGCCTCGCCGACCGGTCGAGCCATTACCCGACCGAGCTCTCGGGCGGGCAGCAGCAGCGCGTGGCCGTCGCCCGTGCCCTGGCCAACGATCCGGCGATCCTGATCGGCGACGAGATCACGGGCGACCTCGACTCGGTCACCGGCTTTGAGGTCATGCAGATCGTGACCCAGCTCAACCAGGAGCGCGGCACGACGGTGGTGTACGTCACGCACGACCCGCGCATGGCACGCTTTGCCACGCGCCTGATCGAGATCCAGGACGGCCGGCTGGTTAGCGACCGGGCCAACGAGCAGATCCTGGCAGCAGGCGAGACGGACGAGGCGGCATGATCACGCGCTATGTCCTCAAGGGCTTCAAGCGGCACAAGATGCGCACCGCGATCATGATCGTGGCGCTCGGGTTCGTCGCCACCATGCTGGTCGTGCTCAACAACACGATCGCCACCTCCCGCCGCCAGGTGGTCGACCTCGTCGCGCGCGAGGTGGGCGAGCACGACATTGCCCTGACGCGGACCGACACCAGCCCCGACCCCTTTATCGACGTGGCACGCGTCAGCGAGATCGTGCGCGCCGCGTACCCGGGGATCGAGGGCGTCTATCCCCGCTTCCAGACCGACGTCGAGGTGGCGCGGGGGACGACGTTTGGCAACGCGACCCTGGTGGCGCGTGACGCGCAGAACGAGCACCTGGGCACGATCAACGTCCTGGAGGGCAGCTACGAGGTGGCGGGCGACAGCGTGGTCATCCTTCGGGACACGGCGGACGCCTACGGCCTGCACGTGGGCGACGAGATCGTGCTCAGTTACGTGCTGCCCGTGCCGCGCCGCGAGGGCCAGGAAAAGAGCGAGAACATCAGCGTCAACCGCGTCTCGCACCGCTTTGTCGTGCGCGGCATCGCCCTGCAGAGCGGGCTGGGCAGCGACATCCAGAACGGGGTGCTGGCCGACGTGGAGGCGGTGCAGGCCTGGCTGGGCATGCCGGGGCGCGCCGAGCGGCTGGTGATCGCCCTCGACCGGGGGATCTATAACACGCTCGACGTCGAGACCTCTGTCTTTCGCGTGCGGCGCGTGGCCGAGCGGATCCAGGCTGCGCTGGGTGCCGAGCGAGAGAGCTATACCTTCGAGGTTGAAAAGGCCGAGGCCCTCGACGGCAGCGAGATGGCCTTCTCGATGATCCAGACCCTGACCATGGTCTATGGTTTTCTCTCCATGGGCGTCGTCGGCCTGCTCGTCTATTCGCTGATCAACACCAACGTCGAGGACCGGCGGCGCGACCTGGCCTTCATGCGCGTGATCGGGGCGCAGCAGCGCGACCTGTTTGCGCTGGTCCTGATCGAGGTGATGCTCGTCGGCGCGATCGGCGTCGGCCTGGGGATCGTCGCCGGGCAGGCCTTTTCGACGCTGCTCATCGACCGCCTGCTGGGCTCGCTGATCGGCAACATGATCGACAACAGCGGCGAGCTGGGCGGGCTCCCGGTGATGCAAGAGATCAACCTGTCCATCTCGCCCTGGTCGCTCGTCTCCACCGTCCTGATCGCCGGCACCGTGCTCCTGCTCAGCGCGCTCGCGCCGGCGCGCAAGGCCGCCCGGACCAAGGTGCGCTATGCCATCGATCCCGGCTCGGCGGACAACCTGCAGGTCGAGGATCTGGCCGCGCTGCGCGAGCGCAAGTACAGTTGGAACATTACCATCGCCGGCACCGTGCTGACCGTCATGTGGGGCCTGATCTTTGTCGGCCAGAACTATCTCTATGCCCAGGGAAGCGAGACGGTGCTCGGGGCCTTTATGTTTGGCGGCATGGCGCTGCTCATCCTGGGCGTGAGCCTGCTCTTTTTCACGCTCACCCTCCCTTTCGAGCGGTTCGCGCTGCTGCTCTTTCGCTTCCTCGCCCCCAAGCTGACCTTTTTCGCCTCGCGCAACGTGCGGCGTGCCAAGCAGCGCAATACTGTGATCACGCTCATGATCGTCTTTAGCGCGACGCTGCCCACCTTTCTCGGCACCACGGCGGCGCTGACCGAGTCGAACTTTGACGTCACGGTACGCAACAACAACGGGGCGCCGATCGAGGCCCGGGTGCGCACGCGTGGCAGCTATTATCTCACCTATTTCGAGCGGGAAGAGTCGACCTACCTGCCGCCCGCGTTCCTGGACCGCTTCACGCAGGTCGAGCAGGTGGGGCCGGCAGTCGGCCTGACCTACGCTTACAACGGGAGCACGCGCAACCTGGTCAAGCTGCGCAATGCCAACGTCCAGATCTATGGCCTCACCTCCTCGCCGCTGAGCGTCACCTATCCTGACTTGACGCAGATGGTGGGCGACGGGGACGCGGCATTCGCCCGCATGTTTGCCGAGCCGGACGCGATCGTGCTCACTGCCGGGTTCGCCGAGTACATGGACCTGGCAATCGGCGACCTCCTGGTCATCGACGGCGAGGGCCTCGATCACCAGGTGCAGATGCACGTCGCCGGCCTGGTCGAAAAGATGCCCGGCTTTTACGGCATCGGCCGCAACCAGAACATGGTCCGCTGGGGAGGGAGCCCGGCCTTTGTCTCGCTCGACACCTTTTTGCGGCTGACCAACGACCCGAACCAGGAGCAGATCTGCGTCGACGGCCTGTGCAGCGCTGCCGAGCGCGACCAACCGGTGATCGAGCGCATCCTGGCCGGCATGGACCCGTCAGCCGACACGCAGCAAGTGGTCAAATCGCTGCGCGAGGCGCTCTCGGACCGCAACGACGTGTGGGTCGACGTGACGGCAGAGCAGGTGCGTATCGCGCAGCAGGGCTTTGTCGCCATGCGTGTCGTGCTGACCATCCTGACCGTGCTCTCGCTGATCACGTCGGTGCTGGGGGTCTTTTCGGTGATCTATGTCACCGTGCACACGCGCCGGCTCGAGATCGGGATGCTCAAGGCGGTCGGGATCACCGGCTGGCAGCTCACCGGCACCTTTGCCATCGAGTCCCTGGTCATGACGGTCAGTGCCACCCTGGCCGGCGCGACCGCCGGCACCGGGCTGGGGTACGTCTTTTATGCCAGCAACAACATGATGCAGAACACGCCCACCATCCCGGCGTTCGACACGGTCACCCTGGGCCTGGTGTTGTTCATGGTCATCGTCGCCAGCCTGATCAGCGCCGGGATCGCTTCGCGCGGCATCGTCCGGCAGCGCGTGACCGAGATCATGCG
>CAZLMZ010000094.1:4909-6011 GCA_964560475.1 uncultured Anaerolineae bacterium
ACGCCGGTCCCGGCACTGCCCGCCGGGAACACCATCCTCATGGACGGCGCGCTCGCCAGCGCGGCTCCCGAGCTCAAGCTCGCCTTTCCCGGCAATGCCAGCGGCGACCTGCTCGCGCTCCATGTCCACGTCGGGCAGCGCGTCGAGGCCGGGGACCCGATCGCGGCTATCGACGACGGCGAACTGCAGCGCGCAGTGACGGACGCGCAGCGCGCGCTCGAACGCGCGACCGAGGATCGCGACCGGGCGCAAGCAGACGCGCAAGAGACGTACCAGCAGCAGGTAGACGACGCACAGGCCCAGTACGAGGAGGAGGTGCGCCAGGCCGAGCGCACGCTCGCCGACGCGCAGAACGCGCTGCAGCGCACGCAGATGCAGCCGCCTACTACCTCGCTGGCCGAGGCACAGGTCGACCTGCGGCGGGCGATCGGCGCAGAGGCCGAGGCAGAAGACGATTACAAGCAGGCGCTCGACCGGCCGTGGGAGCCGCAGAGCGTCCGCGACACGCTCTACAAGCAGTGGCAGGAGCGGATCACCGATCGCGGGTTGGCAGAGCGCCGCCTGAAGGACGCCCAGGATGCGCTCGACGCCTATGCCCTCGACCTGGAAGCAAAGAAAGAGGACGTGGCGCAGGCGGAGGAGGATCTGGCGCGGGTCGAACTGGAGGAGGTAGAGCAGCCGGCGGTGGATGCGTCCTATGCGCGCGCGGTGCAGGACGCAGAGCGCCAGCTCGCCGAGGCCCAGGACGCGCTCGCCGACGCGGAGCTACGCGCCCCGTGGGCCGGCCTGGTCACGTCGATCGACGCCGCCGTGGGTGACAGCATCGGCGCCAACGTCCCGATCGTTACCCTGGTCGACGTCGCGCAGCTCTATTTCGTGACCGACAACCTGAGCGAGCGCCACGTGGCCCAGCTTCGTCCCGGCCAGCCGGCGGCGATCACCTTGCGCGCCTATCCGGACACGGTCGTCGACGGCCAGATCGACAGCGTGGTCCCCCGGTCCGGGCAGGCCCAGGGCGACGAGGCGCGCTTTGCAGCCTACATTCGCCTCGAAGAGACGTCGCTGGCCCTGCTGCCCGGCATGACCGGGCGCGTCGAGGTGC
>CAZLMZ010000094.1:6111-9630 GCA_964560475.1 uncultured Anaerolineae bacterium
GCGCTAGTGCATCTCTTGCCCGCCGGTGACGTTGACCGCCTGGCCGGTCATGTAACCCGACTGGTCGGAGGCCAGGAAAACCACGACGTTGCACACGTCCTCGTAGGTGCAGCCGCGCTTCATCGGCACCTGGTCGACGTACTTTTGCCGCACTTCTTCCTCGGTGATCCCCTGGTTGCGCGCGTACTGCTTGAACAGCGAGTTGACCCACAGCGGCGAGTCGAGCAGGTTGCCCGGGCACACGGCGTTGACGCGCACCCCGTACTCGGCCATCTCTAGCGCGACCGACTGGGTCAGGCCGATGCCGCCGAACTTGCTGGCTGCATAGGCCGAGTTCCTGAAGCTGCCCTTCTTGCCCGATTTGCTGTTGATCTGGACGATCGCCCCGCTGCCCTGCTCCTTCATGACCCGCGTCGCGTGCTTGAGGCAGAGGAAATAGCCGATCAGGTTGACGTCGATCACGAAACGCCAGTCCTTGAGCGCAAACTCTTCCACCGGCCCCGAGCGCAGGACACCCGCGTTATTGACCAGGACGTCGAGGCGCCCAAAGGTCTCCACCGTGCGCGCCACCATGGCCTCGACCTGCGCTTCGTCGGTGACGTTGACCTGCAGGGCGATGGCCTTGCGGTCGGTGGCCTCGGCGATGCGCGCTGCCGTCTCTTGCGCCGTCTCCAGGTTGATGTCGGCGATGACGATCTGCGCCCCCTCTTGCGCCAGGCGGAGGCTGATCGCCTCTCCCAGGCCCTGCCCGCCGCCGGTGACGATCGCCACCTTGTCCAACAATGGTTTCGCTTGGCTCAATTCCGCCTCCTCACTTGACCATCAGCTGCAGGAACTCGCGCTCGGCCTCTACCGTCCACTCGCGCCCGCCGCGCAGCTTGGCATAGACCGATGGCATGACGTCCTTCAGCTCGGGCAGGCCCGTGACCGGGAGCGGCTTGATGTTCGGGAAGATGACCACCTTGCCCGGGTAGACGGCGTCGTCCAGGGCCTTGAGTCCATCCTTGGCCGCCTCGAGCGAGCCGATCGCCGCCACCGAGCGGTTGGGGGCCAGGACGTTCGTCTCGGCCTGGAAGAGCATCAGCTTGAGGTCGTCGATGCTCGACGCCGTATGGCCGATGATCCGCACGTCTTCCAGGTAGACCTGGCTGAGATCGATCTTGGCCATCGTGCCGCGCAGCACCCCGGCAAAGACGTTCATCACCCCGCCGGGGGCGAGGTAGGTGCTGGCCTCGCTGATCACCGCCGGGATGGGGGCCAGGACGACGATGTCGTCGAACCCGGGATCGGCATAGCCCGCCATCGCCGCGGCATAGGCCTCGCGGTTCATCGGGTTGAGCGTCACAAAGGTGATGCCTTGCGCCTCGGCCTGGGGACGGAACGATTCGTCCATGTCCCGCAGCCGCAGGTCGCTGACGTCGGTGCACACGATCAGGCTGGGGCCGCGCTCGCGCTCGATCGCGCGCTGCACGTGCATGCGGCCCATCGGCCCGCCCGCGCCGACAAAGAGGGCGCGCCCGCCCCGCGTGAGCGCCGAGCGAACGGGATGCGCGCTGTATGCCTCGGCGATGTCGGTGCCGGCGCCGCCGACGTAGGTCCAGCGGTGATAGTGGATCCGCCCCACGTCCACGTCGACGCGCCGCGCCAGCGGCTCCTGGCCCATGATGCACAGGATGCCGTGCATAGCCAGCAGCGGGCTCGCCGCCTCGACGACGTCGGCGTCCGCGCCCAGCACGAGGATATCGTCGACCCCGTCGGGTGCCACGTCACCGATCGAGGCGTAAGCGCCGGTTGAGAGCCCATCGCGCGCCACGACCTCGATCTCGAGCACCTCTGCCCGCTTGCGGATCCAGGCCTCGAACGCCGCGGGCAGGTCGGTCAGGATGACGCGGCCGGGGTGCAGCCCGGCGTAGAAACCACTGCCGATCGTGTACTCGGCCTCGGCCTTGGGCGTGCCGATGATCCACGTCGTCCCGCCCGGCTTGAGCCCGGTGCGGTACGAGAGCTCGTAGGCTGCGATCACGCACGCCCACGGCTCGGTCAGCGCGCTCTCGGCATAGCCCGTCTTGGGCTGGACCGGGATCAGGTAGTTGCCGTGGTCGCCGTTGAGCACACGCTGGTCGATGATCCCGTACTCGGAGAGGCCGCCCTGGATCATGTAGCCGTAGGCATAGTTGACCCCGTCCTTGTAGATGTCGGCCTGGATGATGAAACGCTGTCCCACCTCGTACTGGTCGCGCAGCGCCGCGCCGACCTGGACCACGGTCATGCTCACCTCGTGGCCCAGGACCACGGGGTCGGTCTTCATGTCCTTGAAGATGCGCGTGTGCTCTTGTCCCTGCTTGATCACCTTGATGTCGGAGAAGCAGAGGCCGCATGCGTCGTGACGCACCAGCAGCTCGTCGGGCCCCGGCTCGGGCATCGGCACCGCGATCGGCGCGTCGTCCTGGCCGAGGTTCTCAAATCCGGCCCCATAGAGCGGCCACAGGCGGTTCGTCTCGGGCAGGGGGCCCTTGCCCTGTCGATATGCTTCCAGCTTGTCCATTGCTCCAACTCCATTCTCGATAGTGCTGCTCTCACAAACCCGTTTTCTTGCCAGACGCTCTGCAGACACCGGGGTGCTCCCTCTAGCTCCTCACTGAGAAGGAGCGAGGTGGTCGCTGGGAAAACGGGTTTGTCGTGTGGCTATGACATTCCTTCCACAATCTCCCCGGGAGATCCTACCCCTATCTGCCTCAATCTCTCCAGCCCCGCTCGCCCCGGCGGCACGCGGCGCCCCAGCGCGGTGTAGAACGCGTTGCGCTCGGCGCGCGTCGGCAGCTCGGCCTGCGCCCACGCGCTCTGGTAGCCGATCCCCAATGCGCGCTGTGCTACCGTGTGGCCATAGATGAACATCGCCCCGTCGAGGAAGGCCTGGCGCACCGGCGCCAGCTCGGGCGCCTCGAAATCGTCGACCAGCTTGAGGCCGGCCTTGTTCATCTCTGTCCCCACGTTGAGCGGCAGGTCGAGCGCGGTCGCCAGCTCGACCACCGCGTATAGGTTGCGCACCTTGACCTGCCTGGCCTCCGGATCGGCAATGTTCCAGTTGCGGTCGGGGACGATGTTCAGCGCCACCACGCCCTTGTCGATCAGCAGGCGCAGTAACTCTTCCTCGTCCTGCTCGCCCGCCGACGTGCCGTCCAGCCAGGTGGCACAGGGGAGCGCGCCGCAGGCCACGACCAGGGCGTTCACCTCCTCGACCGAGGGAAAAGAGCGATAGTCGGGCTGCACGTAACCCACCCCGCCCTGCTTCATCAGGACCGAGCGGATCAGGTTGTGCAGCACGGGCGGGTCGGCGATCGCCTGCACCACCTCGGCCCGGGGCAGGTCGAGTTTGACCGACCAAAAGGCAGCGGGGTCGTCCACCGTGCGCGCCGCCACCTCGGCATAGGCGACGGTGATGTGGCGCTCGGTCGCGTTGCCGGCCGGGGTCAGCGGCAGCACGTCGCCCGTATAGTCCACCTCGACCGGATCGAGGTA
>CAZLMZ010000094.1:9730-11464 GCA_964560475.1 uncultured Anaerolineae bacterium
CGACTCGAGCACCTCGACGTTGTACAGCGTCCACTGGATGCCGCCGCGGCTCATCGTCACCAGGCCGTGGTTCTCCATGATAAAGCTGTTGTACCTGGGCAAGTAAGCGGAAAAGATCTCGGCCAGCTTGTCGGTCAGCGGCTCGGCGTACGGCACCACCGGCACCGGGCCGATCTCGGTCGTCGTCTCGGGATAGAGGGGGCGCATCAAATAGTTGGTTCCTTCGGCGATGGCCATCGCGCACACTGCAGGGGGATGGCAGTGCAGCACCGAGACGATGTCGGGTCGCTCGCGAAAGAACTTCAAGTACATCGGCGTCTCGCCGGTCGAGCGGCGCTTGCCCTCGACCTTGTGCCCTTCGAGGTCGATGAACACGACGTCCTCTGCCTCGACCTCGCCCTTGTTGCGCTGCGTGGGCGTGATCAGCAGCAGGTTCTCTTCCAGCTTCCACGCCAGGTTGCCGCCGTAGCCGGTCACGTACAACTGCTCTGCCAGGTGGTGGCAGACGTCGACGAACGTAGATACCTCTTGCTCGTACTTTTCCAGGAACGCCATGTACCCTCCTCTACGAAATTCGACTCGGTAAACAGCGCATGCCGCTCCTCGCTCTCAGCCGCGCTTGGACAGGACCTGATCCTCGTATGCCCGGATCTCGTCCACGTAGGTGTAACCCACCGGCACGCCCTGCTGCAGGCAGTACTGGTCCCACACCGCATTCCAGGGCAGCCCCTTGAGCTCTTCCAGCAGCGCCAGCCGCCCGGTGAAATCGCCCGCCACTTCGAGCGCGCGCAACTGGCCGTACGGCTCGAGCAGCGCCATGAGCAGCGCGCGCAGCGCGTTTCGCGTGCCGATCACCCACGCCGCGACGCGGTTGATGCTGGCGTCGAAAAAGTCGAGCCCGATGTGCACCCGGTCGAGGTAATCGCCGCGTACCACCTCCTGGGCGATGGCCTGCAGCTCGTCGGTCAGGAGGACGACGTGGTCGCTGTCCCAGCGCACGCCGCGGCTGACGTGCAGCAGCACCTCGTCGAGGAAGGTAAGCACTGCCGAGAGCTTGTCCGAGATCACCTCGGTCGGATGATAGTGCCCCGAGTCGAGGCAAAGGAGCAGGTCGTTGGCGATCGCATAGCTGAGGTAGAACTCGTGCGAGCCGACCACATAGCTCTCGGAACCGAGGCCAAAGAGCTTGCCCTCTACCGCGTCGAGGTTATAGTCCTCGTCGACCGGCGCGGCCATAATCTTGTCCAGCGAGTCCTTGAGCAGGAGGCGCGGCGTCTTGCGGTCGGCCGGGACGTCCTTGTAGCCATCCGGGATCCAGATGTTGGTCACACAGGGCGTGCCCAGCGCGCGCCCGAACGACTCGCCAATCTTGCGGCAGGCGATGCAGTGATCGACCCAGAACTGCCGCACCCCATCATCATAGCTCGAGAGCGTAAAGCCACTGTCGGCCATCGGGTGCGAGAATAAGGTCGGGTTGAAATCGAGCCCGTGCCCCTTTTCCTGGGCCCACGCCACCCAGTTGCTGAAATGCTCGGGCTGCAGCTCGTCGCGCCCCACCGCCTTCCCACCCGTCTCGGCATAGATGGCGTGCAGGTTGAGCCGGTGCGAGCCCGGGATCAGGCTGTAGGCCTTGTCCAGGTCGACCCGCAGCTCGTCCGCCGTGCGTGCCTTACCCGGATAGTTGCCCGTCGCGGCAATGCCCCCGCTCAACGCGACGTCGGGCGCCTCGAACCC
>CAZLMZ010000095.1:0-2971 GCA_964560475.1 uncultured Anaerolineae bacterium
ATGGAAGCAGGACAGGGCGAGAACCCCCACGTGACGTGGCGGCTGGCGATCGCGCGGCAGATCGCCGCCCGGCTGTGCCGCTACGATGGGATCCGGGCCATCGTCGTCGGCGGGTCGGTGGCGCGCGGCTATGCCGATGTTTACTCGGACCTGGAGATGCCGCTCTTTTGGGAAACGCTGCCAAGCGATGCGCTGCGCCAGGCGATCGCCGCCGACCTCGGGGCGACCTACCTCTATCGCTATGACGGGCCGGCGCTGGAAGATCAGTTGCTGATCGACGGGTTCCAGGTCGATTTCTGGCACAATACCGTCGCCGCCGAGGAGCGGGTGCTCGACGAGGTGCTGCTCGGCTACGACACGGACCTGGGGAGCAGCAATTTCCTCGATACGGTGCGGGCCTGCATCCCACTCTATGGCGAGGCGATCATTGCACGGTGGAAGGCGCGGGCGCAGGCGTATCCGGACGAGTTGGCAGTGCGAGCGATCGAGGAGGCGGTGGCGCGGCTGGATCGGGGCCACCTCGAGGTCCACGCCGCACGCGGCAACCCGACGATGGTCTATGCCACGATCGCGGCGCTGCAGCAGCAGGTCTTTCTCATCCTGCTCGCCCTGAACCGCGCTTATTATCCCTCCCCCAAGTGGCTCTATCGTTCGCTGGAGGGGTTGTCCGTCAAGCCGGTACAGATCGAGGCACGCTTTCGCCGCGCGTACGGGGCGCCGGTAGGGGAGGCGATCGCCGATACGCTCGCCGTAGTCGAGGAGACGTTGGCCCTGGTCGAGCTGCACTATCCGCAGATCGATACCAACCTGGCGCGGAAGCGGCTGGCGCCGCGCCGCGTGTACGAGGAACCACTCGTACTGTGGCCAGGGGAGGGTGACGGGGACACCGATCCTGCCTAGAGCGTCAAGGTTCGTCGTGAGCGCTCTATGGGTCCCCGGAGAACGGCTGAAGCCATGACTACGAACGGGAGACCGGTCTTTCCGAAAAGGGTGAACCGCAGGGTCGCACGGCTCGTCGCCTCAGTGCGTCAGCCCCCGCAAGACCGCCGGCAGGTAGGCTCTGCTCGGCTCACGGGCGGCCGGTCCCAGTGAAACCTCGTCGATCCAGACCCGCGCACTGTCGCCAGACGTGAATAGGAAACGAACCTCGATCGTCTCCCCGGCGAATGCGCTCACGTCGAACCAGGCGTGCTGCCAGTCGCCCCCGCCCAGCGCCACGACGTGGGTCATGACCTCGGTCGAGCCCGACAGGGTGACAGAGAGCGCGTCCGTCAGTGCGTGCGCCGCATCTGCCCGGAGGAGAAAGGAGAGGGTCGCGTCCGCGACTGTGGGCGGCAGTGCCACCGCCTGGCTGATCGCCGACGTCCCCGCTCCCGGCACGGCTCGCTGGCCCAGGACGACCCCATAGTCGCCGGTGTGCGCGGTGGTCGTGATCGCGGGCGCGATCGTCCCGCCTGTCGCCCACTGCGCCAGCGTGCCCGACTCCCACCCGCCGTCCGCGACCCAGTCGATCGCCGGTGGCAAGACCCAGTCCAGCCCCGCGATATCCTCGTTTACAGCGACGCCATGCATGGGCGGCAGGGTGCCAAAGCCGGCGCTTCCCGCCACGCTCAAGGTGTAGCTGCCTGCTGCGCCGATCCCGGCCATATAGGCGCCCTGCGCATCAGAAGGCGTCGCGCCCAGGCTGTGTGGCGCGACGGTGACCTGGGCGCCGATCACCGGCATGCCACGGTTGCCGGATACGTGCCCCGAGAGCAGGTAGGCTGCGATCGCCGTCCGCGCGTCGCCATCGCCGCCCGGGTAGGGCTCGGCATTGCGATCGATATCGACCGCGCGCGATCGGAAGGCATAGCTGTGTCCCGTCAGGCCGGTAAAGGTGCCTGCCGTGGCGTCGGTATGCGTGATCCAGTCGGCCCAGGCACCGTCTGCGCCATCCCTGACCTGCACGTCGTACCACGCGGTTCCCCAGCCCGTGTCGGTGCCGGACCAGTGCACGCTGAACGAGGGCGTCGTCTGGAAGGGGGGCAGCGGCGCGACGGAGGAGCTGGGCGGGATCGTATCGACCTCGACCGCTGGCGGAACGACGGTGTCGAACCAGATGGCGCTGTATCCGGCGCCGTACTGGATCCAGTAGTCCTCGGCGGTCGACCACCACGTATCGTGGACGATCATGTAGCGATAGGTATCGTTGCCCGGCTCGTACTCGTACCCAAAGCCGGTGATAAAGTGGTTTCCGTACAGCTCGTGCCCGTTGACGAGGACGACGAGCGGGCGGTGCGCGTCGATCTCGGCGACGTAGGCACTGTAAGGCGGGGAGGAACGCTCGGAGGTGCGAAAGGTATAGCCGCGCTCCTGGGCAAAGTCCTGTAGGTCATCGTCGATCGGCAGCCAGGTCCAGCCGGCTTCGTTGGTACCCATCAGTTGGCCGAGCCGCTCGATCGTCCCCGTATAGTCCCCATCGCTGCCGCCGAGGACCAGCGCCGGATAGCCGCGGTCGGCCCAGTACCCCATCAGGTTGCCGGCTGCCGTGGGGCCACAGCCCACGTACCACAAATAGTCGGGGCCATAGAGCCGCTTGAGAGCGGTGGCTCCGAGGCTGCTCGCCGGCAGGGCGGCTGCGCTGTCCTCGACCGGTGGGGAGGCAGGCGTCCCTTCTATCGTGCGTACGGCGCGTGCCAGGCGATCGGCTACCGCCGGATCGAGGTCGATGCGCCGCCCGCGCCCCATCTCCAGGAGCGACATTTTCGTGCCCTGCTCGATCGGGTAGAAATAGGAGAGCGGGCCGAGGTAGAGCGGGACGCGCTCGTGTACGGTCAAGCCGAGGTTGGCTGCCTGGGCGCGGATGGCCTCGCGCGCTGCCCGGTGCGGTGCGGGAGCAGTAGAGAAGGCGAGCACCGGATTGGGCAGCGCCTGGCTGCTGACCACGACGTGCCCGATGTCCCGCCCGCGGTCGACCACAGGGACCACGTAT
>CAZLMZ010000095.1:3071-11434 GCA_964560475.1 uncultured Anaerolineae bacterium
ACAAAGCCGGCCCAGTAGTACGGGTTGGGACGTTCGGCACGCGTCTCTAGCTGTGCCAGCCGCAGCGCATCTGCCTTTGCTGCGCCTTCCCTCAGGTGAACGTAAAAGCGCTCCATCAGCGCCGCCGTCGCCGCGTCGTCCACCGGCCACAGCGTCGTTACCAGGCTCGGCGCGCCCGCCCGGAGAAAGGCTCGCTCCAACCCCACCAGCTCGTCTCCCTCGCTCAAAGCGGCGAGGTGGGTCTCGCACGCGCTGAGCACCACCAGGTCCGTCTCTGGCAGGTCGAGGTCGAGCACCTCGTGCACCTCCAGGCGCCCGTCCTCACCCTCGCCCGCCTGCAACAAGATGGCCGAAAAGAGGGGATTGGCGAGGCGATAGTCGCTGTGCGCCGCCACGTGCAGCAGATCGTATTGCCCTGCTTCGGCCTTGAACCGGCTTTCGGACGCTTCGACGCCAACCAGGGCCTGGGTTCCATACAGTGCGGCCACGCGCTCGGCCTCGGCGACCGCGCTGCCTAGCTGCGGCGCGCCCGGCGCTTCCGGGTGGGCCATGGCCAACAGTGTCTCTACCTGAGCCGGCTCCTTTTCCAGGATGAAGGGCAGGCTGCTGGCGCTCGGGGCATAGAGCACGGTGTAGCCCTCCAGCAAGATGTGCTCGCCGTCGTTCAACAGGCCGTAGGGAAGATAGTGCAGCACGTCGTGGGGAACGATGACCAACTGGCGCGGCCGGTTGGGCCGGGCAGGTGGCAGGGCCCGCTGCAGCGGTTCGATCAACCAGCCATAGAGGGCCTGTGCCGGCGAACGCCAGGCCTCGGGGAGCAGCGGATCGGCCTTGAGCTGCGCCAGTAACTCGCGCACCTGGGCCCGCAGTTCTTCGCGCGTGACCGGTACAGTCTGCACGTAAAAGCTGTCGGGACCGACGAGAAAGAGGCTCAGCTCATCTTTGCCCACAAAGTAGGTGAGGAGGGTCGTGCCGGGCGCGCGATCGCGGAGCAGGGCCTGCGTTTCCTCCAGGGTCAGCGCGTCTATGCTGACCAGCGCCGCGTACTCGGGGTTGGCGAGTTCGAGCTGGGTGAGGAGCTCGCTATAGTCGCCTCGCAGTGTCTCGACCCGGGCGGTGATCTGGTCGATCGCCGCCTGGCTGCGCTCCCCTGCAGGTTTATTCCACTCTTCCCGCAGACGGTCCTCCAGGGCTGCCAGCTCGCCGCGCTGCTGTGCTTCCTCCTCGATCAGGCCGAGGTCCTCGCTGGCCTTGGGGTGAATGCGCTGGTTGCCCAGCAGGTCGAGCAGCGAGCGCGCCCGCGCACGCTCGGTATAGTAGAACGCTTCTTCTTTGCGGCCCTGTTCTAGGAGCAGCCGGATAGCGGCATCATAGTAGGCCCGCGTTCCCCCGGCAAACGCGCTCTGCACGGCCTCTATCTTGAGCCCGGCGTGTACCGATTCCAGGAGATCGATCGCCTCCAGCACGCGCCCGGTTGCCAGCTCTTGATCTCCCTGCCGCACGTCGAGCACTGCCAGGTTGCCCAGCGTCGTTGCCTGCCCCACCCGATCGCCGATCTCGCGGCGGATCGCCAGCGCTTCTGCCAGAAGAGAGGCCGCTTGTTCGTCGTCTCCCTGCGCCGTATAGAGCTGCCCCAGGTTGTCCAGCACCGAAGCGACTTCGGCCTGCGCGCCCGCCCCGCGCAAGATCTCCAGCGACTGCTGGTAGGCGGACAGCGCCTGCGCGTCGTCGCCGCGCGCACGATAGGCCTCGGCCACGTTGTTGAGCGTGGCCGCCTCGCCATATCGATTCCCCACCTGCTGCAAGATCGGGAGCGCCTCCTGCAGGCTTAACAGCGCGAGATCGGGCTCGCCCAGGCTCAGGTACGCCGTCCCGATATTGTTCAGCGTCGTCGCTTCTCCCAGCCGGTCCCCGATCTCGCGCCGCAGTGGCAGCGCTTGCCGGTAATAGTCCAATGCCTGCTCGGGTTGGTAGAGTTCGCGATAGGTCGACCCGATATTGTTCAGCGTGGTCGCCTCTCCCGCGCGGTCGCCGATCGCCTGCCGGATCGACAGCCCCTGCTCAAAGGCCTGCAGCGCCTGTTCATAGTCGCGGCGGGCGAGGTGCACGCGGCCGATGCCGTCGAGCGTGGTCGCCTCTCCGGCACGGTCGCCGATCTGCTGCTGGATCGCCAGAGCCCGCCCGAGCGTCGCCAGTGCCTCGTCGTGGTCGGCGAGGGCCAGGTAGACTGCGCCGATGTTGCCCAACGTCGTCGCTTCGCCCGCCCGGTCGCCGATCGCTTGCAGGATAGACAGCGCTTTCTGGTACGCATCGCGGGCTTGCGTATAGTCGGAAAGCAGGTACCAGACCGTGCCGATGCCGTTCAGCGTCGCCGCTTCTCCGCGGCGATCGCCGGTCTCTTGCCGGATGGCGAGCGCCTGCTCGAAAGCGGCCTGCGCCGCGCCATAGTCAGAGCGAGCTATGTGGACGCCGGCGATGTTGTGCAGCGCCGTGGCCTCGCCGTCGCGGTAGCCGATCTCACGGCAGATGGAGAGGCTACGCTCCTGGGCATCGAGCGCCTGCTCGTACTCTGAGAGGGCATAGTGGGCGTTACCCAGGTTGATCAGTGTCCTCGCTTCCCCTTGCCGGTCCCCGATCTCCTGGACGACCTCCAGCGAGCGCTCATAGTAGCTCAACGCAGCAGGATAGTCAGAGCGTGCAGCGTGTACAGCGCCGATGTTGCTCAGCGTCGTCGCCTCTCCGCGGCGGTCGCCAATCTCTTCCCGGATCGCGAGGGCCTGCTCGTGGTAGGCGAGGGCCTGATCGTAGCTAGACTGTGCAGCGTAGGTGCTGCCGAGGTTGTCGAGGATGGCGGCCTCCCCATAGCGGTTGCCGAGCGCGCGCATCAGGGGCAGCGCACGCCGGTAATAGTCCAACGCGCGCGTATAGTCAGAGAGCGCCCGGTACGCCTCGCCGATATTGTTCAGCGTCGCCGCTTCCCCTCCTGTGTCCCCTACCTCCTCCCAGATCGAGAGCGCCTGCTCCAGGAGCGGCAGCGCTTGCTCGTGATCCGCTCGCGCGTCGTACAGGCCGCCCATGTTGTTGAGCGTGGTCGCCTCTCCTCGACGGTCGCCGATCTCTTGCCGGATCTCGAGCGCACGCTGGTAGTGGGCCAGCGCCTGCTCGTCGTCGAACTGGGCCTCGTACACGCCGCCCATGCTGTTGTATGCTGTGGCGATGCCTTGCTGGTCACCGATCGCCTGCGACAAGGAGAGGGCACGCTCGTACGCTGCCAGCGCCTGCTCGTAGCGAGAAAGGGCGTGGCTGGACAGGCCGAACTGGAGCAGTGCGCTCGCCTCGCCCCGCCGATCCCCAATCTCCGCGTAGCGCTGCTGTGCTGCTTCGCACGCGGTCAGCGCCCCGCGTAAGTCGCTCCGTGCATAGCGCGCGTTGCATTCACCCAGCAGCGCGTCGGCGTCCGCCTGGACCGACAGGGCCGTGCTGGCATCGTGCTTGCCTGGCTGCGGCTCGGCGACGACGAGAGCGTCGAAAGCCACGCGGGTGGCGCGGCCCTGGTAGGTAACGGCGATCAGGGCCACGTCGCCGCGCTCCAGCGCGTCGTCAGAGGTCGCCCCCAGCAGCCTGCCGTTGGCGTACAAGGCCAGATAGTCCTGGCTGCAGATGGCGGTGAGGTGATTCGTGCTATTGTCCCGGCGAATCAGGTCCGACTGTCCCGCGGGGAGGATCAGGTCGAACTGGCCGTCCAGAACGCGGAGGATGCCGTAGGAGCCGGCTCCACTGACGAGGAAAGCGTAAAAGTTGTCCTGGTCCACGTAGCGGCAGACGACGCCATAGCTGTTGTCGCCGTTCTCGGGTCCCTGGAGCTGCGTCGCCTCGACGTCGATCGCCACGTCTTCGAACGAGTGGAAGGACTGTCCCCACACCAGGTTATCTTGCTGTGCCTCGATGACGTAGGCCCCATCCAGGTAGCCGGTGCTTCCGAACGCTCCCTCCGTCGTCTGCCATCCACTGCCCGGATCGTCGAAATCGTCGCGCAGCAGAACGTGCGGGGTCGCCGGTTCCTGTGAAGGCGGGGCAGCACGTGCGAGGGAAGGAAGGATGCCCCACGACAGGGTGACGAGAAGCAGGAGACAAAGGCTAGCTACCCACCTCATCGATCACGGCCCGACCTGATCGAGCACACTCTCCACGCCGGCCAGCCCGCTGCCTTCGCCGAGGCGCTGGTAGAGATCGCGGGCTTGCTCCAGCCATTCCCGCGCCGTCGCGTCGTCGCCATCTCCCCGGTGGGCCAACCCCAACCCCGCCAGCGCGGCGGCTTCTCCCTCTACGTCGCCCAGAGCCGTATAGCCGGACCGCGCCAGATCAAAGGATTCGGCCGCTTCCGTATAGAGGCCGACCTCCAGGTAGAGGTTGCCGAGACGCCGGTAGACACCGGGCGCATCCTGGCTGGGAGCCATCTCTTCCAGCAGGGCGATGGCGTCGGCTCGCAGATCGTGCCCGTCATAGATCTGTGACTCGAGGAGGTGGGCAGCCCGCTGAGAAAGCCCCAGCCCCTGCGCCTGCGTTACCAGCGCCTGAACCGCGGCCTCTATATCCGGAGAGAGAAGGACAAAGCTCAGATCTAGCGCGGTCTTTTCCTCCTCCGAGGAATGGCCATCGCTGTCAATCACGGTGAGATAGTAGCTCACCCCCGGGCGCAGTGCCGGCGCATCGTCGGGATAGCGCAGTTCGGTCGCAGAGGTCTCTGTCTGCCAATCCACCGAGTCGCCCCATACGTGCACGGTATAGACGACCGTCCCAGATTCTGAAGGGTGCCAACGTAAGAGGGGGCGTTCGCTCTGGAGGAAGGTGTGGCGCGGGCTGAGAATGTAGGGAATGGACGAATCCGCCGCCATGCTGCGCCGGGGTCCCAGCACAAAGCTTCCCTTCTGTACGAGGTAGGGCTCGGCTACGGGGCAGGGCAGCCCGCCATAGTAGTCAGCGGGCAACGAGGCCACGCTCAGATCGGCACAGGCGACGAGCCCCTCGGCCCCTGAGCCTACCTGCAGCAAGTCGTCCCGATCCAGGATCGCCCCGAAGGAGAGGGGCAAATCTTCTTGCCAGCCCGGGCGCTTGTGCGTGAGCCGGCCAGAGCTCTCCACCAACAGGTGCATCGCCAATCCGGCCTCGGAATCGGGCGCTGGCGTGGGCGTCGACGTGCTCGCACGACGCGGGGCACAGTGGATCGACGTGACAAGCAATGACGACAAGAGTATGAATGCCAGTCCTTGCCTACGTGCGATCATTGTCGTTCCTCCCGTGCCTGCAAATGTGCCTGCGCCATGGTGGCCAGTTCTTTCCCGCGGGGCGTGCTTTCGTCAGCATAGCGCAGGCAGTTCTCCCAGTGCAGTGTGATCTCGTCCTGAGGACCTGCCAGTGCACCCGTGACCTGTGCCAGGATGCAATGTGCGGCAGCATCTCGGGGATCGAGGCTCAGGGCCTGCTGCAGCGCGATCTCGGCCTCGCGGAACGACCCCATCTCACTGTATGCCCGGCCGAGGTTGACCCACAGCGCAGTGCGTACGACGTCTTCCGTGGCCAACTGGAGTCCCGCATAGAACACAGGAATGCTCCGTTCCGGCTCACCCTCAAGCACGAGCGCATAGCCCAGGCCGTTGTAGCCCCACTCGAAGGTGCGGTCGGCGGCGAGTGCTTTCTGGTAGAGCTCTTCCGCCAACGCATAGTTGCCGATCGCGACGTGGGCGTCGGCCAGGTTATAGTACGCCACGGCATAGCCGGGCTCGATGCTGGTCGAACGAGCAAAGGCGCGCTGCGCCCCGTTGAGGTCGCCGCTCTGGAGGAGGGTATAGCCGCGGTTGTTCAAGACGCGCGCCAGCGCGGGAAGGGCAAAGTAGAGCGGAAGCGTGATGACGAGCGCCAGTGCTGCCGCTCCTAGCATCAGTTCACCCAGGTAACGGGTCGACAGGCCGAGCCTGCGCATGAGCCGCCTGGCTATGTCTCGGCCATATTTGGTGAGTGGGCTGCCGGCGACGGCGAGGGACAGGACCGAACCGACCACGGAAAGCGCGTCGGGGCCGGCTCCCCAAATCCGGCGGATCACCTCTACTGCCAGGCCGAGGGCGGCGGCGGTCAGTACGAGGGCGGCGAGGATCCAGGCAAGATCGTGCTCCTCCTCCTTTCGCGCGCCGATCTCGTCCAGGTGCCACCACCAGCGCCTGGTCGATGGGTTGAGCGTCTGCCGCCAGGCACGCCAGTCGCGCTCTGGCAGAGCGGGGGCCTTCTCTTGTAGCTGCCGGTCCAGATCGACTACCCGCCGCACGTCCTGGGGAGAGGCCTCCCTTGCCAGCGCTGCCGAGAGCCGGTCGCGGCTCACGAGTACGGCGAGGAGCGATGCGGAGGAGGAATCGCTGTCGCGCAGCGCGGTCACCCCCTTTTCGTAGCGGGCCAGGAGGGACGCAAGCGAGGATTGTCCTGCCGATGGATCGCTTGCCTCTGATCCCCGCACGCTCGAGCGCGGCGGCGTGTCACCCGGCATCGTCATCTCCTATCGAGGGGCCATGCACGTCCAGGCCAAAGGGGCAGCCTGCTCGTGGGACCTGCCTAGTATATCGCAGCCCGTCGGTGATCGCAAGTGTCGCGTCGATCGCGATCGCTCTCCAACGACCTCCAACTTTCGCCCTTTCAATCCAACCAAAATCTGACCGATCCCGTACGTTTGTGGCGGCCTTTTGTGTTATGCTGGAGTCGCGTAGGAAGCGCGAAATGGGTTCCAGATAGCAGGACCTGTCGAGGAAGGCTTCACCTAACGTTGCACGAGAGGTGCGCGTACCCGGCTCGAGGCCAATGTGGAGGGTTTCCCATGAAATCGTGGAAGTGGAGTGGTTTGTCGCTGGTGCTGCTCGTGGCTGCGGGTCTGGCGGGATGCCTGCCGCCACAGCAGGCAACGCCTACGCCGGTGACGTATACGGACCCGTTTGCTTATTGTACGGTGGTGGAGACAGTCGACACCCCGGGGCCACCGTACGGCGGGCCCAAGGTCCCCGAATCGATCGCCGTAGGCCTGCAAAAGGCACTCAACGCGCCCGATACGCCGATCAGCGTGCTCGAGAACGGCTCGTACTGGCGATGCATGTACGGAAACGTGTACGCGTGTTTCGTCGGCGCGAACCTGCCGTGTGAAGACAAGGTCGATACCAGCCGCACGCCGACGCAGGCGGAAAACGACTACTGTGCGCAGAACCCGAACGCAGACGTGATCCCGGTAGTGGTGACGGGCCGTGACACTGCCTACGAATGGCAGTGCAGCAAGGGCACGCCTCAGATCGTGCGCCAGATCGCCCAACCGGATCCGCGCGGCTTTTTCGCCAGTATCTGGTACGAAATCCCCCCGAACGAATGAGGGGGTCAGGGAAATAGGTTTCATCTTTGCACCAGCGGATCCCATCCGTTGGTGCAAAGCGTCAGGTATGCGACCGCGGTCATCCGGCGGTGGACGCCGCCCGTTCGAGCGGGCGCGTTCGTCTCTGCTGCCAGGCCAGGTAGAGATAAACGGCCAGGTAAAGTGTCCCGCCGATATAGCCCATCGTCAGCAAGAGCGGGTAGAACCCTCCCGTATAGTCCACGCTAAACTGCACCGCGTATGTGACCCGATCGCCGGACACGACCGGTTCCAGGGCAATGGCCGGGATGGTCGTGGCAAGCGTGCCGAAATTGCCGATCGCGCTGATCAGCCAGCCGGCTGCGGTGACCGCGCGCGTGGCGCGATTGCCCAGGCCCAGGACGAGCAGGGCAGGCACGGTGTAGGCCAGCAGTGCGGCCCCGGCCTTGACCCATTGCCCGGCCAGTGCCATGTGGAGGGAACCGGTCTGCGCGCTCAACAGGGACAGCGGCAGGAACCCCAGGAGGTTCGCGGCAGCCCACAGCAGATAGAGGATCGCCGCCGTCCACGCCAGGCGATGGTGCAGCGTGCCGTACTGGCGTGCCTGGCTGACGACGAGGACGATCGCCGCGATCTCGAGCAGGATGGCCAGCGGATCGAGGCAGCTCACCAACAGCGTGGGCACGCTCAGTGGATTCGCGACCAGGTCTGCTGTGTTTAGCTGTCCCTTGACCGAGATCAGCGATCCCAGTGCGATGGCCGTGCCCAGCAGCAGCGATAGGCACATGGCCAGCAGGCCCCACGTCGTACGTTTCATCGTTCTTTCCCTCGTTTCTTGCCTCTACGCCCGCCGCGACCAGACGTCGGTGATATAGTAGACGGCCCAGCCGAGAAACAGGATACCGCCAACAACAGGCACCGGCACGGCGGCGGAAGCGATCAGCCCATAGTAGATCGCGACGACGCCCAGGGCGAGCGTGACGGC
>CAZLMZ010000096.1:0-11421 GCA_964560475.1 uncultured Anaerolineae bacterium
GCAGGTCTATGACGCGTTCTTTGCCGGGAATGAGGGCAAGCCTGCGATTGGCGGCTATGAGAGGCTGCTGCGGGTGCTGCAGACGCGAGGAGAAGCATGCCTGATGGTCGAAGACTCGCCACGTAACTTACGCCCTGCCAAGTCGCTGGGTATGGCGACGGTTCTCGTGGACCCCCAGCCCGGGACGGATACAGACGGTGTCGACTATGTGATCGGCGAAATCGCCGAGATCGGACAGGTGGTGGACGCGATCGAGGACCATCGGTTGCCCGGCGGCAGGACAAAGTGAGGCCAGGCTGTCCCCTGATGGCCGTAGGGTGCGAGAGCCTGCTGGGCCAGGGGACGAGGATACGGCATAGAGTCAATTCGCAACCGCTGGTTACCCAGACGCACAACGCGGGACCGCCAAGCTCCAGCTTGGCGGTCCCGCGATCAGGGCACTGCTTTATGCAGTGCAGGCACCGGTCGGTGCCTGCAGCTAGACGCGCGTAACGTATTCGCCGGTTCGCGTGTCGACGCGGATGGTGTCGCCTTTGTTAACAAAGAGTGGTACGTCGACCTGAAGTCCAGACTGCAGCGTTACCTGCTTGGTCGCGCCGGTCGCCGTGTCGCCGGCCAGGGCGATCGGTGCCTCGATGGCCTCCATATCGACGTACGTCGGTAGCTCGATGTCGATCGGCTCTCCTTCGTAAACCGAGAGGTTGAGGCTCATATTGTCGACGAGGTACTGCACAGCATCCCCCAACACGGCTGCCGAGAGCGGGATCTGCTCGAATGTCTCCTCGTTCATAAAATAGTAAAAGACATCGTCATGGTAAAGATACTGGGCCGATATACGGTCGATTCGGATGTCCTCCACCCGGTCGCCCGAGATAAAGTTCTTGTCGAGAATAGTGCCCGTACGCAGGTTGCGGATCCGCGTGCGGATGACCGCCTTGCCGCGCCCCGGCTTGTGGTGCTGAAACTCGATGACCTTGTAGATCTCGCCGTCGAGCTCAAAGGTTGTGCCTTTTCGTAGTTGGTGAACGTCAATCATATACTATACTCCCATCTCGGTATCCGCCGGGGGCATGTTCGCTGTACCCGATGCTCCGTATCGTACACAAAACGAACGACCTGCTCTGCGCGGCAAGGGTCGTCGGAACAAGTATACCATGAAACACTCGAAATGCAAGGCCGCCGGACTATCGATCAGGCGGTCATGTCGATCAGGATCTTGGTGAACTCGCCGGGTGACTGATCCCAGTCGTATAAGGCCTGATGCGCAGCGGTGTAGGGGTACACCCTGCTGACCAGCGTTTCGAAGGGCTGTTCCCGCTGCTCGATCATCCGGATTACGGCGGGAAAGACGCGCAGCGCATTCCGTGACCCACGGATGTCCAGTTCCTTGCGTACAAAGTCAGTGGTGTCATAGCAGACCTCCGTTTTGGCGTATCCGATGTACACGATCCGCCCCGCATAGGCCACCGCTTCCACGGCGAGGCGGTAGGTCTCAGGGAGGCCCACTGCTTCGATCGCTACGCTTACGCCCTCCTGGTCGGTCAGTTCCCCCACGACGAGCGGAATGTCCTGCCTGGTCGAATTCGCCACCTGCTGGGCACCAAACCGAGACGCCATATCGAGCTTGCCATCATCGACGTCGACAGCGAGCACCCTGGCGCCCTTGCGTACTGCTGCGGCGATCGCGCCGATGCCAATCGTGCCGCAGCCGATGACCAGCACGGTGTCCATTTCGGAAACCTGTCCACGGTTCGCTGCGTGATAACCCACGCTCATCGGCTCGACGAGGGCGAGCTCTCGCATGGACAGGACGGTGCTCTTGTGCACCTTGGAATAGGGCAGGGCAAAGCGCTGCGACAGTGCCCCATTGCGTTGTACGCCGAGCGTTTCGTTGTACTGGCAGCAGTTCGGCCGGCCTGCGCGGCAGGATGGGCAGATGCCGCAGTTCGTGTACGGAGAGACTGTCACCCGATCGCCAACCTGGAGGGTCGGGGGGACGCTGTCGCCGCGGGCAGCGATGACGCCGCTGACCTCGTGGCCGGGGATCAGCGGATAGGAGACGAGGGAAAAGCTGCCTCGATAGGTATTGAGATCAGAGCCACACAGCCCGACGTAGTGGATGTCGAGCAAAACGTCTTCGGGGCCCATCGTAGGCTCGGGCACGTCAATAACGTGGACCTGCCGGGGTGCTGCAAACGAAACGGCCTTCATAGCACATCTACTCCTAGGGTCACTGCTGCGTGTCGATTAGGACCTTCATCAGGTCCGTACTCGACTCGATCTGCTCAAACGCGTCCTGTAGGCCTTCCAGGGGCCACCTGGCGCTGATCAGGCGCTCCAGAGGCAGTGCGCCAGAGGCAGCCAACTCGATGGCTCGCTCGAAATCCTGCGGCTCGTAGACGCGCGCCCCACGCAGTTCTAGCTCGCGCCAGAAGAAACGATGCAGGTCTACCTTTGGCGGCTCGGCAAAGATGGCTACCACTATGATCCTCCCGCGCGCTCGTACCAACTGCGTCATGACCGCTGCCCCGGCAGCCGATCCCGATACCTCAAAGACGACATCTGCGCCCGCGCCGGCGGTGCGGTCCTGGACAGTCTCTACGAGATCGGTCTCACGGGGGTTGACGGCCTCCAGACCCAGTTCCTGTGCCAGTGCCACACGGTAGGGATTGATCTCGGAGACCAGCAGGTGTGCGCCGGCGTGCTGTGCCACGAGCGAAACGAGCATGCCGATCGGCCCGCCGCCGATCACGACCACCTCGTCTTCGGGTTGTACCTCTCCGCGACGCACGTCGTGGCAAGCGACAGCGAGCGGCTCGATCAGGGCTGCCTGGTCCATCGGCAGGCCATCGGGCAGGCGGTGAAGAGTGTAAGCAGGCACAGTCCAGGAGCCCTGAAACGCCCCAGGAGTGTCGATGCCCAGGAACTGCAGGTTGTAGCAGATGTGCGAATGTCCGGCCTGGCACGCCGGGCAGTGACCGCATGGGGCAAGCGGGCGCACCACGACGCGGTCCCCGACCTCCCAGCCCTGTACGTCGGTGCCGAGCTCTGCAATCACACCAGACATCTCGTGTCCGACAACCTGCGGGATATCGACTCGCTGGTCCATGTGCCCCTGAAAGATATGCAGATCGGTCCCACAGATGCCGCAGTACGCGACCTGTAGCCGTACCTCGCCCGGGCTGGGCCGGCGCGCCCGGGATTCGCCGATCCGGATCGTCTTGTCTCCGCTGTAGTATGCCGCTTTCATTCTCATCTCCTCGACTCTGTCTGTACTGTCTGGCGAGAGCGCTCTCTGTGGCAGCCGGACGCATTGTAACATGCAGGGGGAGGTTTGGCAACAGAAGAGCGGGGGTGCGTATCAGCACCCCCGCTCGCTTTTCGCATCGAGTCGTCGCCTATCCAGCGGCGGCGGCCTCGATTAGTTGCTCGACCGAGACAACCGGGCCGTATTTCTGCCTGAGGGCCTGAAGCCCCTCTCGCTGCTCCTCGTACACGCCAAAGAGCTTTTGCGGTACGTTCTCGCTCTGGCCGTACGCTTCCTGTTGCAGATCGATCCGGGCCAGGATATTGTCCACGTAAAAGGCGAACTGCAGGTCATAGAGTGCACGCGGGTACTCTTTGTCGATCTCGGCAAAGAGCTCTCGTAGATCCTCGTACCTGGGGATAAAGCCGATCGGTGTCTCGATGGCGTCCACCTCGCCGTGTGCACGCTTTTCCAGCCAGCGAAGCCAGGCCCTGACGTCGCGCTTTTCGCCGAGCAGCCCCTTGCCGGTGCTGCCGCGTGCCGCGTGCGTCAAAAAGTAGTTGAGGCCAGCGAAGGTAATCTCGCCCTCGAGCTTGTTCGAGTTAAAGAACAGGAACTGGGCTTCCATATAGTCGGCCAGCGGTCCTGGGATGAACGGCTCATTGGCCCACGGCTGGCGCCGTACACCTCGCGCGCCAACTTCCGTAGCCGTCGCAGCGGACAGGATCGATGCGCCGATCACGACGCCGTGGTCCGGGTTCTTTGCCACCCAGACTGGGGGCATCGTATCGCTGTCACGGCCGCTGTAGGTGATGACCTTGACCTCGACGCCGCGCGGGTCCTCTGCTGCCTGCTCGTTATAGTTCGCGATATGGATGTTCTCGACGGTGCAGCGGGCGTTGGGGTTGGAGAGCGGAACAGGTTTGCGGTCTGCGTCGGTCTTGCCTTCCCACCACTCGCCCTGAAAGTTCACGCCTCGCTCGGGGGACTCTTCGCCATTGCCTACCCAATGGGGCACGCCGTGCACATCGACGAGCACGTTCGACCAGATCACCTCTGCGCCTTCCTCGCGCAGTACCTTCATCAGGTAGGGATCGCCTTCGGCGTTCACGTCCTGAACGATACCGAACAGACCCTTCTCGGGGTTGATAGCACGCAGGGTGCCATCGGACGCGATCCAGAGCTGAGCCAGGTCGTCGCCGATAAAGTCTGTCCCTACCATCGCCGTGGTCGTCTTGCCGCAACCTGAGGGTGCAGCACCTGCAAAGTAGGTCGTCCTACCATTGGTGTTGGTAAGCCCGGTGATGAACATGTGCTCGGAGAGCTGATCCTCCTTGTGGTAGTAGGTTGCCAGGTCCACGGCGAAACGGTGGTTCCCCTTTTTCAGGAGCAGCGTGTTGCCAGCGTACGTGCAAAAGAGTGAGAACGTAGTCAGCCAACTGCGGTCCATATAGACGCGTGCGTTGGGTAGGTCCTCCGGTCGGTTCGGCCCCTCGCTATGTACGTTGGTGAAAAAGACGCCTGCTCGCTCTGCCTCTGCGTCAAACTGCTCATACACGTTGCGGTACAGCAGGTTGGCAGAGTGCATGACGTATACCGAGGTAGTGATTTCTAGCGCTGGGATCGCGGCAGGAGCACCGATTGGTCCGCGACTAAAGAAGCCCACGAACAGGGTCATGTCGTGAGCGACGCCAGTCATGTGCTCTCTTACGTACTGGTGTGCGTCGTCGCGCAGGACGCTCTTGGCAAGAACGCTCGTCTCTTCTCCGGGGTTGACGATATAGAAGGTGCGGTCGATGATGCGCGCCTGCTCTTGCGGGAGATCGAAGTGAAGCGTATGGTCGTGCATGGCTACGGGCACTTCCTCGCCCTTGGCCACGCTCTTGATCCGGACGCGCAGCAGATCCTCTGGAGAACCGGTGTTAACGAACACCTCGTGAGGATCGGTCATCGCGATCGCGTTTGCGATCTTGATAAGTGCCTCTTCATTGGCGATCTGGGCCAACTTGTTCCGCGTCTCCTGGTCGCACTTGGCCTCGAACACGGCGCGAGCCTCGTCCATCGTAGCGACACCGCCAACTGCCGCCAAGATGTCGGTACCTTGTTTCAGTTTCAACATGCGTATACTCCTTCTTGTTCCCATGCGCCAGCGACACACTGGCGCTGTGGCTGATCGTGCAGTGATGATAGTGGGATGATTCGGATTCGTCGAGCGAGGAACAGCATCGTTCGTGGCGCTTTAGATCGGCCCTGATCGGGTGACTCTGTGATCGCGCTCAGGATCGTGATATGCGGGCTGTGCCTCCTCCTCTACGTTCGAGATCCTGGTGCGCTCGGCTAGATGGGCAGTGGCAGGTCCAGCCACGGGACGTCGAGCAGGATCGGCAGAGCGCAGACAAAGCCAACCGACACGACAGAAGCCCATGGCCAGCCACGCCACCTGGGGGCGCTGCGCAGTCGAAGCGCGACAAAGTATACCATCCACACGATGGCGATGCCGGCCTGCTGCACTTCACCCGTCCGTCCGAGCCCGACCTTCTGCAGCCACCACGTGTCCACTGCCAGGCTTCCCGCCAGGCAAAGCAACGCTGCGCGCACGAAAACCTCGCTTGCCGGGTCGTCTTCCTGCAGCGATGCACCAGCCGTGGCCGCTCGTGGATCGGCCAGACGTGCGTGCACGATGGCAGCCAGGCTGAACGCCGCAGCGACGGCGAGAAACCCACCGGCACCCAGATCGAGTGCGTCGCTGAGAACAGAGCCGATGGGCCGGAAAGGCATCGTCACCGGTGCACTTGGCAAATGAGCCAGGCTATAAGAAAGTAGCAGCAGCGCAATCGAGGTGGTAGCCAGGCCAGCATCACTTGATCGAGAGAGACGAGCCTGGACAAAGCGAAACAACAGAGCCAATAGCGCGATGCCACCGGCTGCATCTGCTGCAGTAATGATCGGCCACCCGTGTCCATTGAGCGCCCGACTTGTGATCCCGGCTCCAAATAGGACAATACTGACCAATGACAGGCTCTCACCCACATGCCGGGAAGCGATACGCTCGATGAAGGAAGTCCGCTCGTCGTGAAACACATAGTGATGCAAAAAGTGCCGGCCATAGGCCACCACGGCAACCAAGAGCGCGCCATACCCCAGGCCCCACCAGGCTGCGGTCATCACCATAATGTGCCCTCAATGTCTGTACTCAAGGCTATCGCGACGGCTCGGCGGAGGCTCAGATCGCCTGGAGCGCTGCGGTCACGGTAGTGAACCGCGGTGCCCTCCCCGTTCTTCTGTACCATGGCCCAGGCCTGCCGCCGCGGCACAAACTGCATGGCCAAGCCAGACAGCGCCAGCACTGCGCCAGCGCCCAGGATCCACCGTCCTGGCTGATATGCAACGTCAAGCACAGCGTGAGACGACACTATCCATCGGTATGTAACCCCGCCGATCTCTGTCATCGTGGAGCTGCCGGATGCGGCGATCTCGCTGGTGCCTACCAGTGTCTGCCCGCCTTGCTCAAAGACCCATTGCCGGAAGCGCGGTGACTCTGTACCTGTCTCCTCGGGATTAAGCCATTCGAGGCGCACCACGACCTTTTCCTCGGGCAAGATGAACAGCCGGGCAGTCTGGTCCTCTGGGGCGGCGGAAAAGGCGAGTAGCAGCGTGGATTGTCTTTCGGGACGCAGCGCGTATTCAGAGACGGCTAGCGAGTCTCCGCTGCTTCTCCACGCGGTCACGCTGACAAGTGGCCCGCCTCCATCCGTCAGCTCATAGCTGTATGCCATGCTGCCGCTGCCCCGACCTCCGCCGATAGGCAGGGGGCCACGACCGTCGATCTCGATCGCTGCATTGCCCAAGCCTGTGGACGCTTCGACCAGCTCGATGCGATGCGATGCTTGTGGACCAAGATACACAGGACGGTTCGGATACATCTGCACACCCAGTTGGCTCCATCCCCACCGTGCGTTGACCGCCAGCGCGACGACCAGTAGCAAGGCACCCAGATAGGTCAGCGCTGTGTCGGTGCTGGCCCACACCCTCTGCTGGGCACAAAGGTAGGTGATGCCGGGCCCATTTCTATCTCGAACG
Organism: uncultured Anaerolineae bacterium; assembly: GCA_964560475.1. Lineage (GTDB taxonomy): Bacteria > Chloroflexota > Anaerolineae > JAFGEY01 > JAFGEY01 > BS750m-G44. The sequence goes on from CAZLMZ010000096.1 coordinate 7,328, forward strand.
GTCACGCCCAACTCCATCCACGCTCCCTTGATCCTCTCTGCTGTCTCGCCAGCAGAGAAGCCACTGGAGAACCCGATACTGTCGCGCTCGTAGAAGCTCTCCGTATGCCCGATGCGCTGCTCTGTGAGCAGGCGATCCGTGCAATCCGCGAGCGACACCAACAGCACGAGCACGAGCAGGGCGAGCAGGGCACGGAACCACAACGTGTCGCGTACGTGGAACAGTCCCAAGGCACGAAGAACGGGTGTCCAGCGTCGGTAGTGCACCTGGACGGTAGAAAGCCATTCCTCGTAGCTTATCGGGTCCGAGCGAACGTATGCGGAGACCTGGGGGTATATGTAGCTCAATGCCAGCGTCGCTGCAAGCAAGAGCAGTAGCACCAGCAACGCTCCTCGGGAGCTGCACCACCGCCAAAGGCCCCGGCTGATTCGCTGACGGGTCGATTGCCGCGCAGCAGTCTCTCGGTCGGGCACTATGCTCATCGCCTTCTTGATAGTCAGCAAGTGATTATAGCATCGTCGTTGCTTTTCGTCAAAGGGGTGCGCGGCCCACTAGAGGACGGAAAGCAAGGTTGCTTCGTCTGTTGAGCTATAGTATAATCGATCGCGTACGTATGTATGGAAGGAGTATACGTGGTACTAGGACTAGGTAAACGGAAACTCGAAGAGAGTCTGACCAAGACGCGGCGCGGGTTCTTTGGCCAGGTCATGCAGTTGCTTGGCGCGAACGACATCACTGACGAGACCTGGGAAGACTTGGAGGCGCTCCTGATCCAGGCGGATGTCGGAGTGGAGACGACGATTGGGCTCGTGGAACGTCTTCGCGAGCGTGCCGACCAGGAACACATCATGCAGGCCAGGCGCCTGAGAGAGGTGCTTCGTGAGGAACTGCTCTTGTTGTTGCCCAGCGATGTCCCGCGGGATGATCTCGCACCCCGGCTGCTGACGGTCATTCTGATCGTCGGCGTCAATGGGTCAGGCAAGACAACTACGATCGCCAAGCTAGCGCGCTACTACCGGGGTAAGGGCAAGCGCGTGCTGCTGGCGGCTGCGGACACCTTTCGCGCTGCGGCGATCGACCAACTGAAGCTGTGGGGCGGGCGAGTTGGAGTGGACGTTATCGCGCACGCCCCTGGGGCAGACCCGGGCGCGGTGGTATATGATGCGTTGCAGGCGGCGCAGTCGCGTGGCGCGGATATCCTGATTGTAGACACCGCAGGACGTCTCCACACCAAATACAATCTGATGCAGGAACTCAAAAAGATACGAAGTATTATGACGAAGAACGTGCACCGGGCACCGCACGAGACCTGGCTGGTGCTCGATGCCACGACTGGGCAGAACGCGCTGCTCCAGGCACGCAAATTCCAGGAAGAGGTCGATGTGACTGGCCTGATCGTGGCCAAGCTCGACAGCACGGCCAAGGGTGGGGCCGTATTCTCCATTGGCAAGCAGCTAGCCTTGCCCATCCGGTTCGTTTGTACTGGAGAAGGTATCGACGACTTGGCCGAGTTTGACCCTGAGGCGTTCGTGGATGGGCTGTTCGAGTAATGTGATTCGCGCGGAGGGCATCGTTTCGCTCCGGTGCGCACGAGATGGAGTGTTATGTGGCTGAACAAGACATCATAAGCCTGGAAGGTCTACTGAGTGAGCTGCTGTCCAAGATACTGCGTATCGAAGATCAGCTTTGACTGACGGACAAGGAAGAGCAGGCTCAGGCACTGGAGCGACTTGCGGCCGAGCCATCGTTCTGGGATGACCCCGAACTTGCGCAAAAGACAATGAGAGAGCTGTCCTCGCTGCGCGACGAGGTGTCGCTGTGGCGGGGTATCGAGCAGCGTGTACGCGACATGGTCGAGCTGCTCCAGTTGGCGGAGGTGGAGGCCGGACCGGAACCCGGCAGTTCCGGAGAGCAAGGGCGGGATGAAGGCTTGATTCGTGAGATTGAGCACGATGCGACGGCAGTGCAGGCAGAACTCGAACGTCTCGAGTTCCACCTGATGCTTTCAGGCCCGCACGACCGGAGCAACGCAATCCTCGCCATCCACGCCGGTGCGGGCGGCACCGACTCGCAGGACTGGGCCGAGATGTTGATGCGAATGTACCTTCGTTGGGCAGAGGCACATCACTTCAAGGCCGAGATCGTCGACACCCTGTCCGGGGAGGAGGCGGGTCTGAAGCGGGCCATGATCAGCGTCGAGGGGCGCTATGTCTACGGCTACCTGCGTTCCGAGAGGGGGGTACATCGGCTGGTGCGCCTTTCACCGTTCGACGCCAACCATCGGCGCCATACCTCCTTTGCGCTGGTTGAAGTATGGCCTGACATACAGGAAGAGATCACGATCGACATCCGTCCGGAAGATATCGAGATCGAGACATTTGCTGCTTCCGGTCCAGGCGGACAGCACATGCAAAAGAATGCTACGGCGGTGCGTGTGACGCACAAGCTCACCGATATCGTGGTGTCCTGCCAAAGCGAGCGGTCACAGACTCAGAACCGGGACATAGCGATGAAGGTGCTTCGTGCACGCCTCTACGAGCTGGAGATGGAACGACAGCGCGCTGAACGTGAGGAGCTCAAAGGTGAGCACGTCGAGGCGGGCTGGGGAAACCAGATTCGTTCCTATGTGCTTCATCCCTACAGGATGGTAAAGGACCTTCGCACAGGATACGAGGTCGGCGATGCGGATAGTGTGTTGGACGGCAACCTGGACGGGTTCATGGAGGCGTATCTGCGGCACATGGTCGGCGAAGAGGCAGAGTAGCACGACGAAGGCGCGGGGCTGACGAAGCACATCGGGCCAGTAGTTGGTTGGGGATTGTCCCCAAGGGAGACAACCGGCGCGTTCCGGGAAGAGAGGGAGCCTGCGTTTTCGGCTGCCCCGCACTTTGCTGAATGTCATGCCGTGATTTGCATTCCTGGCGATTTCGTGTAAAATGAGCTTTCTGCCATATAGAACTCCTCTACACTGGGTCTTGACCGAATTCCTTGATTGTGCTATAATTGTGTCGCATAATCCGAACATAGACCGCCAGTCAATGGTGTATGGTCAGAGCGAAGCGAAGCGTGCCCTGCACGGACTTCCTCGCTCTTTTTGTGCGATGGGACAGTTTATGGATGCAGATGGGCTGCTGGCCCAGTTTGAGGAGCATATCGTAGCGCTGGGCATGGCACCGGCAACGATCGCAAACTATACCGCGGACCTACAGAACTTTGCCGGTTGGTGCCAGGACTCGCTCGTGGGGGGGCTGTCACTCTTGGAGGCAAGTGCCCGTCATATCCGTCGTTACTGCCACTACCTGCAGAGGCAGGGCCGGTCCACCTCTACCGTTAACCGGCGTCTACAGGCTGTCCGCAAGTTCTACGACTTTGCGGTGCAGGCGAGGCTCTGCTCGTATAATCCAGCTCGCGACGTCGAGCGCGCGAGCGATCGGTCATCGGTTTCCCCACGAGTTCTCGACCCCGAGGAAGTGAACCGGTTGCTTCGCGCTGCCAGCGGAGGAGCGGATGGAAATTCGAGCGGCAGCCTGAGTCGGCGCGATCGCGCCATTCTGCTGGTATTGCTGGACACTGGGATCAAGGTCCGGGAATTGGTCGATCTCTGTATGGAGGACGTAGATCTGGAGGTCGGCTACGGCTACCTGTGGATCGGCGAGGATCTTGAATCCGGTGGCCGGGGTCTGGTGCTCGGATCGGAGGCATGTGCAGCGTTGCGCGGCTATCTTCGAGTCCGCGCCGCTGCTCCCGATGTCGATGCCCTGTTTGTCAGCCGACAGGGCCAGCCGTTGTCGGTACGTACCGTGCAGCGTCTGGTTTCGAGTTATGCCCGTGTGGCCGGCCTGGACGGGGTGTCTGCCCAGGCACTTCGCTACACATTTGCTCATGACGCACTTATGGAACGAGATGTGGCCGAGGTTGCCCGTCTTTTGGGGCTGCGCGACACGGCTGGTGTACAGCGCTATGTCGGCTAGCATCTACCACTCTGTGGATACAATCACCTAGGAGGTACGCTTTGGAGAACCAAGATTTCAAGGCCATTCAGATTAGCCTAGCTTCTCCTGACGAGATCCTTTCCTGGTCGTATGGCGAGGTCA
>CAZLMZ010000097.1:0-9587 GCA_964560475.1 uncultured Anaerolineae bacterium
TGAACCGGGGCAACAGCGTGATCATCATCGAGCACCACCCCGACATCATCAAGTCAGCGGACTGGATCATCGACCTCGGTCCCGAGGGCGGCGATGCAGGTGGGTACGTGATTGCCGAGGGCACGCCCGAAGAGGTAGCGCAGGTCGAGGACAGCTACACCGGGCAGTTCCTGCGCGAGGTCCTTAACTGAAGCCATCGCCTTGGCTGTAGCGCGGCATCCCGTGCCGCCGCAGGTCTGAGCTCACATGCCCTAGCTGTAGGGCGGCATCCCATGCCGCCGCGGATCTGAATCACGAGCCCCGGCTGTAGGGCGGCATCCCATGCCGCTTTCGCTGCCAGGCTAGCCCGTGGAGGCCTGAATCGAAATTGACAACCGTCCAGGGTTGAGTATAATAGGACTCGTGCGCCCCGGTGGCGGAATGGCATACGCGGCAGGTTGAGGACCTGTGCCATCTTTTGGCGTGGAGGTTCGAGTCCTCTCCGGGGCATCGATCGACAGACAAATGCGGCGAGCTGACAACATCAGCTCGCCGCATTGTGTAGGTCCGGGTCCCGACGGCGTACTAAGGCGTCTCGGCCGCCGTATCGATCGTCGGCAGGATGCCCGCACCCGGGACGACGATCGTCGGCGTAGAGCCCTCGGGCGTAAAGATGACCTTGTCCATCGGCTGCAGGGCAGAGGCGTTGATCGTCAGCGCCTGCAGGTAGGCATAGTCCGGGTTCCGGCTGTAGAGCTGGGCGCGCACGGTCTCCAGAGCCAGCTCGGCCCGCGCGCTTTCCGTAGCCGCATCAGCCTTGGCCTTGTTGATCTCCAGGTCACGCTGCGCGGAGAGCAGATCGTTCGCCTTTTCGGCCTCGATCACCGCCCGGTTGGCCTCCAGCTTTTCCCGCTGCAGTTCCGCCAGGGTTGTCTGCTGGCGCACCTCCTCCTGCTGCCGCGCTAACTGGACGCGGATCGCGCCCTCTTCGCGCGCCTGGTCTGCCGCAGACTGCTCCTTGGCCTTGATCGCGTCCTGCGTCGCCAGCTCGGTATCGAGCCGGCTCTGGGTGATCGCGTCCAGGCTGGCCTGCACCTCCGTAGAGAGAATCACGTTGGGTATGGCCACGTTCTGAACCGCCAGTCCCAGCTCGCCCGCCAGGCCGCTCAACTGGTCGTCGATGCACACCCGCAGCTCATCGCGCGCCGAACCGATCACGTTGTCGTTGAACGTCCGGTCACCTACGCACGATTTGAGTGCCTGCAGGGCCAGATCGTTGATGCGCGTCTGCAGTGCCTCATCGCTCAGGTAGAGGTTGCGGTACTTGGGCCACAGGGCCTCGTACGTGCCCGTCTCGCCGATGCTCGGCCGAAAGACGTCGCCGCTGACCAGGAACCCCACGCGCTGCCGGTCCTTGGTCACTACTTCCGGGTCCTGCACCGAGAACGTGAGCGCCTCGATCGACACCTTTTGTATCTCGGCGAACCAGCCAACGTCGCTGTACACGCCCGGTCCGACGACCTGGTAGATCCGGCCGCCGCGAAAGCGCACACCTATCTCTTGCGGGTCCACGCGCTGGAAAAAGTACATGTGCTGGCTGGACACGCCTCCCAGGACGGCCAACCCGATCACGACCGCTCCTGCGATGGCAACCCACCGTACCAGCAACGACCTGCTCATCTGCTCCCTCCCTTTCGTCACAATCTAGCGTACCGCGAATCGACATACATAGCATACCATATTCCGGGCCGAGGTTTGCTGACGAGACGCTGACGTTGCGAGGACAGACGAGCAGCGAGATCGCCCGGCTGACATCTCGCTCCGCCGGGACCCTTGCCTAGTCGTAGACCATGTGCTCGCGGTACACGTCCAGGGCGTACCGGTAGCTGTCGTAGCGCGTGTTGGTCGAGATCGAGTGGTCGGAGGCAAAGACCAGCCGCGCGCCCCGCGCCTTCATGCCCTCGACGTACGCCGACACCTCGCGCTCGATGATCTGGCGATCGTTCGTCTCGAACACCCGCGCGTCGAGCCCGCCGACAAACGCCAGGCGGTCGCCGTACTGCTCGGCAAAACGGAAGGGGTCGTTGTCCTTGGCCTTGCGCTCCATTGGGTTGAGCGCATCGTACCCGGCCTCGACGATCAAGGGCAGCGCCGCTGCCGTGCTGCCGCAGGTGTGCAGCACGACGGGCAGGTCATAGCTGTGGAAAAAGGCCACCAGCTCGGCGTGATAGGGAAAGATCAGCTCCCCCAGCACCTTTGGCGAGGCAAAGAGCCCGTTCTTGTATCCCAGATCCTCATACAGCCAGATCCCATCCGGCACGCCAACCTGTTCGAACACGTACGCGAAATGCGCCTTGTAGAAATCGGTGTACACCCGGTTATAGTCGTGGATCCATCCCGGGTCGAGGAGCAAGCTTTCGTACAGCGTCACGTCTCCCATGCTCTGGCGCATCGATTCCCAGACGAACATGTGCCCAAAGTGACGCCAAACGCCGCCCTCGGTCGCTGTCTGCCAGCCCGAGCGTATCTCGTCCACATCCACGCGCTGCGGATCGAGCTCCAGCAGATACGGTCGATAGTCACGCTCCCAGATCTCACGACTGGTCATGCGAAAGTCGATGTGCTCGGGCGTGCCCGACTTGTGCTTCCAGTACTTGAGCGCCGCGCCAGCGCCGTTGCGCTTGACCGTCCAGGCATCGGTCTCTTCGACCAGCTCCTCGTGATCGCGCAGCGGCATAATGTCGATCCACGGCCCGACACCAACCATGTCGTAGCCGAAATGCTCCCACGCCGGGACCGGCTCTTCGTATTCGCCCGCCTTCTCCACGTCGACCCAGCGCCCATCCTCGCGGCACCAGCGCGTTTCGCCGACCTCCTTGTGCGCCATACGCGTCGGGTAGCCCTGTGTCACCCAGGATGCGATCGTGTCGCCCCACGGCGAGCCCATAAGCCCAACGCGTTCCGCCCTATCCCCGCGTAACAGCCGGTCCACCACCTGTCGCGACGTCTGCATACGCCTCCTCCTTCCGCCTCAGTCTGAGCGAGCCTTTCGCACACGGCCCATCCACATCACTACAGCACAGCTCCATCGGCCGGGATCTCCGCGCTCTCGTCTCCCTGCAGGCCGACTGACGCTACACGCACCTCTGAACAGAGTGCCCGCACCTGCTCGCGGCAGCAAATCGCCGTGCCGTCGTTCATCACCGCCGAAGCCGCCGCCGCCGTGCCCAGGGCCAGTGCTGCAGGCCAGGACGCACCCCGGCGACGAGCCAGCATCAGCCCGGCGTTCAGCGCGTCGCCAGCTCCTGCCGTATTGGCTACCTCGACAGCGGGTGGACGCGCATAGTACGCGCGCTGGCCTGCCGCCAGCACCGCGCCCTCAGCGCCGAGCGTCACCACCAGCGCATCGAGGCCCCACTCCTCGACAAAGCGGCGCAACCGAGCCACGAGCTGCTGCTGCTTATGCAGCTTCCTCATATCCAGTGCCTGTGCCTCGGGGTCGAGGTGCGCGAACTCGTGCTGGTTCACCTTGAGCACGTGCGGCGGCCCAGATAGCCCGGCCCGCAGGGCCTGGCCCGAGGTGTCGAGCAGCGTGTACAGCCCGAGCGCGCGCGCCCGCCGGAGCAGTTGCGCATAGCTGTCGACGGGCAGACCAGGCGGCAGGCTCCCCCCACAGATCAGGCCCCATGCGTGCCTCGCGTGTCGTTCCAGCACCTCCAGCATCGCTTGCAGGTGACGGGCTGTGGCGTGCAAGGTGGAAGCACTGATCGTCGACTGTGCCTGTGCCCCGAGGTCGACCAAGACCGTCGCCGTGCGCGTCTCTCCCTGAGCAGGGGTCAGGTCGTGCGCGATCCCCCGCTCGTCGAGCATGCCGGCCAGCAGCCGGCCCGTCCACCCCGCATTGAGCCCCAGCGCCAGCGTGTCTTCGCCCAGCTCGTGCAACACCAGGGAGGCATCTATCCCCTTGCCGCTGGGAGTGACTGTCTCCCGCTCGGCGCGCACGACGGCGTCCAGGCTAAAGCCGCGCACGAACACGGCTCGATCGATGGTTGGGTTGGGCGTTAGCGTGAGGATCATCCCTCTTGCCGGGGACGCAGCGACATCCCTGCCTGGCGCAACTGCAGGAGCGTGTGCGCGCTCCATTCCAGCCGATCGAGCGTGTCGTACGCGTCCGCCAGGTCGCGCCCGACAGCGAGTGCACCGTGCCAGGCCAGAATCAGGCCCAGGCCGTTGCGCTGCAGCGTCTCCCGGCGCGGGCGGATCTTGTCCACCACGGCGTGCGCCAGCTCGACGCTGTGGCTGGGCAGAGGGGGCACCACCTCGACGGTGCCAAACTTTTCCGTGTACTCGTTCGTCGCGACTACAGGTTCGCCTGCCGCAGCAAACACGCTCAGGTAGCGTGCGTGCGCATGGATCACGCCGTTGATCTCGGGGAACTCGCGATAGCAGCCAAAGTGCAGCGCGCTCTCGCGGCTGACGAGCGCAGCGTCTCCTTCGAGCGCGTTCTGATCCGCATCAAAGACCAGCACCATCTCCTCACGCAACTGCCAACGGTTCGAGCTGCCCAGGCGGCGCGGCGTGACGTAGATGCGGTCGCCAGCCCTGCAGCTAATGTTCCCTCCCGCGCTGTTGGTCAGCGAGCGGCTGTACATCAAGTGGGCAATCTCGACCATGAGCGGTCGCGGATCGATAGGCATAGTCATGGCTGGTCTCCCGGCGCATTGTAGTGTCTATCTATTCTACTACAGCTCATGTGAGTGAGCAAGCATCGCGACAACGCGGTAGGCACAGCAGTCCCAGGCTCGTAGGTCGCGTGACGCTGGACGCCAACCCAAGGTAGCCCTGCGCCCGCCGAGCAGCCTCGCAGCCGCGCGCGGCTACCCATTGGACTCGAGTGCAAGATCCGATTTGACACGGCACGACGAGCGTGCTATACTAGGCCCGTTCGACGTGAGATAACAAAAGAGCCTCGCCTAGTGCATACAGCAGAATGCAGCGGGGGATCCCGGAACAGGGGCGAATCGTCTATGGCGACGTAGGGTCAGCTTCTTCGGCCCGAGCCCGTCAGCTAACCTCGTAGGCGTAGAAGAAGGCACCGATGCGCAAGTGGTGTCTTTTTTGTTGCTCATCTTTTCACTTTCCTCCTAAAGACAGAGCCTCGGTGTCGCAATGACCCGAGGCTCTGTCCCTTCATTGCGTCGCGTCGAGGCTATGGATCCGACAGCGTATTGTCCACCGCCAGCTCGAACGTATCCTGCACGCCGTTCACGTTGACCGTGTACGTCCCTGCCTTGAGTCCGGCCACGTCGAGCGAGATGACTTGCTCAAAAGGCACCAGCGCCTGCGTGCACATCTGGCTTGCCGGGCGGACGGTGGTGATCGTCACCAGGAACGCGTTCCCTTGTCGTTGTTGCTCGATCCGATCGATCGTCGTGCATCCATCAGGCAGGTTGCCCCGCGCGACGACGTTGACCTGCACGGGAAAGGACTCCAGGATCATGATCTCGATCTCCTCGACCCGTGCCCTACCAGCCATTGGGATGCCTCCCGGCTTGGACGACGACGGCGTGTTGGTTGGCACACTCAACGGCGTGTCTGCGGGCACATTCGTAGGCGTATCTGCAGGCGTACCTGCAGGCGTGCCGGTAGGCGTATCCTGTATCGGTGCCGGTGTCTCTCCGGCAGGCGAGCAGCTCGCTCCGGCCAAAGATAGAGCAACCAGTATCAGCACGAACCAGCCGTGCCGCTTGATCATATCTCCCTCCTCGCCAAATAGCGCCACTGGGCGCCGAATTCCGGTCTCTTACCTGCAAGACGCGTTCGAGCCCGCTTTTGTTCCGGTACCTACAATGGGATGCGTCCTGCTTCTCTGGTCGAGCGAAGGAACCAGAGCACGACCGGCACAGCCAATGACACGGCACACAGAGATGTCGGGCAAGCGGCCTACCAGTGGCTGTCCAGCACCGCCGACCAATAGGCGCGGATGTTTTCCAGCGGGACGTCGGGGGTGATCGTATTGCTGGTGAAAAAGACGAGCGAGGCGCTGTCACGACATAGATCCATAGCACGGCACACCTCGGCGCGCACATCCTCCGGCGTGCCGTGCGGCAGCGTGGTCGTCACCGACAGGGGGCCAAAGATCAAGAGCGGTTCACCTGTCTGCGTCTCCAGGTCGACGATCCATTCCAGATCCATGCCGCATTCGCGCTGAAAGCCCTGCAAGCCGCCGATGCCGCATGCGATCACGTCGTCCAGCAGCGGCCGGTAATCCCCGTCGCAGTGCCATACCACCCGAGCGCCGGCCGCCAGCACCGGCTCCAGTGCATATTCGAGCAGGGGAAAGTACTCGCGCCGCAGGAGATCGGGCGACACCATGGGCCCTCGCTGCGTACATAGGTCTTCCCCACACAGAATGGCACGGGGATGCAGGCCCGCTCGCATAGCGCGTGCCCGAAGCAGTGCGTGCTGCCGCGCCCGGACCGCCGAGACGCGGAGCAGCTTGCGGTGCGCCTCTGGATAGAGCGCCACCAGGCTCAGTGCGTTCTCGTGGCCGTACTCGTGGTACCACAGCGCTTTGGGGATCAGGCTCCAGTCCGCCGGGCACCAAAGCACGTCATCGCACTGCGCCTGGCGGCGCCGGAGCTCCTCGGTGAGCTCGGCATAGGCTTGCTCCTCGTCGAAAGCGGCCTTGACCTCTTCTGGCTCCGGCATGGCCTCGATCTCGCGCACGACCGCGTCCAGCGTGTACGCAGCGCGCCGGTCGAGAACCTGCCCGTCCACGCAGCGATAGCCGCCCCGCGCGATCGGCTGGAAGATGCCGATCACGCCGTCGGAACCGAGGACGCGCTCGGCGGCCAGGCCCCAGTGGAACGGATCATCCCAATACGCGTCCTCTGAGCAGCCGGTCAGTGTCTGGATGTGCGCGGGCGCGGCCAGCCAGCCGCCCAGGATCGGCGGCCGGTCGGGCTGTTCGAGGTCAAAAGCCATCTGCAGACGGGCCTTGCTGTCCATCGCGGGCACCGCCGGTGGCACGCTACTCAAGGAGCGCTCTCACTTTCTCGGCGACCGCTGTACCCAGTTTCTCGTGCTCGCTTGCCTCCAGGTGGATCCCATCCAGGCCGCTAGAGACGATCGCCTGGGAGGTGTCGAGGAAAGCGCAGCCCTTTTCCCGCGCCACCCGGCCATAGTGCGCCGCAAAGCGCTTGCTCTTGGGTCGAGCGCCCTCGAACATCTCGGCGAACCCGCTGAGGCGCGCCACGGGTGGTGGGGCGAGCAGCAGGACCTGCGGTGCAGCGTCGTCCGGCCCCGCCGCGCTCTTGAGCACGACATCCACCAGCACGCCAGCCCCGTTGGCAATATCGAACGCCGAGACCGAAAAGCGCATCTTGAGGTCGTTCGTCCCCAGCAGGATGATCACCAGGTCGATCGGCTTGTGCGTCTCCAGGCACGGAATGAGGTAGGACTTGCCGTTCTTGTACCCTTCGATCGGGTCATCCCATACCGTCGTCCGCCCGTTGAGCCCCTCTTCGATCACCAGGTAGCCCTCGCCCAGTTCTCGCCGCAGCACGCCGGGCCAGCGCACCTCTCGCGGATAGCGCGTCTGCGTGCTCGGGTCATAGCCCCACGTGTTCGAGTCCCCATAGCACAGTACCGTCTTCAAGCTCATGCGCTCTCCTCCTCGGGCGCGGGCCATGCTAGCCCGAACTCGGCTGCCGTCTCTGCCAGGCGCTCCCACGTCCTGGCGGGCAGCGGAATGCCATCGCGCTCGCGCGCAGCCTTCGACCGCCATTCTGGCTCACCGGGCAGCAGGATCTCGTCACAGTCCGCGGCCCGCCGCGTTGCCTTGAGCTCCTGGCCAAACGCGATCGCCATCTGCTGGAAGCGCTCCAGCGGGCAAAAGGTCTCTACGCGCAGCGCGACGAGCACCACGCCCTGCACGCGCTCATAGTCGGGCAGCAGCGCTGGCCCGGCACCGCTCAGGCCGCCTGCCAGCAGCTCGATGATCACGCTCAGGGCATATCCCTTGTGCCCGCCAAAGGGCAGCATCACCCCGCCCCGCGACTGCTCGCGCGGGTCGCGCGTTGGCTCTCCCTGCTCGTCGAGCAGCCACCCCTCGGGCAGTAGATGCCCCTCGTCCACCGCCACCTGGATCTTGCCCTGCGCCGAGACCGAGGTCGCATAGTCGAGGAAGATCGGCCGGCCATCGGGGCCCGGCACCGCCCAGGCGATCGGGTTCGAGCCCAGAGCACGTGCGGTGCCGCCGTAAGGAGCGACGATCCCGCCGCGCGCGGTCCCGTTACAGACCATCAGCCCGACCATGCCCCGCTGTGCGGCCACCACCACGTACTCACCGAGGCGTCCGATGTGCGCCGAACGCTGCAGCACCACGACGGAAACGTCGTGGGCGCGCGCCTTGCCGATCGCCAGATCGATCCCGCGCATCGCGCCCACCTGCCCGAAATTGTGCGCACAATCCAGGACCGCCGTGGTTGCGCTCTCTTCCACGAGACGGATCTCGCCGCGCGGGTCGATCCTCCCCTCACGGATGGCACGCACGTACGAAGGGACGCGGATCACGCCGTGCGAGTCGTGCCCGGTCAGGTTGGCTTCGACCAGCGACGCCGCGACGCGCTCGGCGACTGCGTCGGGACAGTCGGCACGGCGCAAGATCTCGGTGATACGTACGCGGAGCTCAGATGAGGATAGTGTAGGCACGCGCGCTCCTCTCGTCCGTCACGATGCCGTGACGCGCTCGTAGAACGCCGCGTACTCAGCCACCATCTCGATGATCGGCAGCTCGTAGGGACATTTGCTCTCGCACTCGCCGCACTGCACACAGTTCTCAGCAGTGGCCATGGTCGCTGCCATACCGGCAAGGCGCTCCGGCGGAAAGCGCTTGTAGAAGCTGTGTACGTTCATGATCGTCGAGATTTGTACCCCCTCCGGGCAGGGCATGCAGTACTGGCAGCGCCGGCAAAAGCGCGTCCCGACCTCTGCACGGATCGCCTCCAGGGCCTCGCGCTCGGCCGCAGTCATCTCCCACGGGCCCTCGACGATCGACACGATCTCCTCGATCTCTTCCACCTTCTCGATCCCTGGGTCGGGCACCACGCCCTCGAACTGCAGCAAGTACTTGATCGAAAGGTCGGCGCGATCGAGCTGCCCGCCGGCAAAGGGCTTCATGGCGATAAAGCCGAGGTCGTGCGCGCGCGCCAGCGGCACCAGCTCGTCCGCCGGCTCGCTGGTCACATAGTTGAACGGGAACTGCACCGTCTCGAAATGTCCACTCGGCACCGCGCGCAACGCAATCTCCATCGAATGGCTCGTAATGCCGATGTGCCGCACTTTGCCCGCGGCCAGCGCTGCCTGCGCCGCTTCCATTGCCCCACCCGGGCCCAGGACTGTCTCGTATGCCTCGGGCGAGCTGACGCCGTGGAACTGCCACAGGTCGATATAGTCCGTCTGCAGGCGCTTCATGCTCAGTTCGAGGTGTGCCATGGCGCCCGTCTTGTCGCGTGCGCCCGTCTTGGTCGCGATCACCACTTTGTCACGGCGCCCGGCAACCGCCTTGCCGATCCGCTCCTCGCTCGTCGTGTACCCGTTGGCAG
>CAZLMZ010000097.1:9687-11098 GCA_964560475.1 uncultured Anaerolineae bacterium
CGCCCGGCAACCGCCTTGCCGATCCGCTCCTCGCTCGTCGTGTACCCGTTGGCAGTGTCGATCCACGTCACACCCAGATCGAGGGCGCGCCGCACGACGCGTACCGCCTCCTCCTCGCTCAATCGCTGGATCGGGATCCCGCCGAAACCAACGCGCGACACCTGTAGACCCGTCTTGCCCAAGCGAACCGTTCTCATACTACCCTCCCAACACGAAAGTGAATGGCGCTATTATGGCCCAGGTGCCGGATCTGGTCAAGTGTCCGGTCTGGCCAAGCCGGGGCTATTGCATTGTCATTGCGAGCGGAGCGTCGGACGCAGACGTCCGCGCAATCCCCACCTCGCGTCAAGAGAGCCAATCTTGGTTCCTGTGTGCGCCTCGGGGATTGCTTCGCCGGGACAGCACCGGCTCGCAATGACACTATCAAGGGACTTTACCGCAGCCCCGCAGGCCAAGTAGATGGGCGTCCAGCGCGGTTGCGCTGGACGCCCAAACCAGTCCTCTATGCTGGTTAGCCAGGACGCGCGTCCCTGCAGGAAAGCCGCCCTATCTGCCGGACAAGGTCACAGCGGCAGATCCACGGTCTGGTGCGTCCTGCCCGACCGGTAGGCAGCCACGATGATCTCCAGCGCCTGGCGCCCATCCCAGCCGGTCGCCGCGATATCCACGCCCTCGATGACAGATCGGGCAAACTTTTCGATCATGGTCTTGCGTGGCGCAGGATCGGGCTCCTGGGCAGGCATCTCCCACCACTCGCCACCCGGCACCTCGTCCCATGCCTCCCGCACGTAGATCTGCGGCACCTCGTGGCGAAAGACGACCTGGCCCTTTTTCCCGTAGATGCGGTTGGCGGCGCCCAGGGGATCCCGGCCCGGCACGGTACATCCCGCTTCGAGCGAGCCGATCGCGCCATTCTGGTAACGGATGAGCACCGTGATATAGTCCTCCACCTCGATGCCGGGCGTCGTAAACGTATCGTACTCGGCGTACACGCGCGCCGCTTCCAGCCCGGTGAGGAAGCGCATGGTATTCAGGTCATGCACAGTGTTCATGATCAGCGGGCCGCCGCCCGCCTTGTCCACGAACTTGCGCCACTCGTCGTGCACGCGCAAGGTGAAACCGCCACTCCAATAGCTGGGATCCTTGTCGGCACGGTACACGATGTGCACTCCCGTCACCTGGCCCAGCATCCCCTGCCCGATCCAGTCGCGCAGCCGGACCATCTCGTCGCTCACCTGCGCGCTGTAGGCCACGTACAGCTTGCGCCCCGTCTCCCGGGCCTTGGCCAGCAGGGCGTCTGCATCCTCCAACCGAGTGGCGATTGGTTTCTCGACGAGCACGTGCTTGCCGGCCTCTAGCGCCCTGATGCTCAGCGGCGCGTGCAAATAGTGCGGCGTGGCAATGTACACGG
>CAZLMZ010000098.1:0-11006 GCA_964560475.1 uncultured Anaerolineae bacterium
GCCGACGAATGGCGGACCTACCTGCTGGCACGCGCGTACGAGAACGCCGTCTTTGTGGCCGGCGCCAACCGTGTCGGCGAGGAATACTCGTACGAGTTCTTTGGCGACAGCATGATCGTGGGCCCCCGTGGGCGCGTCTATGGGCCGGCGGATAGCGGCGAAGAAGGATACGTGGTCGCGCGCATCGACCTGGACGAGGTGCGTGCCTACCGCGAAGAGTTCCAGCTCTTCCAGTGCCGCCAGCCGGCGTCCTATCGCGCTGTGGTGAAAAAGTACTAGTCAAGAGGAGAAGAAATGATCGATCTGCGCAGCGATACGGTCACGTTGCCCACCCCTGCCATGCGCGAGGCGATGTACCGCGCCGAGGTCGGCGATGACGTGTACGGTGAGGACCCGACGACCAATCGCCTGGAGACGCTGGCGGCAGAGCGCCTGGGCAAAGAAGCGACACTCTTTGTCGCCAGTGGGACCATGGGCAACCTGGTGGCCCTGCTCACGCACTGTGGGCGCGGCGACGAAGCGATCCTGGGGGACCGGTCACACACCCTTCTCTTTGAGGCCGGCGGGTCGGCTTCGCTCGGCGGTATCCATCACTATGCCGTGCCTAACCAACCGGACGGGACACTGCGCCTGGAAGACATCGAAGCCGCGATCCGTCCCGACAACGAGCACTATCCGCGTACGCGTCTCCTATGCCTGGAGAATACGCACAACCGCTGTGGGGGGGCGGTGCTAGACGTGGCCTATACCGACGCGGCGTGTGAGCTGGCGCACAGCCACGGCCTGCGCGTTCACATTGACGGGGCGCGGATCTTTAACGCTGCCGTGGCGCTGGGTGTCCCGGCCCGCGACCTGGTCCGCTCTGCCGACTCGGTGAGCTTTTGTCTCTCCAAGGGCCTCTCGGCGCCGGTCGGCTCGCTGCTGTGTGGTAGCGCAGCGTTTGTTGCCGAGGCGCGCCGTTGGCGCAAGGCCGTGGGTGGCGGGATGCGCCAGTGCGGCGTGATCGCGGCGGCAGGGATCGTCGCTTTGGAGCAGATGGTCGACCGTCTGGCCGAGGACCACGCCAACGCGCGCCGGTTTGCAGAGGGGATCGCCGCCGTGCCGGGCATCGAGCTCGACCCAGCCCGGGTCGAGACGGATATCGTCATCTTTGGCGTCGATCCGGAGCGGATGCCGGCCCTGCAGCTAGTTAGTATGCTGTACGCACGCGGCGTACAGATGAGCGCTACTGGGCCTGTGCACATCCGGGCGGTGACCCACTATGGCATCAGCACCGCTGACGTGGATGCGGCGATCGGTGCAGTCAGAGAGGCCATGGAGGCAGCGTGAGCAAGCGGGCGAGCACCTCGCGCCGGAGCCGCAGCACGCGCAAGGCGGGCGCGCGGGCGATCATCGACCCGCTCTTTGCCTGCTTGGTCTTTGCTGCAGTGGCGCTGGGGACGCTGACCATCGCGACCAGTGCCCGCCTGGTGATCCTGTGGACCACGCTGGTCGTGCTGTGGCTCGTCTACCAGGAAGGCAAAGCGCGCACGCTCGAGTACCGCTTTGTCGCCGTGGGGCGCGGTGCTCTGATCGGCGCTGCGATCGGGTTGCCGTTGATGGTGCTGGCGCTGCGCTCTCTGATCACGGCCATCCCGATCCTCTTTGTCAGCCGGTCCGATCCTTCATTGGCTGGGGTCAGCAGCGCCGCGCTCTTTGTCTCGTTGGTCCTGTTGGCACCCTTTGCTGAGGAGCTCTTTTTCCGCGACGTGCTGCAGCGCGAGCAGGGACTGTGGATTGGCGTCGGGCTCTATGCGGCGGCAGGCCTCCTCCTCTTCTTGCCCACCGCGGGCAGCTATGCGGTCGTGCTGATCGCGGTCGTCGGCATCTGGTCGGCGCTGGGCGTGATCTATGGCTTCCTGTTCGAGCGCTTTGGCCTATCCACGGTGCTGGCATGTCACGTAGCGGTCAACCTGTTTCTCCTCTTTGCACCTGCCTTTCTTCACAGCCTGGGCCTGTTCACGCAATAGTCCATGCGACTGAAAAGCCTCGAACTGATCGGATACAAGACCTTTGCCGATCCCGCCGAGTTTCGCTTCGACGGAGGGATCACGGCGATCATTGGCCCCAACGGCAGTGGCAAGTCGAACATTGCCGATGCGGTGCGTTGGGCGCTGGGCGAGCAGGCTTTTTCCCTGCTGCGCGCGCACAAGACGGAAGACATGATCTTTTCCGGGAGCGAGCGGCGCGCGCGCATGGGGATGGCCGAGGTCACGATCACGCTGGATAACAGCACCGGCTGGCTGCCGGTCGAGTTCGAGGAGGTAGCGGTTACGCGGCGCTCGCATCGTTCGGGCGAGAACGAGTACCTGCTCAACGGCAGCCGCGTGCGCCTGCGCGACATCAACGACCTGCTCGGCAAGAGCGGCTTGTCCAAGCGCACCTATACGGTGATCGGGCAGGGGTTGATCGACACGGCACTCTCGCTCCGGCCGCAAGAGCGCCGGCGGCTGATCGAAGAGGCCGCCGGGCTGACGCTCTACGAGTCGCGCCGGGCAGATGCCCTGGAACGCCTCGAAGAGACGCGCCAGAACGTGCTGCGCGTGCAGGATCTGATCGCCGAGATCGAGCCGCAGGTGCGGCGCCTGGAGCGCCAGGCAGAGCGCGCCGAGGAATACGGTCGCACGCGCGCCGAGCTCGACGACGCGCTGCGCATCTGGTACAGTTTCCGCTGGAAGCGCGGCCAGGAAGAGCTGCGACGCGTGCGGAGCATTGCCGCGTACCAGCACAAGCGGCTCGAGGACCGTCGCTCGGCGGTAAACGACCTCAGCGCACAGATCGCGACGGTCCGTGCGCGCCAGGGCGCGCTACGAGAACAGCTAGGGCAGTGGCACCGCGAAAGCAGCGCTCTGCACGCCCGATCCGAGGCCCAGCAGCGCGAGCTGGCCGTCGCGGAGGAGCGGCGGCGCGGCCTGATCCAGCATCGGGACGAGATTCAGTCCGAGATCCCCCCTTTACAGGCGGCGCGCGCCGACGCGCTGGAACAGATCGCAGACGTCGAGCAGGCGCTCTCCTCCCTCGCGGAGCGGTTGGCGGGCGAGCAGGCGAGCGTGGCCGAAGCACAGGCTGCGCTCGCTGCGTGGCAAGAGAACGTGGCTGGCCTCGAGGCGGCGCGCCGGGAGGCGCAGGAGCGGCTGCTGGCCGCGCGTACGGAGGCAGCGGGCCGCGAGAGCCGGCTGGCCCAGTTGGCAGAACGCCGCACCGAGCTGCAGCAAGCGCATGGCGCATATACCTCTTCTGTCGGCACGCTCGAGGCCAAGCGCCGCAAGCTACAAGGCGAGGTCGCGAACCTGGCACGAAAACAAGAGGTGGCTTTGGCGGCGCTCGACGCGCTCGCCGGGCAGCGCGCAGAGCGTGAGCGTGCGCGTGATGCCTTGCACGCGCGCCAACGCGAGCTCGAAGCGCAGCGACACGAGCTCAATGGGCGCATGGGCCGGCTGCGCGAGCGCTACGACGTGCTGAACCGCATGCACGAAGAGGGGGCCGGCCTGTACGAGGGGGTGCGCAACGTGGTCCGCGCTCGAGATGAGCGGCTGGGCGGCGTCGTGGGCACGGTCGCGTCCCTGATCGAGGTGCCGCGCGAGCTCGAGACCGCGATCGAGGTAGCGCTGGGCGGGCAGTTGCAGGACGTCGTCGTCGAGCGCTGGGAAGACGCCGAAGCAGCGATCGACTTTCTCAAGCGTTCCCGGGGCGGGCGAGCGACGTTTCTCCCGTTGGACACGCTGCGCGTGCCGCGTCCCATCCGTGCTCCCCAGATGAGCGGGGTACAGGGCGTGGCCAGCGAGCTGGTGCGCTGCGAGCCGCCTTTGCGCCCGGTGGTGGACTATTTGCTGGGGCGGACGATCGTGTGCCAGGATCTGGCTGTGGCCCGGCGCGTGGTTCGCTCGCTCTCGGGCGGCTACCAGATCGTGACCCCGGAGGGGGAGCAGGTCCGCTCGAGCGGGGCGATGACCGGTGGCGCGCGGAGGACGGGCCAGCACGGGGGCATGCTTACCCGCGAGCGAGAGCGGCGCGAGTTGCCGCGCCAGTTGAACACGCTGCGCGAGCAAAGACGCCTTTTGGAGGATGAGGTCGAGGCCGTCAGCGCCGAGGAGACGAGCCTGCAGGATGCGCTCTCAGTCTTCGAAGTGCAGCGGACCAAGCTCGACGCAGCGCGCAGCGAATACGAGCGCGAGCGGGCTGCGCTCAACCAGCAGGTCGAGCGGGCAGGAAGCGAGGCCGAATGGTACGCTTCGCTGGCTGCCGACGCGAACCGTGAGCTGGCAGCGCTCGACGAGCGCGAGGAGGAACTGCGCCAGGTCCTGGCGGCGTCGACGAGCGGCGTGGCAGAGGCCGAGGTGGCATTGGCCGCGCTGGAGGGACGCGTCGCGGCACTCGATGCCCAGCCGCTCAACGACCAACTCGCGGCGCGGCGTGCCGAGGTGGCGGCGACCCGGCAGGAGCAAGCCAGCAAGGAGGCCGCGCTGCGCGCCTACCAGCAGAGCGTGGCCGGCAGCGAGCGGCAGATCGCCCACCGGCAGCAGCGCGCAAGCGAGCTCGCAGAGCACCTGGCCCAGATTGAGGAGCGCATTGCCGCGCTACACGCCCAGGGACGCGACCTGTCGGAACGGCTGCAGGTCTATACCGGGCGGATCGAGCCGGCCGAGCGTGAGATGGGTGCGCTCGAAGGGCAGCAGGTTGGACTAGAAACGCAGGAAGAGGAGGCGCGCATCCGGCTGCAGGCCTACGAGTCGCGCTACAACCAGAGCCAGTTGCGCGTCACACGCCAGGAGGACCAGTTGGCGCACCTGCAGAGCCAGATCGAGGATGACCTGGGCATGGTCGACCTGGAGATGGGCGAAGCGCTTTCGGGGCAGCCGCTGCTGCCGATCGAGCCGTTCGTCTCCTCGCTGCCCGAGGTGCAGGCGCTACCCGAAGGATTGGAGGAGCAGATCCACGCCCTGCGGCGTGCACTCAACCGGCTGGGAGCGGTGAATCCGGAAGCCCCGCAAGAGTACCGCGAGGCGCGTGAGCGGCTCGAGTTCCTGTCCACGCAGTGCGAGGATCTGGCGCAGGCCGCGGCGCAACTGCGGCACGTGATCGCCGAGCTGGACGAGGTCATGCAGCGTGAGTTCAAGGCTACATTCAACGCCGTGGCGCGCGAGTTCCAGACCTATTTCGCCCGGCTGTTCAACGGCGGCTCGGCCCGGCTCGAGCTGACGGATCCAGACGACCTGATGACCACCGGGATCGACGTCGTCGCCCGGCCCCCCGGGAAGCGACAGCAGGGCCTGGCAGTGTTGTCGGGCGGTGAGCGCGCGTTGACCGCCGCTGCCCTGATCTTTGCCATCCTCACCGTCAGCCCCACCCCCTTTTGTGTGCTCGATGAGGTCGATGCTGCGCTGGACGAGGCGAACGTCGGGCGTTTTCGCCAGGTGCTGAAAGAGCTGGCTGCCACCACGCAGTTCGTGGTGATCACCCATAACCGCTATACGATCGAGGTCTCGGATATTGTCTACGGGATCTCGATGGGCGCAGATGGCGCTTCGTGCGTGATCTCGCAGCGCATGCAGGGCGTGGCCTAATGTCCGGTGACGCGCCCCCTCCACAGCCAGAGGACACGCGACGGCGGCGGCAGAGGCGTGAGCGCGAGCTGGTCATCCTGGTGGTGCTGACGCTGATCGTCGTGGGCGGCGGGGTGGTGGGGATCGTCTACGGGCCGCAGACCCTCCTGGGCGCGCTGCCCTGCCTGGTGGGCGGCGCCGCTGCCGTGCTCCTCCTCTATGGGCTGTTCGCCCTCGCCGAACGGTGGACGCGATAGTGCCTGAATTGCCCGAAGTCGAGACCATCGCCCGCGAGCTGCGGCCCCACGTCGTGGGACAGACGATCCTGGACGCATCGGTGGATTGGGCGCGTATCCTGGCCGATCCCGCAGAAGATATCGAGGCCTTTCGGCGCGGCGTGCGCGGGCGGCGGATCGAGGAGGTGTGGCGTCGCGGCAAGTTCATCGCCCTGACGTTGAGCGATGGACACTATCTCTTGATCCACCTGCGCATGAGCGGGCGCCTGACGCTCGCCCCTACGGGCAGGCCCGAGCACCTGCGGATCCGCTTTGACCTCTCGGCAGGGGAGCTCTATTTCTACTGCCAGCGCAAGTTCGGGCGCGTCTGGCTGGTCACCGACCCCGCGCAGGTGATCGGTGACCTGGGCCCGGAACCTCTCTCGCCAGGCCTGACGGCTGAGGAGTTTGCCGAGCTGTTGGGCAGGCGGCGCGGCATGATCAAGCCCTTGCTGCTGAACCAGCGTTTCATCGCCGGGTTGGGCAATATCTACGTCGACGAGGCGCTCTACCGGGCCCGGCTGCACCCTTGCCGCACGGCGGACAGCCTGAGCGCTGAGGAGGTCGAGCGCCTCTATGTGGCGATCCGCGACGTGCTGGGACAAGCGCTCGATCACCACGGCACCACCTTCGACGGGATCTTTGTCCGGCCGCAGGGCCAGGAGGGGCGCCAGCAGGAGGGGCTGCTCGTGTATGGGCAGGCCGGGCAGCCGTGCATACGATGCGGTAGACCGATCGAGCGCATCGTCGTCGGCGGGCGCGGCACCCATATCTGCCCGCACTGCCAGCGTGCTCCCTAGGGTCAGGGCGACTGCATTCGCTTTCCTGGATGTAGGTGGCACATCCCCAAGTGCCACCGGTAAGGTCGGGCTTACCAGACTGGGCAGCGGATAGGCGGAGGCGCACCCTTGGTCTCTCCAGGCGCACTCGATATCGCGCGCATCTACGTCGGGCTGACCGCGCTCTTTATGGGGGTCATGCAGCTCCAGGTCACGCGGCGAGGCCTGCGCGGGCTTTCGCTGGCCCGTGGCAACCGCGTCGCCGGATACTTGCTCGGCGCAGTGCTTCTCGGCGGCGGGCTGGTCGCAGCGGCTGCGCCGCCGTTGTGGCTCGTGCCCGCGTGCGCGCTTCCTGCCGTCGCGACGGCGATGGCGCTTCTCGCCGTGCTCTCTTCCTGGATCAATCCTGACCTGGCCCCGCCCGACGTGCAAGTACCGGGCCCCGCCGACCCATGGACCTGCGAGCGCGTCTGGTTCTCCGATAGTGGGCTGCGCACGCCCGCGCTCTATTTGTGCCCCTCCCAACCGAGCGGGGCTGCAGTGTGCTGGGTGCACGGCACGGGCGACGACAAGGCCCAGTTCAAATGGCCGCTCGTCCGCGCGCTGACGCGGCGTGGGATCGGCGTGTTGACCTTCGACCTGCCCGGTCACGGCGAGCACCCGCGCTCTTTCTCTCTGCCCGGCGCGCTGACCGTGGTGCCGTCGGCTCTGGCCTACCTTGCAGGACGGCCGGATGTCGACGACGGGCGCGTAGGCCTGATGGGCATCAGCCTGGGAGGCGCGCTCGCGATCCGTGCCCTGGCCGAGTCAAGTCCGGCAGGACCACGGCCTGCTGCCATCTGCTTGCTGCAGACGCCGTGCACGCTGTGGTTGGGCCCGGTGCTCTATGCGCGCGAGGCGTTCGGCGTGGCGGCACTGCCGGCGCTGGCGTTCTTTGCCGATACGAGCGTGGCCAACTTGTGGCGCGTCTATCGCCGCCATCCCCGCCCACGTTTCGCACAGCCGATCGAGTGGGTCTTTGACGATCTCGCGCCATCTCGCTATATAGCCTGCCTGCCGCAGGTGCCGCTGTTCTTGGTCTACGGGCGACGCGATCCGATCGCGCCGCCATGCCACGGCAGGCGGCTCTACAGCCGCGCACGGAGGCCCAAGGAATGGCACCTCGTGGCCGGCACCTCGCACCTGTCACTGACCTTTGCGACACGGACGCGGGATGCGGTGGGAGAGTGGTTCGCACGCACCCTGGGCCTTTCGGCAGATCTGGCGGCGGGTGGTGATACCGAGCGGCAGGCAGCCTACACGCCCTCTCAGCAGAACGACAGTTGATAGGGTGGGCGCTTGCCGGACAGGAGGACGTAAGGTGCTGCACGCGAAGCTACTGCACCCAGCTTGCGCAGGTCGTTGAGCGCCGTCAGGCGTGTGTCACGGCGAGCACCGAGGATGCGCGTCGCCGAGCGCGGTCCGATGCCCGGCACGCGCAGCAGTGCCTCGCGGTTGGCCCGGTTGATCTCGACCGGAAAGTACTCTGGGTGAGCCTGCGCCCACATCGCCTTGGGGTCGGCCTCCCGCGGCAGGTTGCTCTCTCTGTCGAATACCAGCTCATCGAACTGAAAGCCATAGAGCCGGAACAGGAAATCGCACTGGTAGAGCCGGTGCTCGCGCCAAGTGGGGGTGGGTGGCTTGCCCTCGAGCGGCGTATCGCGGACTGGCTGGAACGCCGAAAAGTAAGCACGATGCAGATCCAGCTTTTGGTAGAGGTAGCTCGTCGTGGAGAGGATCTCGTGGTCCGACTCGCCGGCGGCACCGACCACGAACTGGGTGGTCTGGCCCGAGGGCGCCCAGCGCCCTTCCCCCTTGCGGATGAACTCGCTGGCCCAGCGCATCGGGCCCAGCAGTTCCTCGCGTCCCTTTCTAGGCGCGATACAGAGCAGGCGCTCCATGTTCGGCGCTTCCAGGTTGACCGATACCCGCTGCGCCAGTTGTCCTGCACGCTCGACCTGTGCCTTGGTCGAGCCGGGCAAGAGCTTGAGGTGGACATAGCCGTCGAACTGGTAGCGTCCCCGGACCAGCTCCACCGTTGCCAGCATGCGATCCATCGTCCGCCGTGAGCCGCCGGCGATGCCCGAGCTGAGAAACAGGCCCTGCACCAGCTTGCGCTGTACCATCTGATCAAAGAGGCGTGCCAGTTCGTCGGGCGAAAAGGTGGTGCGCGCCGTGTCGCGGCCGATGCGATTGGCGCAGTAGGCGCAGTTGCGCTCGCAGGCGTTGGTCATCAACACCTTGAGCAGCGCGACGCGCTTGCCGTCGGGCATCACCGCAGGATAGATCCAGCGGTCCATGTCACTGCGCACGCGCGCAGCTTCCGTGCCGCAGGCCTCACCGCACACGTCGTACTGTGCTGCACGGCCCAGTACCTCGATCTTTTCCCTGGCGTCCGGCTCGACGCGAATGGCGATGGCCATTGTTCCTCCTCGATCGCAAACTAGATCCATTATACGAACAAAAGTTCTAATTGTCAAGATCGAGAACTGAAGACCCGTTCCCTCAAGGCACCTGCGGTGGCCGGCACCGCAGGTGCCCGAGAACGGATCCCTTTGGCAGCGCGTTGACAGCCCCCGAGGGGCGTGCTAGAATCGAGACCAGGATCCCTACCTGTCGGAGGGACGCGTGTCGGTGAAGAGAGGTCCCGCGTGAGCGAACGATCTTCTATCCAGTCCCAGGACGGTGCGCCGGGTGGCCCAGGAGCCTCGGCCTACGCTGCCTGCGGCGCGCTCGGGCTGGCCGCAGGCGTCGGGAGCTATGCTGCCGCGATTCGGTCTCCGACCGCCGTCCTGGTCGTGGTGTGGTATACAGCCGAATCGCTCCTCCTTCTGTCTCGCCCCCTGTACCCTCCGTGGCGTCAGGGACTGCTGCGCGCTGCTCTGCTGCGCGCTGCGCTGGCGCGCCTCCTTGGCACCGTCATCGCCCTTTCCGTGGCCTACCTGCTGGCGTCCGGCTGGACAGAGCGGATCGCGCTGGGCTACCTGATCCTCATCGCGCTGGAGGGCGTCTACTGGGCTGTGAGGCACCTGGCAGGGCGGAATGCCAGCTCAACGGCATCCGCGGACAATGCGCCCCACGAGCAGGAGTGTGCTGGCCGGCGGCTCCTGGGTGGGCGTATCGCCGCCGCTGCGCTCACCGTCCTGCTCCTGATCGGCACGCTCTATGCGCATGGCCTGTACGCCGTCGCGCTGGATGCGCGCGCCTATGCTGACGCGTTCGAACCGGTGGGCCTCTACGAGAAGCTGCTCGACGCGGCAGCCGGGCTGTTGGCCGGCGCAGCGCGCGACCAGGGACCACAGGTCCGGCGCGCCGTCGACCTGCTTTCGGCAGAGGAGCTGGATGGAGCGGCGCGCGCCGTCCTGCCCGAGGACTGGACGGTCGCAGTGGTCGAGCAAGCGCTAGGCTCGACCTTCTCCTGGCTCGCGGAGGGTACACCAAGCCGTGTGCCGCCCGTTACCATACCGGTCGGTGACCTGCAGCACCACCTCAGGTTGGCCGTCTCGCATCTGTTTGACCAGGTTGCTCCGCGCCTGCCGACTTGTGCCGAGGGCATGTCCAGTGAGGCGCTCTGTCGTCCGGACGACACAAGCGTGGTCGCCTTTGTGGGGATCCACAAGCCCGATGCGCTCGCCATGGTGGACGAGGCCTTTACGCTGCTGCCGGCAGAGGTCGACCTCGCTACCGCCGTGGCCATGTCGCCGCGCACCTTTCGCGAGCCGCTGGCTGTCCTGGCCCAGGTGGGTGATGTCCTCACCGCCGCCGACCACGCCCTGCTCGGGCTGGGCTGGGTTGCACTGTCGGCCTACCTGCTGCTGCTCGCGCTCAGCGCGCGCTCGCCACGAGAGGCGCTGCTGTGGAGCGGGATCGTCCTGCTCGGTGCAGGTGCGGGCGGCTGGCTTCTGAGCTGGAGCACGGCTGCCTCCGGCACTCGCTCTCTGCTCGTGCGGGCCATCGCACGTGCCCTGTCGGGCGGTCAAGGAGAGGTGCCCTTCCTCCGTCCGCTGCTGGCCACAGCGCTCCGCGCCGTGCACGGGCGCGTCTGGCCGGTCGAGCTGGTCGGTGGGGTGGCTGGGGGGCTCGTGATCCTCGCCGGCATAGCGCTGCCGTCAAGCCGCCGTCGCTGGCAGCTCGTGTCTGCCCTGCGCCTCGCGGTCGCGGCTGTGGCGGCGCTGAGCCTGCTGTGGGCCGGCTACCTGCGCCTGGGTGAGCGCGCCTACGAGCGCGCATACGCGTTCTACCGTAAAGGCGAGACAAGCAGCGCGTTGTCGCGCTACCGGGCGCTGCTGCGCGCCTACCCACTCGGCGTGCGCCGCCCTTTCGTCGGACGT
>CAZLMZ010000099.1:0-10661 GCA_964560475.1 uncultured Anaerolineae bacterium
CGCCGATCTTTTCCGTCGCGGTCAGCCCCAAGACCAAGGCCGACTCGGCCAAGATGGGTACCGGCCTTTCGCGCCTGGTCGAGGAAGACCCCTCCTACGAATGGCACCTCGAACCCAGCACGCGCCAGTCTATCCTGAGCGGCATGGGCTCGGCGCACATCGACATCGCTTGCCGGCGCCTGCAGCGCAAATTCGGCGTCGAGGTGGTGACCTCGGTACCCAAGGTGCCCTACCGGGAGACGATCACACGCACAGCAGAGGAGACCTATCGCCACAAAAAGCAGACGGGTGGGGCGGGGCAGTTCGCCCAGGTCTCGATGCGTCTGGATCCGGTCGAGGAGGGCACAGGCTTCGTCTACGAATGGGAGGTGTTCGGCGGCGCGATCTCGACTTCTTTCCGTCCTTCGATCGAAAAAGGTATCCGCAGCGTGCTAGAGAACGGCGTCCTGGCAGGCTATCCGGTGGTCGACGTCTCTGTCGCGGTTACCGATGGCAAGGAGCACCCGGTCGACTCGAAAGACATTGCTTTCCAGATCGCGGGGCGCGAAGGATTCAAGGCCGCCTTTCTCAAGGCCGGGCCGGTGCTGCTCGAACCGATCTGTGACGTCGAGATCAACGTTCCGGACGAGTTCATGGGCGACGTTCTGAACGACCTGAACACGCGCCGCGGACGTGTGATGGGCATGGACCAGCGCGCCGGGCACAGCATCGTCACAGCCCAAGTTCCACTCTCCGAGATGCAGCGCTATTCTACCAGCCTGCGTGCCATTACCCAGGGACGCGGCATCTACAGCATGAAGATCATCGGCTACGAGCAGGTGCCGAGCCACCTGGCAGAAGAGATCGTCGTACAAGCCAAGCAGGAGGCCAGCGAGGAAAGCTAGGCCGCCGACAGAGTGCGTTGCGGTTGAGCTTGCGTGAAGGGTCGACGGAGGGATAACGAATGGAAGAGAATACCCGTATCCTGGTCGTGGATGACGAGGTCGGCATGTGTGACTTTCTCCGTTACCTGCTGGAGGGAGAAGGATACGAGATCGATGACGCAAACAGCGCCGCACAGGCGCTGGACAAGCTGAAAGGACGTGCCTATCAGCTCGTGCTCGCCGACATCAAGATGCCGGGCATCGACGGCCTGGAAATGTTGCGCCAGATCAAAGAGCTGGACGAGAACATTGTCGTGATCGTGATGACGGGCTATTCGTCGTTAGAGACGGCGATCAAGGCGATCAAGTACAATGCGCACAACTACCTGACCAAGCCTTTCGACGACCCGGACGCCGTGTTGGCTGCGGTGGAGAATGGGCTTGCAGAGCGAAGGGAAAAACTTGGCGAGTAGGAAGAATGCAAGGATGCGAAAGCGCCACCGAGACAGCGGTGGCGCTTTTGTGTGCGTCCGTGAGGTGGCGTTAACGCTCAAGCAGGCGCCGTGGCAGGCCGACGATCCGTCGTAGGAAGCGGCGGAACGCATTCTGGCGCGGGTGGCAGGCCAGGGCGGCCTCGAAGGCATTGAGTGCCTGGAGAAATCGCATCTGTCGCAGGCGGACCATGCTCAGTACGCCGAGCGTGGTAGACCGCTTTTCGTCGTCGCCTACGAGATGGAAACGATCGGCTGCCTGCTTGAGATAAGCCGCTGCCTGCTTTAGGTCTCCCCGTGCCTGGCACATGCTGCCCAGATTGCCAAGGGTCTGGGCTTCTCCCTCATAGTCCTGCAGCTCGACGAACCGGCTGTGCGCCTGCAGGAGCCAGGACTCGGCTTCTGTGTAGCGCTGCTCTACTGTGTAGAGGACACCGACGTCGTTGGCCGTCTCGGCGATGCCATTGAGATCGTTCACGGCCTTGTACGCTTCGTACGCTTCATACAGCCGTGCGCGCGCCGCTTCGAAATTCCCTGTGCGATACTCCTCGCGCCCCTCCTGCGCCAGCGCCGCCGGAGCGAGGTCCGCGGTTGGCTCGGTGATGTTAGCTGCTTTGTCTTCGCCCATGCTCCGCCCCTATGTTTGTGTCAAGCCCACGCGCAACTGAATCAAGGTGCCTTCTCTGCCCCGTCGTGGGCCCGACTGAACAGAAAGCACGCCATCGATCAGCTCAGCCCGTTCGCGCATGTTCAGTAAGCCAAAGCTGGTGCCTTGATCATAGCCCGCGACGACGGCATCAAAATCAAACCCTCGCCCGTCGTCCTCCACCGAAACGACCAGATCTTTTCCCTCTTCGCGCAACGAGATCCAGACATTGTCGGCCCCGGCATGCTTCTCGACGTTGTTGACCGCCTCTTGCACGATGGAAAAGACGGTCCCGGCGACGGCGGGACGCAGGTGGTTCTGAAACTGGCCAGCATCGAAATGGAGCGCAAACCGGCTGTTCTCGCTCAACCGTTCGACATAGCTCTCCAGCGCAGGAACGAGACCCTGCGTCTCCAAGATGACAGGACGCAGTTCGAACAAGAGCATACGCGCATCCTGCGTCGCTCGTCGCAAGAGGCGGCGCAGGGCATCCAACTGCTCCGGCACCTCGCTGGGCCGGGCCTGAATCAGTCGCTCCAGGTAGTCGATCTCCATCGCGATCGTCGCCAGCAGTTGGACCGGGCCATCGTGCAGGTTACGCGCCAGCTCATGGCGCGTCTTTTCCTGGGCCTCGATGATCCGGTCACGATCTGCGCGCAGGCTGTTGTACAAGCGCGCATTCTCCAGGGCGATGGAGACCTGCGCCGCCAGCGTGATCAGCACACTGAGATCTTCTTTGTCAAAGTCCAGGGGTGGCACCTTGTTGCAGACTCGGAGGACGCCGATCGTCCGCCCTCTGAACTGCAGCGGCACCGCAACCAGGCTATGCAGCACGTGACCGGGCACGCAATCGACCGCTGGATCGTATCGTTCGTCTGCCTCCGGATCGTTGACTACCAACGGCTCGCCATGATCCACGACCCAACCCGTGATCCCCTGGCCCGGCTTGACCACCTGCAAACCCAAGCGGCCCGCCCGGCCGAGAGAAACCTGCACTCGCAGTTGATTGCGGTCGCGGTCGAGCAACATGAGCGTGGCCTGCTGGGCATCGATGACCGACATCGCGAGATCGATCGTGTCCTGGAAGAGATGATCGAGATCAAAGGTCGAGGTCATGGCCTGGCCCATCTGGTAGAACAGGCCTATCTGGCTCAATCGTTGGCGCGTGATGTAGAGCTGCTCCACATTGCTCGCGATCGCAGCGATGCTGCTGGTCAGCACACTCAGCACCTGCATCCGCCCCACATGTAGTTCAGAAGCAGCAAAGTAGAGGCTCAATACGCCATGGACGCGATCACGGATGATCAACGGGATGGAGAGAAGAGCACCTCGTCCGTCAGGCAGATCCTGCCGCGTGATCGGCGGGGAGCGTGGCAACTGGATCTGTAGCGGGCGCAGTCGTGCGCGCTCGATCGTCGCTTCCTCGATCCGGTCGATCCGCTGCCGCGCCGCAGCAGAAAGATCGCCCTGCCGCACGTGCTTGGTCAGTATAGAGCTGTACAGGATCGAGCCTCCGCTGGCTCGAAACTCGTTGACCACTAGCGCCAGGGCTTCGGCAAGCAACTCTTGAAGGGAGCGCGCCGATAGCAGGTGGGTCAGGCCATCGAGATAGGAAAGCCACCTTTCCTCGCTGTCACTGTCGATGAACCCCATACACTCTATCCAGTCCAACCACCACCGCCTCGGGAACCATCGCGCACAGCGTGCCCTATACGCGCGATGCCCGGTTGCGTGGCGCTAATAGGTGATCTCGAGCAAGCCCGATGCAATCTGTCGCAACGTATCTGCAGGCATCTCGCTCAGGTTCATCGCGATCCGCAGATATGGGAGATTGATCGGCTTGAGCACAAAGTCGAGAAGTTCAGGAGAGAGATGATCGGGCCATTCGTGACCGGATCCATTGGATCGCAGGACCGGCAGGATCAAGTCTTCGGCCATAAAGGACTCGAACGACACACCCAACTGTTCCGCCAGGATCTGGAGCTCGACCAGGCTGACCTGCGACTCGCCCAACTCGACGGCTTCCAACTGCGATGGCGTGTAGCCAAGCACAGCGGCGACCTCTTCCAGCTCCTGACCCGCTTCCTGCCTGGCCTGCCGAAGCAGCACACCGATGATCTTGTTTCGGAGCACGATCATCTCCTGGTAGGGAACCGACGGTGCATTCGCCGCAGCGTCCGGCAGCCCTTCCACCTCGAGGAAGTAGGCGAGGGGCACGCTCAGGAGATAGGCCAGGCTCTCAAGCTGCGGCAGCGACAGGCCGATCTCTCCCAGCTCTGCGCTGGCGATCAGCGCGCCATCGCAGCCCAGCGTACGGGCACATGCCTCGATGCTCACCCTGGCATCCAGGCGTGCTTGCTGGAGCAACACCCCGATGATCTTGTTCCGAGTGAGGATCGCTTCTTCACTCAACATCGTCTCTTCCTCTCAAGATTCGGCGCTCCGTCCCCCAGGTATCAAGCCATCGCCCGATCGGCGAAACGAGGCAAGGATCGAAGGGCTTATTGGGCAAGAAACGGACCCTTGACCAAAGTCATTATAACATAACTCGAAGCAAATACACAAAGTAGCGGCGTCTTCGATCCCCTCCTTACAGCGGTTCGATGACCTCCGCGCCTCCCATGTAGGGACGTAGGACCGGTGGGATGACTACGCGGCCATCGGCTCGCTGATAGTTCTCCAGGACCGCGATCATCACGCGGGGGAGCGCCAGGCCCGAGCCGTTCAGCGTGTGCACGTACTCGGTGCTGGCCCCCTCTTCAGGACGATAGCGGATCTGGGCACGGCGGGCCTGGAAATCCTTGAAATTCGAGCAAGAGCTGACCTCCAGCCATTCCTGGCATCCCGGCGCCCACATCTCGACGTCGTATTTGGCCGACGCCGTAAAGCTCAGGTCGCCGGTACA
Source organism: uncultured Anaerolineae bacterium (assembly GCA_964560475.1). GTDB lineage: Bacteria > Chloroflexota > Anaerolineae > JAFGEY01 > JAFGEY01 > BS750m-G44. The sequence goes on from CAZLMZ010000099.1 coordinate 4,906, forward strand.
CATCTGCACCACGCGGTGCGGGATCTCCAGACGCCGGCATACGTCTTCGGCGTTATCGATCAGCGAGATCAGCTCGTCCTGCGACGTCTCGGGTTCGACGATCTTGACCATTTCGACCTTGTCGAACTGGTGCCCTCGCTTGATGCCGCGCACGTCTCGACCGGCGCTGAACTTTTCGCGGCGCCAGCAGGGCGTATAGGCCACATAGTGGAGCGGCAAGGCCCCCGGATCGAGGATCTCTTCGCGGTGTAGGTTGGTCAGGGGCACCTCGGCCGTCGGGATCCACCAGAAATCGTCCTCCACATCGTGGTAGAGGTTGTCGGCGAACTTGGGCAACTGCCCGGTGCCGACCAGGCACTTTTCCTGGACGACAAAGGGTGGGTAGACTTCGGTGTAGCCATGTTCCTGGACGTGCAGATCGACCATCCAGGAGATCAGGGCGCGCTGCAGGCGTGCGCCGAGCCCGCGCAGCACGTAAAAGCGCGTGCCTGCGATCTTGACCCCCCGATCAAAGTCGAGGATGCCCAGCATCGGGCCGAGGTCCCAATGTGGCAGCGGCTCGAAATCAAACTGTGGCAAGTCGCCCTCCTGCCGGAGGACGACGTTCTCGCTCTCGTCCGGGCCCACGGGGACCGACGGATCGGGCAGGTTGGGGACCAGCAGCATTGCATGATCGAGCTGTTCCTCGATCCGGCGTATGCGTTCGTCGAGCGCATCGATCTCGTCGCCCACCGCGCTCATACGCTGACGGGTCTCTTCGAACTGCGCTTCCAGGCGTGCCTTGTCCTCCTCCCCGGCTTTGCGGATCCGTCCGCGGAGCGGCCCCATCGTCTTGCTGACACGATTGCGCTCCGCCTTGAGCGATTCGGACTCGGTCAACAGCTCGCGCCGCAGCTCGTCGAGCTCGACAATCTCGTCGATCGGCGCCTCTGTGTTCAGCTTGGCGATCTCGGCTTTGACCCATTCGGGGTCATCGCGGATCAACTTGATGTCTAACATGGTTTCTTCCTTTCCTCAGCCAGCTTCACAAGCCGGATTGTCACAGCAAGAGCGAGCACAACGGCGCATGGAAACAAAAAAGCCCCGCCCTTGAAAGGACGGGGGAACCGTGGTGCCACCTTTCTGCGTCGCTGCCTTGCGGCGGGCGACCTCGTGGAGTAGGACGCGCCTACTCTAGCGCGATAACGGGCGCCCCCGGACAAGCATTCGACCTGTCGACTCGGGAGTGGATTCGGCCGGCGCTGCGGTCGCCTCACACCAAGCAGCGACTCTCTGAACGCCCCGCACGACCTACTTGTTCCTTCACCGTCGTTGCATCAGATATTGTAGTACAGATTATAACACGCTGGCGGTGCGGTGTCAATCAGAAAAATGCAGCCATTCACAACACGCAGCACTCGCGTGTTTCGACGACCTGCAGCCCGCGTGCAACGGCCTCTGCCACGGCCTCGCGCGCCGGGCTGACGATGACGTTGGCCCCCGCCTGCACCGCCAGGGGGTCGAGCTGCGCCCGGTAGCTGCGCCGCGGCCGCATGCAGCCGAGCTGGAGGCTTGCCTCTGGAAAGCGCTGCCGCGCCTCCGCCAGGAGGAGGGCCACCTCCTCGGCGGCAGGAGGCGTGCGCTCTGCGTAGCGGGTCCCTGGGGTGGGAATCAAGACGATCAAGACCAGCGCATCGAGGCCCACGCGCTCCAAGAGATCCATCGCTGCTCGCTCGTGCCCGATCTGCCCACCACGCAGGCCAACGGTAATGTGGGGGATGACGGGCGCATACTGGCGCAGCATGGTGTAGGTCTCGACATAGTCTTCCGGCGTAGCCTGCAGCCCATAGACCTCACGGATGGTCTCTGTATCGCCGACCAAGTCGAAGGAGATGACGTCGACGTAGGGAGTAATGACGCGCATCGCCTGTTCATCGATCAGCCCCACGTGCCAGTTCAGGCGGCGCCCCTCCTTGATCGCCGCGATCCGTTCCAGGTGTCCGGTCACCGGCACGCGCCCCTGCAGGTCACAGCCGCCCGAGATCAACGCGCTGGTCGCGCCCTCAGGCTCGGCCGACCAGACGGGCTGCATGTGACAGAGATAGTAGCCGCCGCAATGTGCGCACTGCAGCGCGCAGCGGTTGCCGGTGAGGCTGATCAAGGCGGTGTCGAGCGGGTAAGCAAAGCGGATTTGGGGCGCAAAGTGCGCCTGGCGCACGCGCCACGCTGCGTCGAGTTGTTGTTGTAGGTCACTCACGATGGCCTCCAGGAGACCTATTGTAGTCGAAAGGGTGGCCTGCTGCAAGGCCGCGAACTCGTTCCCTCCTGCAACCGAAGGTTGCCGGGAACGGGTTCGTGAGATCCTACTCTACGCATACAACTGCACCACCTGCCGCGCAAAGTCGGCGACGCTGAGGCGCAGCGCGCGCGGCTCCAGGACCTCTATCGCCCGGCCAAAGCCCAGGATACGCTCGCGCGCGGCAAAGAGCGACTCGAAACGCAGCTCGATCTGGATCCAGCCCTCCTCGTCCGCCGGCCCCGCACTGTCGATCGCCACCCGGATGCGCTCCCCGAAATAGTGGGGCAGCCACGCGACCAGCTCAGGCGCGACGCGAACCAGGACGCGATAGCCGGCCCGCTGTCGCTCGGCTTCGGCGCACCACTCCTGCCAGAAGGCAGCCAGGTCAAAGTCGGGATGTCGCTCAAAGGAGGCCGGCGTCAGCTCCACGTCCATCAAGTGAGAGACCTGGATCGCGCGCAAGCGGCCGCGGCGCGCATAGACCAAGTACCAGACTCCCGCCTTGACCACGAGCCCGTAGGGATCGACAGGCCGATCGAGCACACTTGGCGTGCCATGGGGCTGGCGACAGCGAAGGCGAACGACGCGGTCCTGCCACACCGCTTCGTGCAAGAGGCGCAGGTGCGGTACCGGGTCGTCGCCCTGCGCCCACCATACCGAATCGACGTGCACCCGCTGCCGGACCTGCGCTTCGACGCCACGGTTCCGGTCGGGCAGTGACGCAGAGAGCTTGCGCATTGCCGTACGCAGCTCGTCGTCGACGCCCAGCTCGGCCAGCGGGGCCGGGATGCTGAGCATGAACAGGGCGCGCACCTCGCTCTCGGTGAGGCCGGTCAGCCGCGTGCGATAGCTGTCGAGCAGCGCATAGCCGCCCTCCGGACCGCGGTCCCCATAGACCGGGACCCCAGCACCACTGAGCGCGTCGATATCGCGGTAGATCGTCCGCTCCGATACCTCGAGCTCCTCGGATAGCTGCCGCGCCGTCATCTGCCCACGGCCCTGCAGCAGCATCATGATCGATAGTAACCGGTCCGCACGCATGGCATCTCCTCTACCCGTACACGATTTGCTCGATCCTACCACGAGATCCTGACACTAGATGTCAGGTAGAGGAATGTATCCTACCAGTGTAGTATGCCCATGGAATGGGGCCGGGCAGATGACACGAAGGAGGCTATGATGGATGAACTGCAGGTACGGATCGTGGAACTCGCACCGATGCGTGTGGCCAGCGTGCACGCCTACAGCGCGACGCCCGAACACGACGCCTGGGACAAGCTGATTGCCTGGGCCGAGCCCAAGGGGCTACTGGAGGACCGCTCCTCCTACCGCATCTTTGGCTTTAACAACCCCAGCCCATCGCCGGGCAGCCCGAACTATGGGTACGAGTTCTGGATCACGGTCGGGCCTGAGGTCGAGGCCGGGGATGAAGCCGAGATTGTAACGTTCTCCGCTGGGCGCTATGCGGTGACACGCTGCGTCGGCATCCCCAAGCTGGTCGAGACCTGGCCACGCCTGGCGATGTGGGTGGAGGACAGCGGATATCAGCACGGCAGCCACCAATGGCTGGAGGAGAACCTGAGCCCGGTCGGCACAACCGACACGGAGCTGCTCATGGACCTGTACATGCCGATCCGCTGAGCGGCCGGTGTCGGGCTGCTACGCTCCCCCCCTACGGCCATCAGGGGGAAGCCTGGCGCTCCCGCGCAGGCAACTGGATCGCCACGCTCCAGCGTGGCACCTGCCGGGCGACATGCCAGGCTGGAGCCTGGCGGTCCCAGGGCTGCGCGGGCGTGGTGTGTGAGCTGTCAAGGCGGGCGAGCGAACCACTCCGGCCCTCGCGGTTGGTCGGAAATCCGCCCCTGCGGGAGACAACCGACGCGTTCCGGGCGAGGGGAGTTCGCGTCTCCGCCCCTCTTGCACGGCCACCTACAGACCGAGCAAATACGCCGGATTCTCTCCCGCCATCTGGCGGAGCTCGTCCTGCGTGAACCTCTCCGCCGCGAGCGCACCGAGGTAGGCGCGCATCCCTTCTACCGGGGCGGGAGCGCCGGCCCGCCCCAGGTCGGTGGACAGCACCGTGGACGCAACACCCACCGCCCGGATGTGCGCTGCCATCTCGGCCATGGTGACCTCGGCATCGTTCCCTGGAAGGGCGTTCAGGTAGCAGCGCTCGAAATAGACCCCACCGGCCACGAGCGCGCGCTGCACCTCGATTGGCATCCACGAGAGCCTGCACTCTGGATGGGTGATCAGGATCTTGCGCAGGCCCACGTCTCGTGCCTGGTGCAGCAGGGCAGCGATCTCGCTCACAGAGAGATGGCCGGTGCCCAGGATCGCATCGGCGTCGCGGATCAATACCAGGATCTCGCTGACGACAGGATCAAGCGCGCCCTCTGCGTCCAGGATCGAGATCCCACCATCGAGTCCCTGCCGGGCGCGGCCATGCGCCGCATCGCGGGTCGGCATCCAGATCTCGCGCGCGCCCATGGCTAGCGCAAACTCGACCGCAGCGGGGTTCAGGCCGCCGACTGTCTCGTTCAGCGCCAACCCGCCATAGACGCGGATGCCTCCAACCGCATCCTGCGCGATCACAGCTTCCGCGACGACGGCGCGGTCAGCAGTGAGGGTATGGTGCGACTTGATCAGAACCGCCACCATGCCTACCGCTGCGGCAGCGCGCGCCAGGTGGATGTCATCCATCGCACGTGGGAGCACGTCCGGCGCGGTGTGGACGTGCATGTCGATCAGACCATTCAGGGCCAAGTCGTCTGCAGGCACCATCTTGTCTCCTTCGCCTCGTGCACGGCGTGGCGCGGGCTGAGTACACAATAGAACATGCGCGACAATGCTATGGCATTTGTCGAACCGTCCCTGCGCTCGGGCACAATAGCATCTCCGGGTTCGAGTACACTCTCGAGAGATGGACCAGCAGGATGCGGGACGGAGTGGCCATCCAAGGCGGTCGAGTGTCAACCATGTACACAATATGGCGACTCCCTTGGCACCTCGGAGGAGCCTCGTTCACGATTCAGTGGCTCAGAAAGGGCATGTAGTTCCTGCCATCGCTAGCGCGCGATCAGGCGCGCCAGAATGCCCAGGCGGTTCGCAGCGTGGCGTAGAGGATGGCGATGATACTGATCAGTTTGATCCATGGCGGACCAATGACGATAAACAGGCCCAAGATCCCGAACAAGACGAGAAAACCGCCCAATAGCATCAGGAAAAAGCGCCGCCAGCGTGGCATTCGCCAGCCTCCCTGACGCCATGCACCTTTCACCTCACGAAATGAGGCTTGGTCGCTGAACCCAGAGCCCACGCTTCTTCCCCGGAAGCGATAGATAGACTGGTCCTCTCCGTTGCCCATCTCCATCTGCTGCACGATCTCATCCTCGCTCAGGGGGCGCTCGTCGCCTACGCGCACCACGAACTGCGTGCCGACCATCAGCACGCCCCCGAGCACGATCAAGCCGATGGT
>CAZLMZ010000100.1:0-10514 GCA_964560475.1 uncultured Anaerolineae bacterium
GGGAGATGGTTCGTTCCGGCCGCATCGGCTGGCCGAGGTAGAGAGCGTGGCTCGCGTCCGCGCCGCCGACGTCAACGGCAACGGGTTGCAGGACGTGGTATACGTGGTCGAGGACGTGGACTATCGGGCGCGCGTAGCCGGCTGGGTGGATGTAGCCTGGCTGGAGAATCCCGGCGATCCGGCACGTACACCGTGGCGGCGACACATCATCGACAAGGTCCGCTCGCCGCACTCGGTCGACGTCGCCGACCTGGATGGCGACGGGCAGTTGGAAATCATAGTCGGCGAGCACGACCCGTTCACGCCCTACCGCAGCCGCAGCCGGCTGCTGGTCTACCAGAAGGCCGATCCAGGAGGGCTGACCTGGCGGCAGTACGTCCTCGACGACCGTTTCGAGCACCACGACGGGGCCAAGGTCGTCGAGATCTGGCCGGATCGGCTGGGGATCATCAGCCACGGTTGGGCGGACAGCCGCTACGTGCACCTGTGGCTGGCACCCCAGAAACGACCATAAACCTTTTGACATCGCCCTCAAAGCGTGCTACAATGAGGGTAATGAAGGAGAAAAACACGTGACACATTGCGCGCACAGCTCATCCATCATCGCCATTAGCATTCCCCTGATCATTGCATCAGGGGTGCTCGTGGTTGGGAAACCAATGTAGCGCGCGTTTTTTGAGACAGGCATACAGTAGGCCTCCCAACCAGGGAGGCCTTTTTCGTACCGGCAGGTCCCGCGGTCGGGTCCGGCAGAGCAAAGGCGCTTTTCGCTACGGGCTTCTTAGCCCGCACGGGCATGTCAGCCCGTGTAGCGAGGGGCGCCTCTGCGATCTGGACACCTGCAGGTAGGAGGACACAGTGGCAGGACGAATCCAGCTATACGACACGACGTTGCGCGATGGGACACAGCGCGAGGGGCTTGCGCTCTCGCTCGACGACAAGATCAAGATCGCGCGCGTTCTCGACCAGTTGGGCGTCGACTATATCGAGGGGGGCTGGCCGGGATCGAACCCCAAGGATCACGCCTTCTTTGAGCACATTCAGCGCGTGCCACTGCGCCACGCCACCGTAACCGCCTTTGGCAGCACGCGCCGCGCCGACACACCGGTAGCCGACGACCCCCAGATCCAGGCCCTCCTCGCCGCCGAGACCTCCGCAGTGGCCGTATTCGGCAAGTGCTGGGACCTGCACGTCACAGAGGTGCTGCATACGACGCGCGAGGAAAACCTGCATATGATCGCCGACAGCGTCTCTTACCTGCGCACGCACGACCGCGAGGTGATCTTTGACGCCGAGCACTTTTTCGACGGCTATATCGCCGATCCCGAGTACGCCATGCAGACCCTCCGCGCCGCCGCCGATGCGGGCGCCAGCCTCCTCGTACTGTGCGATACCAATGGCGGGACGATGCCGGGACGCCTGCGCGAGATCGTCGCCCGGGTCCACGAGGCGGTCGACCTCCCGCTGGGCATCCACTGCCACAACGACAGCGGCCTGGCGGTCGCCAATTCCCTCCTCGCCGTCGAGGCGGGCGCGGTGCACGTCCAAGGCACGATCAACGGCTATGGCGAGCGCTGTGGCAACGCCGACCTGTGCGCGCTGATCCCGAACCTGCAGCTCAAGATGGGATACGAATGCCTGAGCGACGAGCAACTGCGCTCGCTGACCGACGTCTCGCATTACGTCAGCAACCGCGCCAACCTGATCCCCGACCATCACCAGCCGTACGTCGGGCAGAGTGCCTTTGCCCACAAGGGCGGCATGCACGTCAACGCCATGGTCAAGTGCGAGCGCAGCTTTCAGCACATCGACCCAGCACTGGTCGGCAACCAGAAGCACATCGTCGTCTCCGAGCTGGCAGGGCGGAGCAACATCCTGTACAAGGTCGACGAGTACGGCCTGGAGGTCAACCTCGACAGCGCCAAGGCGCGGGATGTGCTCGCGCACATCAAGGAACTGGAGAACCAGGGCTTCCAGTTCGAGGGCGCCGAAGCCTCGGTCGAGCTGCTTATCCGCCGCAGCCAGGACAGCTATGCGCCGCCGTTCGAGCTGATTGATTTCCACGTCCTGGTGCGAGACAAAGAGAACGGCATCATGGCCTCGGAAGCAATGGTCAAGCTCAAGGTCGGGGACGACGTCATGCTCACCGCCGCCGAGGGCAACGGGCCGGTCAACGCCCTCGACCAGGCGGTCCGCAAGGCGCTGCTTCCGCACTACCCGCAGCTCGAGCCGGTGCATCTCGTCGACTATAAGGTGCGCATCCTCGACGGCGACGCGGGCACGGCGGCTATGACGCGCGTCCTGATCGACTCGAGCGATGGGCACCGCACGTGGAGCACAGTCGGCAGCTCGAGCAACATCATCGAGGCCAGTTGGCAGGCGCTGGCCGACAGTCTGGAATACGTGCTTCTACGGGAAAAGCAGACGTGAACAGGTGCCCGGCACGTGCCGGGCACCTCTATTTGACAGGATACAGCGGTTGTGATAGACTGCCCTCCAGCCTAGAAGATAGAAAGACTGTCATGCTCTGCCGATTCTTTCTCGCAAGCGGCTCTACTACTAATCCCTTGACCTGGGTCGAGGGCTAGAGGCGGTTGGGAAAGAACGACGCGACACGTCGATTGCTTGTGACGAGCCTCCCAACCGGGAGGCTTTTTCGTACCATCTAGGCACACAACTACACCTGGCTCATCGCAGACCAGGATCCTGACACACAGGATCACGGTGCAAAGGCGCCTTTCAGCGACGGGAGATCGCGTGCCCATCGTCGAAAGGCGCTTTTTGGCAACGAACAGACAAGAGAGGCAGATCTGGAGGAGGCGCACATGCGCGTACTGATTGCCGACGCGATCGCCCAGGACGGGGTCGAGCTTTTGCGCCAGCAGCACGCTGCCGACATCAAGACGGGCCTGACCGAAGAGCAGTTGATCGAGGCCATCCCCGAGTATCACGCCATGATCGTGCGCAGCAGCACGACCGTCACGTCCCGTGTCATTGGAGCTGCCCGGCAGTTGCAGGTCATTGGCCGGGCCGGCGTAGGCGTGGATAACATCGACGTCGAGGCCGCCACGCAGCGCGGCATCCTGGTCGTCAATGCCCCCGACGGGAATACCGTCGCTGCCGCAGAACACACCATCGCCATGATGATGGCCCTGGCACGTCGCATCCCGCAAGCCGACGCCTCGCTGCGCGGGCATCGCTGGGAACGCCGGCAGTTCCTCGGTACCGAGGTGACAGGCAAGACGCTGGGCGTCATCGGCCTGGGGCGTATCGGCCGTGAGGTCGCTCGCCGTGGCCGCGGGCTGCAGATGGAAGTGCTGGGCTATGATCCCTACGTTTCGAGCGAACAGGCAGAGCGCCTGGGCATCGAGGTCTGCGATCTAGAGCGACTGCTGCGCGAGTCCGACCTGATCACGGTACACGTCCCACTCACCGAGGGCACGCGCGGCCTGATCGGCGCACAAGAGCTCCCATTGCTCAAGCCGACCGCGTACCTGATCAACTGCGCACGCGGCGGGATCGTCGACGAGGGCGCACTCGACGCGGCGCTGGAGGCGGGCCAGCTCGCCGGGGCCGCGCTGGACGTGTTCGTCACCGAGCCTCCCTTTGACAGCCCGCTGCTCGCGCGCCCCGACCTCGTCGTTACCCCCCACCTCGGCGCTTCGACGCGCGAGGCACAGGTCGCTGTGGCCGTCGACGTCGCACGCCAGATCCTCGACGTGCTCGATGGCAAGCCAGCCGCACACCCGATTAATGCTCCCTTTGTCCCGCCAGAGACGCAGGCACAACTGGTTCCCTTTTGCGAGGTGGCCGAAAAGCTGGGTTCCCTGGCCAGCCAGCTCGTCGATCACCGGCTGAGCGAGGTGCGCATCGCCTATACCGGTGAACTGGCCGACATGGATACGGATCTACTCCGTGCCCTGGTGATCAAGGGGCTGCTGCAGGGCGTGTCCGAGGCGCGTATCACGCTGGTCAATGCCAACCTCCTGGCCCGAGAGCGCGGCCTGCACGTGGTCGAGGAAAAGCATGGCGACGCCGGGTCGTTCAGCAACCTGATCACCCTCTCGTTCACCGATAATGGCCAAACCCGCGTGCTCTCGGGCACGATCATGCGCGGGGAACCGTACATCGTCCGGATCGACCAGTATTGGCTCGACTTTATCGCGCGCGGCTACCAGTTGCTGATCTTGCACCGCGACCGGCCCGGCATGATCGGTGGCGTGGGCCAGATCACTGGCGCCGCCGACATCAACATTGCCTTCATGGCCGTCGGCCGCCTGGCAGCGCGCGGCGAAGCACTGATGGCGCTCAGCCTCGACGAACCCGCCCCGCCCGAGGTACGCGCCGAGATCGAGGCCCTGCCTGACGTCTACCGGACGCGCTTGCTCAAGCTTTAGCGGACCCCGTCGTCCGTTCGCATACAATCGCCGCATGCCACGCGCAACGAGGCGCAACACCCGTCAAGGGCTGACTATGGAAAGGAGAGCGCATCCCGCCGAAGAGCTTGATCGCACTGAGCGCACGTCTTGCATTCGTTTGTATGGGCAGGGCCACAGCGGTCTTGTCCATCCTGTGGACCGTCGAGTAGCGTCTTTCCAAGGAGAAGGAAATGAACCTGCGTCAGCCGAACGCCAATGAGTCCACCGGCACCTTTAACCGCTCGCGAAGCGTCGTCCCGATGTCCGGGATCTGCTCCTCTTGCCACGATGGATGCAAGGGGGGGTGCGAGATCTGGCTCTCGACCTTTCGCGGCCGCGAAGTGCTGTACCCGCGCCTTTACGGCGACATGACTGCCGGTGCGGACAAGAACTACCCGGTCGATTACTCGCACCTCAACATCCAGGGCTATGCCGTTGGGGCCAAGGGTATGCCGGAAGGCATCGAGGCCAACCCCGACACGACGATCTTTTCGAACGTCAACACCGAGACCGAGTACGGGTGGGATCGCAAGATCAAGATGAAGATCCCCATCTTTACCGGTGCCCTGGGCTCGACCGAAATTGCGCGCAAGAACTGGGAGCACTTTGCCATCGGCGCTGCCATCTCGGGCATCACCCTCGTCTGTGGCGAGAACGTGTGTGGCATCGACCCCGGACTCGAGCTCGACCGCAACGGTAAGGTCAAGAACTCGCCCGAGATGGACCGCCGCATCGAGATCTATAAGCGGTTTCACGAGGGCTATGGCGACTTTTTATTCCAGCTCAACGTCGAGGACACACGGTTGGGCGTCGCCGAGTATGTGATCGGCAAGCACGGCATCGACACGATCGAGCTCAAGTGGGGCCAGGGCGCCAAGTGCATCGGCGGCGAGATCAAGGTCGACTCGATCGAGCGTGCACACGAGCTCAAGTCGCGTGGCTACAACGTCATGCCCGACCCTGACCGCCGCGACGTACAGGAGGCCTTTGCCGACGGCGCGTTGACCGAGTTCGAGCGCCACTCTCGCCTCGGCTTTGTCAGCCTCGAGGCGTTCATGGAAGAGGTGGAGCGGCTCCGCGGCCTCGGCTTTAACCACATCTCGCTCAAGACCGGGGCCTACTCGGCCGTCGAGCTGGCGATGGCCCTTCGCTACGGCGCCGGCGCCGGCCTCGACCTGATCACGATCGATGGCGCGCCGGGCGGCACAGGCATGAGCCCCTGGCCGATGATGAACGAGTGGGGCATCCCCTCGATCTACCTGCACTCCATGGCCCACGAGTTCTGCCAGCGCCTGACGCGGCGCGGCATCCGTGTGCCCGACATTGCTTTTGCCGGCGGCTTTTCCAGCGAAGACGGCGTGTTCAAGGCGCTGGCCCTGGGCAGCCCCTACGTCAAGGCGGTGTGCATGGGCCGTGGTCTGATGATCCCCGGCATGGTCGGCAAGAACATCGGCATGTGGATCGAGCAGGGCGAACTGCCCAAGACCGTATCCAAGTACGGCGAGACCGTCGAAGAGATCTTTGTCGCCTACGAAGAGCTCAAGGAAAAGTACGGCGACGAGGTAAGAGACATCCCGCTGGGCGCAGTCGGCATCTATACCTACTGCCAGCGATTCCAGGCCGGGCTGCAGCAACTGATGGCAGGCAGCCGCAACTTTAGCCTGCCGGCCATCTCGCGCAGCGACCTGATGGCCCTCACCGAGGAAGCGGCGCGCGTGACGGGTATCCCCTACGTCATGGACGCCTACCGCGACGCAGCGGAAGACATCCTGGACGACGTCGGCTCCTTCGAACGTGAAGCGGGCGTCATCCCGCTGGGTGAGCCGACCGCAGTCCTGCGTATCCTGCGTGAGGGTGCACGTCGTCAGCGTACGTCGCGCACGATGTAGCCGCTCGCAAGCCAGACATACCCAGAAGGGATGAACCCAATGAGCAGATCAGAAGCGTACGAGCTGAACCCGTTCCAGATCGCACAACACCAGCTTGCGCTCGCGGCCGATACCCTGGGCCTGGACGAGACGACGCACGAGTTCCTGCGCTGGCCGATGCGCGAATTCCACGTCCGCATCCCGGTCAAGATGGATGATGGCAAGACCCAGATCTTTGAGGGTTTCCGCGTGCAGTACAACGACGCGCGCGGCCCGACCAAGGGCGGCCTGCGCTACCATCCGGAAGGGACCTTTGACACCATCCGTGCCCTCGCGGCGTGGATGACTTGGAAGTGCGCCGTGGTCGACATCCCGCTCGGCGGCGCGATGGGCGGCGTGGTGTGCAACCCCAAGGAGCTTTCCCCAAGCGAGCTGGAGCGGCTGAGCAGGGGGTACGTCCGCGCTCTGGGCCACTATATGGGCGCCAACGTCGACGTACCCTCACCCGACCTCTATACCAACCCCCAGGTCATGGCCTGGATGATGGACGAGTACAGCGCGATCGCCGGCCGCAACGTGCCTGGCGCCATCACCGGCAAACCGGCCCCGGTTGGAGGCTCGGAAGGGCGCCTCGAGTCTGCCGCGCGCGGCGCCATGACCTGCATCCGCGAGGCGGCCGCCGAACTCGACCTCGACCTGGACCAGGCAACTGCGGCGATCCAGGGCTATGGCGCCGTCGGCGGGTCGGCACACGAACTGCTCGTCGATACGCTCGGCGTCAAGGTCGTGGCCGTCTCCGACTCGCGAGGCGGTGTCTACTGTGCCGACGGCCTCGATCCCGCGGCAGTGATGGAACACAAGCATCGCAGCGGCAGCGTCCTCTCTTACAAGTGCTGCGAGAGCTGCCGGCAGGTAACCAATGCCGAACTGCTCGCTCTCGACGTCGACATCCTGATTCCCGCTGCCATGGAGGGTGTGCTGCGCCAGGACAATGCGGCGAACGTCCGGGCCAGGATCGTCGCCGAGCTGGCCGATGGACCGACGACGCCCGAAGCGGACCGTATCCTGCGGCAAAAGGGCGTTTTTGTCATCCCCGACTTTCTCTGCAACGCCGGTGGCGTGACCGCCGAGTACTTTGAGCAGGTCCAGAACGCCTATGGCTTTTACTGGGACATCGATCTCGTCTACGAGCGCCTAGACCGCAAGATGTCCGCCGCCTTTCACGCCGTGCGCGAGGTCGCCCAACGGTACGAGATCCACAACCGGATCGCCGCTTATCTGATCGCGGTGGCGCGCGTCGCCGAGGCGTGCAAGCTGCGCGGATGGATGTGATCGACTAGACCCTAAGGGTTTCGACGGACAACGAACCCTAGGTTCGCCGCGTCCGCAAGCCCTTAGGGTCTTCTTCTCACAAGAGGACCCTATGTACCAAGCATGGCTGGAGTGCATTCGCGGCTGTGGAGAGCGCCACTCCCTGAGCGAGGTGATCTATACCTGCCCGCGCTGCGGTGGGCTGCTCGACGTCGAGCACGACGTCGCTGCCCTGCGCAATCGCAGCGCAGCGAGCTGGATGGAGCTGTTCGACAGCCGCATCCGGACCAACGAATGGCCCTATGGCAGCGGCGTGTGGGGCAAGAAGGAATGGGTACTGCCCTCAATCGACAACGCGAACGTGGTCTCGATGTACGAGGGCCACACCAACTTGTTCTGGGCCGAACGGCTGGGGCAGGCACTCGGCGTGGGGGATCTGTGGGTCAAACTGTGCGGCAACACGCACACCGGGTCGTTCAAGGACCTCGGCATGACCGTCCTGGTCTCCCAGGTGCGCCAGATGCGGGCCGACGGCGTGCCGATCGACGCCGTGGCCTGCGCCTCCACGGGAGACACGTCGGCCGCCTTGGCTGCCTATGGCGCCGCCGCGGACATCCCGACGATCGTCTTTTTGCCTCGCGGCAGGGTATCGACCGCCCAACTGGTCCAGCCTCTCGCCAACGGCGCACTGGTCCTGTCTCTGGACACGGATTTCGACGGCTGCATGCAGATCGTCAAGGCTGTCACTGCCGACAAGCGGATCTATCTCGCCAACTCGATGAACAGCCTGCGCATGGAAGGGCAGAAAACGGTCGGGATCGAGATCGTGCAGCAACTCGACTGGCAGGTGCCGGACTGGATCGTCATTCCCGTCGGCAACCTGGGCAACGTCAGCGCGCTGGGCAAAGGCCTCCTGCTCATGCGAGAGCTGGGCCTGATCGACAAGCTGCCGCGCATCCTCTGTGCTCAGTCGGCCCGCGCCAACCCGCTCTACCTCAGCTATCTGACCGGATTCGAGGAGTATCGTCCGGTGATTGCCGGCCAGACGGCAGCCAGTGCAATCCAGATCGGCAATCCGGTGAGCTACGAGCGCGCGCTCAAAGTGCTGCGCAAACTCGACGGCGTCGTCGAGCAGGCGACCGAGCAAGAGCTCGCCGACGCGTGTGCGCGCGCCGACCGGACAGGGCTCTATACGGACCCACACACCGGAGTTGCACTGGCAGCCCTGTTCAAGCTGATCGAGCGCGGCGAGATCGGGACGCAGGATCGCGTCGTCGTCATCTCGACCGCGCACGGGCTCAAATTCACCGATTTCAAGGTCCGCTACCACGAGGGCACGCTGCCCGACGTCACATCGCACGACGCCAATCCGCCGCTCGAGCTACCGGCAGAGATCGGCGCCGTACGTGCAGCGATCGATCGCGCCCTGCGCGAGAGAGGGGCGATCTGATGGGCAGCCCACCCTCCCGCTACCGCATCACCATGAAGTTCGGCGGCACCTCGGTGGGCAGCGTAGACGCCATCGCGCGTGCTGCCGAGATCGTCGCCCAGACGCGCGAGAACGTCCTGCACAGCACGCCGGGCATCACCTCTCGCCAGGCGGCGGTCATTGTCTCTGCGATGAGCGGGGTAACCAACGACCTGATCTGCGCTGCCCGGGCGGCGCTGCTGGGGCACGAAGCAGAGGTGGCAAACATCGTCGAGCGCTTGCAAGAACGTCACACAGAGACGATCGCTGCCTTGATCGAGGAGGGGAGCGAGCGCAGGGCGATCGAACGAGAGATCGTCCGACTGCTCGACTACCTGGAGGGCCTGTGCCGGGCGATCAACGTGCTCGGCGAGCTCTCTCCGCGTGGCCTCGACGTGGTCAGCGGCCTGGGCGAACGGCTCTCCGCTCCCATCGTGGCCGGGGCGCTGCGCGCGCGCGGCATCGCGGCCGAGGCGATCGAGGCCACCGGCCTGATCGTCACCGACAAGCTGCACGGCGGCGCCAACCCGCTCATGGAGCAAACGTGCGAGCGGGCCGCTGCACGCCTGCTGCCCCTGCTCGAACGCGGCGTCGTGCCGGTCATCACCGGGTTCATCGGCGCCGCCGAGGACGGCACGCCGACCACGCTCGGGCGCGGCGGCAGCGACTATAGCGCGACGATCGTCGGCACCTGTATCGACAGCGACGAGCTGTGGATCTGGTCGGACGTGGATGGGGTCATGACCGCCGATCCGCGCGTCGTCCCGGATGCGCAGACCATCGAGGCACTCTCGTACACTGAGGCCACTGAGTTTTCCTACTTTGGCGCCAAGGTGATCCACCCCAAGACGATCCTGCCTGCCGTCGAACGCGGGATCCCGCTGCGCATCCTCAACTCCTTCAACCCGGCCCATCCCGGCACGCGCATCGTCGCCCAGCCGCTTTCTAACGGACGCGTGGTCAAGGGCATCACGTCCATTCGCGAGGTAAGCGAGGTCACGGTGGAGGGTCGCGGCATGATCGGCATCCCCGGCATCGCCGCGCGCGTCTTTACCGCCGTGGCAGAGGAGGGGGTCAACGTGCTGATGATCTCACAGTCCTCCTCCGAGCAAAGCATCTGCTTTATCGTTCCCGTGGAGGCCGCAGCCCGCACCATCCAGGCGCTGAACGACGCCTTTGAGTATGATATCCTTCGTCACAACGTGGAGCGGATCTGGAGCGTGGACGATGTGGCGATCATCGCCGTGGTAGGGGAGCGCATGAAGGGCACGGTTGGCATCGCCTCGCGCCTCTTTGGCGCGCTCTCGGCAGAGGGGATCAACATCCTGACCATCGCCCAGGGCTCGTCCGAGCACAATATCTCGCTCGTCGTCGCCGGCAGCGACGTCGACCGCGCCGTGCGTGCCGTGCACGCGACCTTTGGACTGGGCAATGACCACCGCTAACCCG
>CAZLMZ010000101.1:0-10495 GCA_964560475.1 uncultured Anaerolineae bacterium
CATAGCGATCGAGCAGCGCCGGCCACTGGACGAGAAAGAGGTCGGACACAGGATAGACCAGCGGTCCGGTACGCGAGGGCGCCGTCACCCGGCAGCAGCTCTCCACGTATACCGTCCGTGCGCCGAGCAGCCGGCCCAGCCACAGGAACGGGATGGCGATCTCGGAACCGGTCGAGAGCACCACGTCCGGGCGCTCGCATCCCAGGACCCAGGCAGCGCGCGCAAAGGCGCCGAGCAGGCGCCACGGGCTGGTGCCGATGTTCGGCAGCAGGTAGCAGCGCCCAGGGAGCGCTTCGGTCCGTGGGCTGCGGTAGGTGACCAGAAAGCAGCGATGTCCCTCGAAGGCGGGTTCGAGCAGCTCCATCTCGGTCAGGTGCCCGCCGTGTGAACAGACCAGGGCGATCTTGAGCGGCGCAGCGCCAGTACCCGGTCGTGCACGCATTCCGCACGCTCGCCTGCCAAGCAAGACACTGGCCGCAGTGGGCAGCGCCACCAGGCCCTCTCCCGCCAGGACGGCGGGGCCGATGCCGGTGATGCCGAGGCGAGGCATGAGAGCAGCGGAAAGGCCGAGGGTAAGCAGGGCGCAGGCGGCGCTCCAGGCGATCAGGCGCCCGATCCGCGCCTCGACCCGAAGGCGAGCCAGGTGCAGCTCCTTAAGTGCAGTGAGCGGGGCAACGGCGCCAAGCCAACGTAGCAGGCCCGCCCCTTCCCGCGCATAGCCCGCGCCAAAGGGGAGCAGCAGCACCGCAGCCGCCACCGCAGCGATGGTCCCGGCCGGCAGGGTCAGCCCCACAGCCAGCGCCGTCGCCGGCTGCAGGACCGCTTCGGCGTTGCGTAGATCGTGCGCGCCTTCCGCCAGCGCCGCCGTCGCCAGGGCCGCAGCAGGCATCGCAACCAGCGCACCGATCGTGAGCGCCGTGTAGGCATACGCGTTGGCCTCCTGGCCGAGCGCCTCCACGATCAGCAGAGGCAGCACTGTACGCGTGCTGGTTAGCAGCAGCCCGGACAGAGAGCTGCCCAGCGAATAGGGCACAATGGCGCGCAGTTCCGCTGTGTCGAGCCAGGGGCGGGGCCGGTAGCCGGCCAGGGTCCGCGGCAGATACCAGTACAGGCTGACCGCTGTCGCCGCCGCGCACGCCATCCCGACAGCACCCACCAGGCCGGCGGTCCCCAGACGCCGAAGCGGGAAAAGGAGCAAGAGTCGCCCGAGGTTGAGGATACACGCGTACTGGAGAGCGCGACCAGCCTGCCTCCGTGCTACGAAGGCCATCTTGGCTGCCGTGCCGAGCACGGTCGAGAGGCCAAACAGGACAAACCCAGCAGCATAAACAGCATTCTGCCACATAAAGGCCAACGAAGGTGACCACGCACGTGCTCCCGCCAGGTACGCGATGCCGACCAGGAGCGCACACGCCGCGTTCAGGGTGAGGGTGCTGCTGAGCAGACGATGCGGGTGCGCCGCCTGTGGGAGGTAACGGGCCAGGCCCGTGCTCGTGCCCAGGCCCGCGATGCTCGAAACCAGCGTTATCGCGGCGAGCAGCGCCGATGCCAGGCCGACCTGCTGTGGGCGGTAGAGGCGCGCTGCTGCGCCCCAGAAGAGCAAACCGGCCAGCGAGGCGATCACATCGATCGCCAGCAGGCAGGCGGCGCTCCCCAGCAGCGATCTGCACTTGAACCAGGCTGCTCTGGCATGCGCGATGCCCCACCGATGCCAGCTAGCCCGGCCTTGCATGTCCGGCCTCCCATCGCCAGACGAGCGCCTGCGCCACGCGCCACCAGGCTCGAAACAGAGGGTCAAAGAGCGCATGTGCTGCCCGCACCGTGGAACCCTCCCCGGCCTGCTCAAAGGCGAGACGGCAGGTGCATGCAGCGAGGAGCGTCCGATCGGCCACGCGCCGCATCCCCTGTACGCGCCGACGTTGCGCGACGACCTCCCTCCAGTGTCCCGCCACCCAGGCATAGGCACGCAGCTTGTTGGCGACCCGATGCGGCTCGCGCAGCAACACATACCCCCAGGTTACCGCTTCACCCAACAGCAAGGCCGGCAACAAGGCCAGCAGCGTCCTCCACCTCAGGAGCTTGAGCAACATCAGGTATCGATTTCGTTCCTGGTAGTAGCTCTTGAGTGGGCCAAAGCGGAGGCGGTAGTCGTGATAGACCACCGCGTCCGAGACATAGAGGCAGCGGTAACCTGCCAGGCGAGCGCGAAGCGAGAGGTCCGTATCCTCCATGTACATACGGAAGTGCTCGTCGAATCCACCGAGCCACTCAAAGAGGTGTCTTGGCATCGCAAACGCCGCTCCCGAGATGGCGCCCACCTCTGCATCCTCGCCGAGCGCGTCAGCCGGCGCCCCCAGGCCACGGCACAGGGTCAACCCGGTGCAGTGCACGTCATTGCCACAGGCATTGGTCCGATCGGGGTCACGCAACAAGAGGATGCGGGGCGTCGACAGCCCTGCACCCGGATCGTGCTGCAGGGCGGCGACCAGGGCCTCTGCCCAGCCGGGCCGCACCACTGTGTCCTGGTTGAGGAAGGCGAGGTATGCACCGCGCGCCACCCGGGCACCGACGTTGCAGCCGTGACCGTAACCCCCGTTGGTCGTACGCACCACGCGCACGCATGAGAAGGCGCGCTCCACGTAGGACGCGCTCCCGTCGGTGGAGGCACTGTCGACGAGGATCACCTCGCGATCTGTGACTCCTTCTGCCAGGAGAGACCCGAGACATTGTTCAAGGTACGCGCGTCCGTTGTAGCTGACGACGATCACGCTGATCTGGGGCGAGGCGTGACGTCCGCGATCACTCATCGTCGTCATCATGCTCAGGCTCCTCTTCGTCTACTTGCCGGCTATTCAAGCCACCCGCCATTCTGGGACGGACGACGCTCAGGACCACTCCGGCAAAAAGCATATAGGTGCCAAAGAACATCATCGGCATATCGAGCACCGCCAAGATGGACACCAGCGGCGACGACAGTTGCAGGCTTTCAAGGGCAGCCATCCGGATCGCGAGGCCGAGCACGAACAGGCCAACGCCTGGCACTTCGAGGAACTGGAGCGGCCGATAGTAGCCTGCCCCGTGGAGGGTCCCATCGACAACTTGTAAGCCTTGGACCACTGCACTGCGCTTGGGCTTGTCGCAATAGAGCGTCGTCACCGGCGCCTCGACGAAACAAAGCCCATGCTCGCGGATTAGGAACTGCATTTCCGACTCGACAGAGAATCCCTGCGAACAGAACCAGAATGCGTCCAGAGCACGGCGGGAGAGGGCGCGGAACCCGTTCTGCGAATCGCTGAGGTGCACGCCAGACACGATGCCAGTCAGCCAGTTAAGCGCCTTGTGCCCCAGCACGCGGTGGCGCGGCACCTGCGCCTGCGGCTGGAGATAGCGCGAGCCGACGACGATATCTGCCTCTCCGCACAGCACCGGGCCGAGGACGATGGGGATCTCTTCCGCGCGGTGCTGACCGTCGCCATCGATGAGCACCACCGCTGTAGCTCCGAGCTGGCGAGCGCGCACGAGTCCGGTGTTGAGGGCCGATCCCTTGCCCTCGTTTCGATCGTGGCGTATGACCCGGGCTCCTGCCGCGCGCGCGACGCGGGCCGTGTCATCGTGTGAACCGTCATCAATGACGAGCACCTCGTCGACGTAGGGCTTGGTCTGAAGCACGACGCTGCCGATGCGCCGTTCTTCTTCAAAGGCCGGAATGATGGCCAGGGTGTGGATGTGTCCCGAATGCGGGGCACGTACGAACGAGGTTGGGCGAGGTAGGTCCTCGCCATCGGGTGGGTGCATCATCTCCTGATCCTCCTCCTGCCAGGCGCGGCGTGAGAACGCCGCAGCGGCGCCTGTGATGCGTGAACATCCCCCTCCAACTCCCCCACACACGAAATACGAGTAGCCCGTCGAGCGTGCTCGCTCAGCTCGACCGTGTAGAGAAGATCTTTGGTTGGGGCGGAGCAGAGATCTCCGCACCATCGCTTGGCGCCGTGCCCGCACACGGGGCAAGGCCATCTTTGCGGCTCGTGACCGGATGGCGACCAGGCGTGTGTCACCCGGCTGGAGGCCGGATCATAGAAGGGGCTCTGACGGCTCAAGCCGGATCAGAAGCCCCCCTTGAAAGTGCTCTATCTGAGCATAATGGGTTGATGAACAAAGTGGTCCAGCGGACCGTCTTGCTGGGGCGCGCACACAACGAAGGTGGTGCGGGGCACCCAGTACGAGGGATGCGCGTCCGCCCTCGTCTTGCGATACCAAGGGCGTCAAGCGCGCGGATCCACCGATGTGGGTTCCTCTACAGAGAGAACGAGGCGCAAGAACAGGTAGAGGTTCGAGGAACCTTTTCTAGCAAAAACATGATACAAGCAAACTTCCATATTGTCAAGTCTTTTAAGTGAATGATCCATAACAAATCAGGTCAGCATAACTCGACCCTACTCGGTCGCTTTCTGACACAGCATACCAAAAGTAGGAGGTGAATGTGATACCTCCCCTTCTCTCCGACTTTGGAGACAGATCCTCCTCGGCCCATCGCTATGCCCAGGAGAGGCTTCTTCAGCAGCCGGCCGCAAGAGCGTGTACCTAATCCACCTCGCTTGCGGGCGTGGGCACAGCATTGCGGCAGCGCAGCGCCGCCAGCACTGCCTCGAGCCGGCGCAGCGCTGCCGCCCGGCCCACCAGGGCCATGGTCTCGAACAAAGGCGGCGTTGCCGCTCGCCCGCTGATCGCGATGCGGACCGGCATCAGCAGCTCAGCACGTTTCCAGCCCAACGCATCACCCAGACTATCCAGCAGTTCGCCCAGCACTGGCGCTGCCCACACCGCCTCGCCTACCTCCTCCAGGCGGACAAGCACCGCAGCGAGTGCCCTATCCAGGTCGGCGAGAGAGTGGCGCGCCGCAAAGCGGTTGCTGCGAAGCAGGGCGACACACGCCTCTGGGGCTGGATCGCGCATGTAGAAGGCGAGCGTCTCTGGTGCCTCGGCCAGCGTCTTGAGGCGTTCCTGCTCGAGGGCGGCGATCCGGGACAGGTGATCGCGCGCCTGCCCATCCAGACCGGTGCCTCCCACAACACCGGCCGCAGACAAAAAGGGCGCGATCCGCCCTGCCAACACATCGGGCGCCAGGTGCCGGATATAGTAGCCGTTTAGCCACAGCAGCTTGTCGCGATCAAAGATGGCGTTGGACCGTGTGCAGCGCTCCAGCGAAAACGCATTCAGCAGTCCCCCCCAATCCCAGATCTCCTGGTCCGTACCCGGGCTCCACCCGCAGAGGGCCAGGTGGTTGATCAGCGCTTCCGGGAGGTAGCCCAAGTCGCGGTAGGCGCCGATATAGACCGCGCCCGCGCGCTTGCTGATCTTGGAGCGGTCCGGGTTCAGCAGCAGGCCAAAATGGCCAAAGGTAGGCGCCGCCGCGTCGAGCGCGCCGTAGAGCTGGAGCTGCAGGAAGGTGTTGCTGATGTGCCCTGCGCTGCGCAGCACGTGCGAGATACGCATCTCGATCTCGTCGACCACGGTGGCAAAGCTATAGGTGGGCCTGCCATCCGATTTGTAAATGATCGGATCGCCAATCAGCGATGCATCCTGCTCGATCCGGCCCTGCACCAGGTCGTGGTAGGCCATCGCTTCGGGCTCGATGCGAAAGCGCACGGCCGTGCCCTCGCCACGCACGGCTCGCGCGCGTAGCCTGGCGCGCACCTGGCTGGCCGGCAACGCGGCACAGTGCCCGCTATAGCGATAGGGGACGCCAGCGGCACGCGCCGCCGCGCGCTCATGGGCAATCTCATCGGCCGTGCAGAAGCAGGGATAGGCTCGGCCAACGTCGATGAGCCTTTCCACCGCTGCCCGGTATAGATCTAGCCGCTCCGACTGACGGTAGGGGCCATACGGGCCACCCACGTCCGGCCCCTCATCCCAGTGCAGGCCCAGCCAGCGCAGGCCCTCCAGGACGCCGCGCTCCGATGCTTCAGTCGAGCGTCTGGCGTCGGTGTCGTCGATGCGCAGCACAAAGGCGCCACCGTGCTGCCGGGCGTAGAGCAGGTTGTACAGTGCGTTGCGCGCCGTCCCCACGTGGCAGTTGCCGGTGGGGCTAGGCGCGATCCGTACACGGACCAGGCTGCCGTCCTCTCGCGTATCCATCACATTCTCCTTTCGTGCCAGACAAGCCCTGCCAGACAAATAAAAAGGGCTGCGCGATGTGTCTCGCGCAGCCCTTGGAAGGCTTGTGGGTGCTTAACGTGGTCTCATCCGACGCTCACCTCCAGGGATCGCTGCGCAAGACACAGGAGCTGCTGCTCCTGCTGTTCTGCGCCTTGCTGTTCGGATTGGAGTTGAGCTTGCTGGACGAGGATGGGGCAGACGGCCGCGCGCCACAGCGCGGGCAGCACCAACGATACTGGATTCGTGAAGCCTACAATCTCCGCGTTCACACTCACGTCCGATCGCCGTCCAGTGAAACCTAGATATATTGTACACCATCGCAGCGTGGTGTCAACTGGAGGAGTTGGCGAATTGGTTGTGCCAGCACGATGGTTTTGTGATACAATAGGAGTGGTGTCCGCCGAATGGATCTCAGCGACGTCCGTTGCCAAGCCAGCAGGCGGAAAGGACGGTCAATGCACGTCGATAGAGCACTGTCAAAGCGAGTCGCGCAAAGGAGCAAGGTCGGGCAGGAGCAGTGCTACCATGCCGCCTGTTATGCCCTGCTCGACCGGAGCGAGCTCAGCGTTGGGCACTACGTGGAAGGCTATACGGTCGACGAGGCCGGGCTGATCCGCGGCCACGGTTGGGTCGAGCTCGGGAACAGGATCGTCGATCCCACCTCGTACGAGCGTGAGCTGGCGTATTTCTCCGGGCTGCGGTTCAGCAGGAGCCAGGCCTGGGAAGCAGTCACGACCATCCCCAAGCCCGAGTACGTGCGAGAGGACCTGCCGATCTTTTACCGTTTCGGCTGGGGCGGTTGTGACAGCCCCGAGATGATGCAGGCCTGGGCCAGTGCCAGGGCGTTCAGCGCAGCCCAGCGGCGGCGCAACACTGGAACGAGCCCTCTGGGCAGCGGCGTGGGCAGTGGACAGCAGAGCACGGCTTCGTAGCATACCCTCCGGCGGATAGGACTGCCGAGGACGCCGGGCTGACGCCCGGCATCGCGTGAGACGGCAAACTCCTGGTTCGAGCGACTTACAAACTCTCTAGCCGCGCTATTGCTTCCATGCACGCCCGCGCGTTGTGATAGGGCCCCTTCCAGAAGCTGACCTTGGGTTCCTGACTGTCCACTTCCCTATCGCGGCTGACGCAGCGGAACCACTCGCCATGCTCCTGGTCGACCAGGTGCGACGCGATAAAGTCCCAACTGCGCAGCGCTGCCTCGAGGAAAGACGGCTCCGATGTGAGTTGGTAGGCATTGAGCGCGCCGACAACGGTCTCGGCCTGGGGCCACCACTCTTTACGCGTATCGGTGATGCCTTCGGGACCGGCCTCGTAGAGCAGCCCTCCATCCTGGTCCAACGCTTCGGACAGCGTGGCCTGTGCCATGCGCACAGCAAGCGCCTCCGTCGCGTCCAGGAGCGCCTCGTCGTGGAGGCCCCTTGCCGCGTCAACGAGCAGCCAGCTGGCCTCGATGTCGTGCCCGTAGGAGATGCGATCGCTTTTCGGGTTCCAGCGCTGGTCAAAGAAGGGGCGGGTATGGTAGGTGGCGGGGTCGACGATACGCTCGACGATCACCCTCAGCAGGGCGCGCTGTTTTCGCGCCAGTTCGGGGCTGGTCCAGGCACGCATGAGACTGGCGTAGGCCTCGAGCACGTGCAGGTGCGTGTTCATCGATTTGGCCTCGTTCAAGTCGACCTCGCTGAGGCGCAAATCCTCCTCGAGCGTCCACTGCCGGGTGAACGCCTCCAGGTAGCCTCCGCGGTGCGGGTCGTAGCTGTTGGCCTCGATGTCGCCGAACAGGGCAACGGCACGTTCGAGCGCCGGCTCGCTCCCCGTCGCAAGGCAGTACTCGGACAAGCTATAGATGCCAAAGGCCTGCCCATAGATCTGCTTGCGCGTGTTGACCGGCTGCCGGTCGGCGTCGATGGCCCAATAGAGCCCCGAGTATGTCTCGTCCCAGAAGCGCGCGATCAGGTCTTCGTAGGCCCGGTCCGCCATCTCGCGATAGGCTGGATCCCCATAGCGGCGGTAGGCAGCAGAATAGGTCCACAAGATGCGCGAGGTAAGGAGGGCGCCGCGCGGCGCATCGCGATCCACGCGCAGGTCGTTCGAGATCTCGCCGTAGAAGCCGCCGCGCTCCCGGTCGATCGCGTGCTGCATCCAAAAGGGGAGGATGTTACCCCGCAGTTCGGCCTCGATGCGGCGTGCATAGGTGCGCAGCGTGCTTTGGTCCACCATTGGGTCACCTCGCCTTCCTCTGCCCCTCTGTGCGCCGTAAGCCAGCCCAAAGCGCCACGCTGGAGCGTGGCGTTCCACAACCTGCCCGGGAGCAGCGGACGGGACGGAGCCCCGCCCCTACGGATCCCAGGATGCCGAGCTATGGTCTGGTCAAGGGCCGAGCACGAAGCGGCGCACGGCCCAGGCGACTCCACCATCGTCGTTGCTGGGGGCTATGGCTGCAGCGCTGCGCTTGACGCGCGGCGGTGCGTTGCCCATGGCGACGCTCAAGCCGGCACGGGCAAACATGGGCAGATCGTTCGGGTTGTCGCCGATCGCCATGACCTGCCCGGCCTTGATGCCGAGGCGATCGAGCACCACGGCCAGCCCGGCGCCCTTGTCGATCCCGGCAGCGAAAACGCCGAGAGAGTGCAGGGCGCCATCCGCGCGGACGTAGGTCTCGGTGTGACACGCCCACGCCAGCGTCGACCGGCACAGGTCGCGTATCGCCTCGATCGCTTCCGGCTGCCAGGCCAGGATGCGCACCGGGCCGCCGACCACAGCATCGAGGTTGGTGCGGACGACCTCGACCCGCGGGCGCAGCGGCCCCAGCGGCTGCCCGGGGCGCTGCCGCCAGTAGGTCGTCTCGCCAACGGTGGTGCTCAGCTCCCAGCCGTGTGCGTCGACCAGGCGGGCGATAGCCCCTGCCGCCTCCTGCGGAATGGCATGGCATGCCCAGGCCGGACCATCTGGCGAAGCCCAGACCTGGGCGCCGTTGGTACAGACGATCGGATCGTCGATCTCGATCTGGCGACAGAGCTCCGCCGTCGTCCCCGGCGTGCGTGTCGTAGCCAGCACCACGCGCACGCCGAGACTCGCCGCTTCGCGCAGCGAACGCACGCCCTCGGGTTCCGGGAGCCCCTCACTGGTCAGCAACGTACCGTCGAGGTCGACTGCGACCAGGGCAATATCCGACACGCTAGGCCATCTCGGCACGTACCTCACGGATCCAGGTCAACACACGGGCGACGTTCTCGGCAATAGCGTCGAAATCGCCCTTGGCGACCAGCTCCTTGGTGATCAGGCTGGAGCCGATGCCGACGCAGGCGACGCCCGCGCGGAACCACTCCTCGATGCTCTCCCGCGTGGCACTCACGCCCCCGGTGGGCATGATCCGCGTCCAGGGGTTGGGTCCGAGCACGGCCTTGACGAAGGCCGGGCCGCCAACCTGCGTGCCGGGAAAGACCTTGACGATCTCGACGCCGAGCTCCTCGGCATAGGAAATCTCGGAGGCGCTGCCGCAGCCGGGCGAGTAGGGGATCTTGCGCCGGTTGCAGATCTTGGCGACGTCGGGATTGGTGATCGGGCCGACGACAAAGTTGGCACCGTTGTTGATATAGAGCGCCGCCGTCCCGGGGTCGCAGACCGAACCCACGCCGAGGATCACGTCGGGGGCGGCTTGCTCAAAGTACTGGACCAACTGGCCAAAGACCTGGTAGGCAAAGTCACCGCGGTTCGTGAACTCGACGACCTTGGCCCCACCGCGCGAGCAGGCGGCGACGATCTGCTTGGCGACCTCGACGTCACCGTTGTAAAAGACGGGGACGACTCCGAGGTCGATCATCTGGTTGAGGACGTCTAGACGGAGAAAGCGGGCCATGGTGATGCTCCTTTTCTGTAAGTTGCTTCGTATTCCGTAGTACGCCCTACCGGCTCACCCGCCCCGAGACATCGCCCCCCATCAGCTTCTTCACCTCGTCCACGCTGACGAGGTTAAAATCGCCGTAGATGCTATGCTTGAGGCAAGAGGCAGCGACGGCAAAGTTAAGGGCAAGCTGAGGCCGATCGGTGTAGGTGGTGAGGCCGCAGATCAGCCCGCCCATGAACGAGTCGCCACCGCCGACGCGATCGACGATGTGCGTAATGTCGTAGGTGGGCGCAACATAGATCTGGCCTTCGTGCCACAGGATACCCGACCACGTGTTGTGACTCGCCGACAGGGAGCCGCGCAGAGTGATCGCCACCGTGCGCAACCCGGGAAAGCGCTCGACCAACTGATCGCACACGGAGCGGTACTTATTCGCATCGACCTCGCCCGAGGTAACGTCGGTATCGGGGGCGTGGATACCAAAGACCA
>CAZLMZ010000102.1:0-1959 GCA_964560475.1 uncultured Anaerolineae bacterium
CATGGTCGGCCTCTACTCGGGCATGTTCGACCGTCCCCACCCACGCGCCTTGGCCGACTATGTGCGGGCCATGGCCGAGGAGGCCACGGTGCCCGTCTCGATCATCCTCGACCACGGCGCGAGCTTTGAGCACTGCATCAAGGCCCTCGATGCCGGCTTTACCGACGTGATGTACGACGGCTCCAAGCTGCCGATCGAAGAAAACATTGCCACGACCAAGCTAGTCGTACGCGCGGCACACGCGGTCGGCGCGGCCGTGGAGGCGGAACTGGGCCACGTGGGCGTCGGCCGCACGTACCAGGAGTTTGGCGCGCTCGGCAAGGGCTTTACCGAGCCCGAAGCGGTGGTCCGCTTTGTCAAAGAGACCGGCGTCGATTTCCTGGCGGTCGCGATCGGTACCGCACACGGCCTGTACGAGGGCGAGCCCAAGCTGGCTCTGGAACTGCTGAGTGCCATTCGAGAACGGGTCGATATCCCGTTGGTCCTGCACGGCGGGTCTGGCCTGAGCGACGCGCAGTTTCGCTCCGCCGTCGCCGGCGGGATTAGCAAGATCAACATCTTTACCAACCTGGCGGTCGAGGCCGGGCGGCGCATGCGCGAGCACGCCGGGTCGGACGAGGCCTCGGTGTTCAGCATGACGATGCAGGTTCGTGAGGCCTTTCGCGACGAGTGCGCGCGCTTGATGGACGTGTTCGGCGCATCCGGCCACGGATAGAGGGGTATATGCGCTACCGCAGCATGGGCGGGACGGGGGTCCGGATCTCGGCCGTCAGCCTGGGCACGGGAGGCCAATGGGGTGGCCGGGTCGATCGAGATGCTGCCGCGCGCATCGTCGCGGCAGCCCTGGACCACGGGATCAACTATATCGATACCGCGGACCTCTATGGCACCTGGTACGAGGGACGGCGATCGCTCGCCGAGGAGTACCTTGGCGCTGCCCTGCACGGCTTGCGCGATCGCGTCGTGCTCGGCACCAAGGGCTGCCAGGCCACCGGCGATGGGCCCAACGATTGGGGCGCATCGCGCTATCACCTGACGAACGCCCTGGAGGCCAGCCTGCGCCGGCTGCGTACCGACCACGTCGACCTGTACCAGATCCACCTCTACGACCCGTTGACGCCGGCCGAAGAGACGATGCGTGCCCTGGAGGATCTGGTCCGGTCGGGCAAGGTGCGCTACGTCGGCGCCTCGCAGTACCAAGCCTGGCAGATCTGCCGCTGCAACGATATCGCCGAGCGCTACGGCTGGGCCCGCTTTGTCACCACCCAGGCCCACTATAACCTGCTCGAGCGGGAGGCCGAGCAGGAGCTGCTGCCCTTCTGCCGGGCCATGGACGTCGGCCTCTTTCCCTACTTTGCCCTGGCCAATGGCCTGCTGGCCGGGCGGTACGAGCAGGGCGGGCCGCCGCCGCCCGACAGCCGCGCTGCCGCGTTCGAGCGCACGCGTCGCTACCTGGACCGCTATGCCACGCCAGCGAACTATGTGATCATTGGCCAGCTAGCGGCGTTTGCGCAGCAGCGCGGCCACACCCTCGCCGACCTGGCTATCGCCTGGCTCTTGGCTGAGCCCGCCGTCGCCTCGGTGATCACCGGGGCGAGCAGCCCCGAGCAGATCGCCGCCAACGCGCAAGCTGCTTCCTGGAAACTGGACGAGGCTGAGCTCGCGCAGGTGCGCGCCATCCTGGAGGGGGCGGGGTAGATCACGTATCCTACACAACGCCCGCACGTGTGCCACGTGGCGCCGCCGTGAGCCCGTGACAACGATGTAGGCCCCTTACCCTACCGTAGTCCGGCATCCCATGCCGGGGTATCATCCCTTTACGTCGCGTTCGCCGCCCGATTGCAGGCGCCGTAGGAGGAGCATGCCGCAAACACTGATCCGCAACTGGGACGAGCTGACCAACCACGGCGATCGACAGGGCCGCGCGATGGCCCTCGAGATCCTGGAAGCCGGCCTGGC
>CAZLMZ010000102.1:2059-4265 GCA_964560475.1 uncultured Anaerolineae bacterium
GGTCTATCGCCTCGCGATCAAGTATGGCAGCCAGCGCGTGATCCACGAGGTCATGCCCTATATGTCTGCGGTCAAGTGCGGACGGATCATGCGCGAGATCCATCCCGCACGCTCGGTCAACCTGATCATGCAGGTCGGTCTCTTTCCCCGGTGGCACGGCGTCCTACCTGAGGCCGGCTCCTGGGTCCCCTCCTGGCCGCCAGCACGGCGGCGGATGGCACAGGCTGCCCGCGAACTGCAAGCCAAGCCGTGGTGGGACGAGTTTCCACCTGCCCTGCAGGCCATCCTGGAACGCGTCGATGAAGCGTACGAGGTACCCGACCTGGAGACGTTCCGCAGCATGCGTGCTAGCTACTGGCAGCCGATCGATCTATACCAGATGGTCGAGGGTGCCCGCGCCAAGGCAGAGGCGCTCGGTTTCCAGGGCGCCGTCCTCTCGTCCCACCTCGCAGCGCTCTCCTCCTCGGCAGCGAACGTGCTGGCCCACATCGCGCACGAGTGCGAGCACTATGGCCGGCCCTTTGCCCCGCCCGTAGCGCTGATCACGGGTGGGCACCTCGACGTGCCCGTGGGCGATGCGACCGGGATCGGCGGTCGCAACCAAGAGTTCGCCCTTCTCTGGGGACAGATGCTCGGTGGGGGACGATTGGCCAGCAAGAGGATCGTCGTTGCGGCGATGGACTCGGACGGTACCGATGGCCCCGGTACTCAGCTCGCAGGGGGAGAGATGATCTGCATGGCCGGTGGCATCGTCGACGGCGAGACGGCCTCGGAAGCAGGGACGCTGGGCGTCGACCTGGACGCAGAGCTGACCAACCACAACTCGACGATGGCCCTCATCCAACTCCAGAGCGCGATCCATACCGGCAACACCGGCACCTGCCTGGGCGACCTGCGCGTGGCATTGGTACGCTAGCTGGTGCCCGGCACCGGCCGTTTGTTAACTGCCGATCTGTCGTTGCGAGGAGCGCTCTTTGCGGCGGCGGACCTTTGGTCCGCGCAACCCCCAACGATCATCCAGAAGATGGCTTTGGGCACAGAATGCCCTCGCAGGATCCCTGCGCTTGGTGCCGGGCAGCTAATTGTCGGTTCACAAAAGGAGACCACCCCTTATGGACAAAATCCAATCAGTCCACGCACGCGAGATCATCGCCGGGCGAGGCCAGGTCTCGCTGGAAGTCACCGTCGAGACGGAGAGCGGCGCACGTGGCCTCTCGACGCCCGAGTCCGGGGTCTCGACCGGCGCGCACGAGGCGACCTTTATGCTCGACGGCGGCGAGCGCTACAACGGGCTCGGCGTGCGCCAAGCGGCGGAAAAGGTGAACGCGGTCATTGGCCCTGCGCTGCGGGGCAGGGACGTCACCGCCCAGGCCGAGATCGACGGGTTGATGATCGAGCTCGATGGGACCCCTGACAAGTCAGAGCTCGGCGCCAACTCGATCGTCGGCGTCTCCCTGGCCGCGCTCAAGGCCGCGGCGGCGAGCACCGGCCTGCCCCTCTATCGCTACATCGGTGGCGTCGATGCCTGTACAATCCCGATCCCAATCTATGGCATCGGCACTGGGGGGCGCTACCGCGACCCCGGCCACTCCCGCTGGTTCAAGCCCAGCTACGAGTTTGCCCCCTATGGCGCGGGAAACTATTCCGACGCGATCTATTGGAGCTGGCGCTGTGCCCAAGAGGTCAAGCGGCTGCTGCGCGAGCGCTATCCCGACACATACTCTCCCGCCTACCACGCATCGAGCCTCGCCGGCGTGATCGACCACGACCGCGAGCTGATCGAGATCATGAGCGAGAGCATCGTGACCTGCGGCTACGAGGGCAAGGTCGGGATCTATTTTGACTGTGCCGCCGACTGCTACTATGAGCGCGACATCGATCGCTATGTCGGCCTCTTTTCGCCAGGCGAAAAGACGCGCGACCAGGTGATCGCGCTGCTGCTAGATTGGGTCAAAGCCTACCCCATCGTCTCGCTGGAGGACCCGCTGGAGGCGGAGGACTTTGAGGGGCACGCACTCGCCACCCAGGAGCTCGGGATCGAGGTTGTGGGCGACGACTTGTTCACGACCAACCGGGAGCGCCTCGAACGCGGCATCGCCGCTGGCGCGGCCAACTCGATGGTGCTCAAGATCACCCAGGTCGGTACGGTGACCGAAGCGCTAGCCGCCTGCCGGACCGCGGTCAGCGGCGGGTACAACGTCCACCC
>CAZLMZ010000102.1:4365-6507 GCA_964560475.1 uncultured Anaerolineae bacterium
GACTCGCACGGCGTGCTGCGCATCCCCTCCTACGTGTCGAGCATCGAGCGGGGCGGGATGAACCCCACGCCGAACGTCCAGGTGACGGTAGACACGCCTGCCATGTCGCTCATCGACGCCGACTGGGCCTTTGGCCCGGTGGTGACCACCTTTGCCATGGAACGTGCGATCGCCAAGGCGCGCGACGTCGGCATCGGCTGGATGCTGATCCGTAACACCACGCACCAGGGCGCGATGGCTTATTACCCGCTCATGGCGGCCGAGGAGGGGATGGCCGGCCTGGCGGCCGTGTGCAATCCTCCCAACATGGCCCCCTACGGCGCTCGGGTACGCGGCGTTCACAACAGCCCCCTCGCCATCGCCGTCCCCGCCGGTCAGCATCGCCCCCTCGTGCTGGACATGGCGACCAGCGTTGCCGCGGGTGGCAAGGTCTCCTTGGCCATCGACAAGGGCATCCCGATCCCGGAGGGCTGGGCGCTGGACAAGGAGGGCAACCCCACCACCGACCCCAAGTCGGTAGGCGCACTGCTGCCCTTTGGTGGCTACAAGGGATCGGGCCTGGCTATGATGCTCGAATGCCTGACCAGCGTCTTTGTCGGAAATCCACTCCTCACGCGCGCGCTGGCGGGCGAGGAGATCCATCCCGCCACCCAGAACTCCTTCGTCGCCGCGATCGACATTGCCCCCTTTACCAGCCTAGACGGTTACCAGCAGGATATAGACCGGCTCGTCGATCAGATCAAGGCCCTGCCCAAGGCGGATGGCTTTGATGAGATCCTCGTTCCCGGCGAACTCGAGGACCGCGTGTATGAAAAACGTCTGCGCGACGGCATCCCGCTCCCCGACGGCACGGCGCACAACCTGAGAGAGGTTGCCACCAAGCTGGACATCCCTGTCCCCGGCTGGCTGCAACCCGCGTAAGGAGGTCCCTATGAAGTCCGCATGCCTGGGCTGTGGCCCACGCGCGCGCCAACACGCGCTTGCCTACGAACTCGTGACCAAGGGTGAGCTCGCCGCAATTTGCGACCTGGACGAGGCCAGGCTGCAGGCCTTTGGCGACGAGTTCGGCATCGACCATCGCTACACCGACCTCGACCACATGCTGGAGGCCGAAAAGCCCGACTTGCTGCACATCGTCACCCTGCCCACCATCCGCGTCGACCTGATGACGGTCGCCGCCGAGCACCAGGTACCGGTCGTCATCGTCGAGAAACCGATCGCCATCCAGGGCGAGGATTACCGCCAGATCGCGGCGCTCAACGGCCGCTCCGAGACCCACTTTGTGGTCAACACCCAGCTTCACTTCCACCCGGACAACCTGGCGCTCAAGCGCTACGTGGCCGAGAGGAACATTGGCGAGGTACGCTACATCGACGTCAGCGCGCGCTCGACCATGCTGGACCAGGGCGTACACGTGCTCGAGCTGGCCCACTCGTACAACGCCTTTGCCCCCTTTAGCCGGGTCTTTGGCCAGGTCTCGGGGCGTGAGAACCTCTTTAGCCGGCAGCCCGCGCCCGATTTGGCCGAGGCGGCGATCGACTTTCAGAACGGCGTGCGGGCGCAGATGGTCTGTGGGACGGTCGCTCCACGTGCCAACGACTCGGACTCGATCTATATGCACAAGCGCATCGCCGTGTACGGCACACGGGGCTATGTACAGTGGACGATGACCGGCTGGGAGCGTTTCTCGCAGCAGGATGGGTACGCCTCTGGCGAGCACGAGTACCGCGAGCAGGACGTGCGCGCGCAGACCGCGCTCACCGACGCCGCGTTCGAGTGGGCCGCGGACGAGAGCAGTCCGCACCCCACCCGCCTGGAGCGCAACCTGCAGCAATTCAACGTTGTCCTGGGCATCTATGCCAGCGCGCTCCGCGATGCGCCGGTCGAGCTGCCCTTTGATCCACCAGACGGAATGCTGGACACGTTCAAGGAGCGCCTTCAGGCGACCCACACAAGCACATCGTAGGACCACACTCACGCACGTCCGTTAGCGCCGGCCCTGGCTGGACAGAGGAGAGAAACGATGGTTCCTCTACCTGCTCGACAGATCCACCTGGACTTTCATACCTCAGAGCACATCCCCGGCGTAGGGAGCCGCTTTGACAAGCGCCAGTTCCAGGAGGCGCTCCAGATCGGGCACGT
>CAZLMZ010000102.1:6607-10482 GCA_964560475.1 uncultured Anaerolineae bacterium
AACGTCGCCTTTCGGATGTACGAGGACAATACGCAGCACGACCTGGAAGACCTGCCTACGACCTGGGGTGGCTATGACAAGCTCCCGGTCCGCGCCAAGCTGTTCCACAACACGGACAAGCCGCTCGTCGCTATGAGTGGCAAGTTCCACACTTCGTGGGGCGAGTTTGGCGGGTTCAAGCACCCTGATGCCATCCGCTACGAAGCGGCAGCCATGATCGCGTATGGTGCGGCCTGCAACTTTGGCGACCAACTGCATCCCCTCGGCGAAATGGACCTGGATACCTACCGCAACGTGGGTGCAGCCTACGCATACGTCGAGCAGATCGAGGCCTACGGCCCCGGCGGGCATCCGGTCGCCAACCTGGGCTTGTGGCGCACCGGCACCGAGCCGGATGACGAAGGCACAGCCCGCATGCTGCTCGAAACGCAGACCGACTTTGCGGTAGTCGATCCCGAGGGGGACCTGTCGGCGTACGAGGCGGTCGTCCTCACCGGTGCCGCCGACCTGAACGCGTCCCATGCCGCCAAGCTGAATGCCTACGCTGCCGCAGGAGGCGGTCTCCTCGTGCTCGGGGAAAGCGCCCTCGACGGGAACAAGAGCAAGTTCCTGCTCGACGTCGGCGCCACCTACCTCGGCCCGGGCGAGTACGATGTGGACTATACCGTGGTTGGCGCTGCGCTGGGGAAGGGGATCGTATCCAGCCCCTTCCTCAACTACGAGCCTGCCCTGCGCGTCCGTCCAGACGAGGGCACGCAAGTCCTGGCCGCGATCCGCGAGCCCTATTTCAGCCGCACTTATGCCCGCTACTGCTCGCACCTCAACACACCCTACCGGCCCGAGGATGCACCGCATCCCGGCGCGCTGCGCAAAGGTAGGGTGGTCTTGATACCGCACGCGCTGGGCCGGATCTACTATGCGCACGGCGCACGCCTGCACCGGGACCTGTTCCTCAACGCCCTGGGATTGATCTATGCCGATCCGATGATCCGGACCGAGATGCCGAGCGCAGGGCGGATCAGCCTCCTCCACCAGCCGGATCAGGGCCGCTACGTGGCACACCTGCTCTATGCCCCTACGCTGCAGCGGGGCCGCTGCCTGGTGATCGAGGATCTGGTCCCGCTGCACGAGGTCCCGCTCGAGATTCGCGTTCCAGAGGCGATCCAGCGCGCGTACCTCGTACCGGGCGGGGAGGCGCTGCAGATGGCGCGCGCAGGCGACGTGGTGCGCGTCACCGTCCCAAAGGTGCACTGCCACCAGGCTGTAGTATTCGCTTACTAGATGGAACCAACCAGACCTGACAGGTTTTCGAACCGATTCCTATCGGCAACCTGCCAAGTCTCAGCCGTGCCAAGGAAGGAGCACACCATGGCAGACATCGTATTCGAACCCAAGGGCGACTGGAAGTGGTGGGTCCACGACCGCTTTGGCCTCTTTATTCACTGGGGCCTCTATGCCCTGCCGGCACGCCACGAGTGGGTCAAGAACCGCGAGCGGATCAGCGACGAGGACTATCGTAAGTACTTTGACCACTTTGACCCCGACCTGTACGATCCCAAGGTCTGGGCCCAGGCGGCCAAGAATGCGGGGATGAAGTACTTTGTCATCACCACCAAGCACCACGAGGGCTTTTGCTTGTGGGACAGCCAGTACACCGACTACAAGGCAACCAACACCCCCTATGGCAAGGACCTGATCGCGCCGATGGTCGAAGCCTTTCGTGCCGAGGAGCTGCACGCGGGCTTTTACCACTCGTTGATCGACTGGCATCACCCCGAGTTCCCGGTCGACCGTGTGCATCCCATGCGCGACAATCCGGAGGAGCGGGCCAAGAACGCGCAGCGCGACGTGAAAAAGTACGCTGCCTACCTGCACAACCAGGTTCGCGAGCTGCTCACCCAGTACGGCAAGATCGACCTCATGTTCTACGACTTTTCCTACCCCGGCGAGGATGGCAAGGGGCATGACGACTGGAATTCGCTGGAGTTGATGCGACTGACGCGCGAGCTCCAGCCGCAGATCCTGATCGACGACCGCCTGGACTTGCTCGACGTGCCCGGCGGCTGGGACTACCGCACGCCCGAGCAGGTTATGATCCGGGAGCAGCCGACGGTCGATGGTGTGCCGGTCCTGTGGGAGACGTGCCAGACCTTTTCTGGCTCGTGGGGCTATCACCGCGACGAATCGAGCTGGAAGAGCGTCGACCAGTTGGTACGCATGCTGATCGACACGGTCAGCAAGGGCGGCAACCTGCTGCTTAACGCCGGGCCCACCGCGCGCGGCGAGTTTGACGCGCGAGCCCTGGACCGCCTGGCGGGCATGGGCGCGTGGATGAAGGCGCACGGGCGCGCGATCTATGGCTGCGGCCCAGCACCCGAAGAGCTTCCATGTCCGCAGGACTGCCGCCTGACCTACAACGCCGAGACAAACCGGCTCTACGTGCACGTCTATGCCTGGCCCTTCCGCACGCTGCACCTGGACGGATTTGGGGGTAAAGTCGAGTACGCCCAACTGCTCAACGACGCCTCCGAACTGCCTATGGTTGGCGCCGAGCGGCTGGCCCGCTGGGGCGCGCCGGAAGACACGCTGGTCCTAAACCTGCCAGTGCTCAAGCCGGACGTCGCCGTACCGGTCGTCGAGCTGTTCTTGAAATAGCGGGACGTATCACCTGCCGTGCTCCAGCGAGCGAGATGCTCGCTGGAGCACAAAAAGGAAGACGGTATGGACGTTGCGGTCACCCAAGAGAGCTACGAGCGCCACGTACAGGCCAACTTTCGATGGAACTTTGCGGCCAACCTGTGGGACATTGCTTTTATCACGTTTGGCCTGAACCTGGTCTCGCAGACGACGATCATGCCGCTCCTGGTCAGCGAGCTGACAGCCTCAAGGGTCGCCATCGGCCTGATCCCCGCCATCTACAGCCTCGGTTTCTTGCTGCCCCAGTTGCTGATGGCTAGCCACGCTGAAGGGTTGCGCGTCAACAAGCCCTTTGTCATGCTGCTGGGAGGGCTGGGAGAGCGCGGGCCCTACCTGCTGATCGGCCTGGCCATCCTGTGGCTCGGGCGGTCCACACCGGCGTTGGCGCTGGCCCTCTTTTTCCTGCTCCTCGCAACCACGGCCACCTCCAACGGCATGGCCACGCCAGCGTGGTTCTCCATGATCGCCAAGGTGATCCCCACCCAAAAGCGAGGACTGTGGTCGGGCACGGCGCGCAGCTTGGGCGCGCTGCTGGGCATCGCCGGCGGCGCGTTCTCGGGACGGCTCCTGGCCAACTGGCCTTTCCCGCAGAACTATGGCTATTCCTTTCTCGCCGCCTTTGTCTTTGCCGCCATCTCGTGGCTCGGGCTGGCCTCGAATCGCGAGCCGGCGAGCCCCACCGTCAAGCCGCGCACCAGCATGGGCGACTACCTGCGGCGGCTTCCCGAGGTGCTACGCCGCGACAGCAACTATCTGCGCTTTCTGGTCAGCCGCTCCGTAGCCAGCTTGGGAGCGATGGCCAGCGGGTTCTTTATGGTCTATGGCAAGGAGAACATCGCCGGTGCGCTCGAACAGGTGGGGACGCTGACGGCGATCCTGGTCGGCACACAGGCGGTGATGAACCTCGCCTGGGGCCTCCTGGCGGACCGGAAGGGGCACAAGATCGTCCTCTCTGCAGCCGCTGCCGCCATGGCGCTGACGGCCCTGGTCGGTTGGCTGGCTTCCTCGCCTGCCTGGCTATGGGCCACCTTTGCCCTGCTCGCCATCGCGACGTCGGCCGAGTCGGTATCGCAGATGAACATCATCCTCGAGTTCTGCGCCCCAGAGGACCGTCCAACCTACATCGGCCTGACCAACACGTTGCTTGCCCCGGCCAAGACCGTGGGTCCGATCCTGGG
>CAZLMZ010000103.1:0-10452 GCA_964560475.1 uncultured Anaerolineae bacterium
ACATTGACGCGATCGAGATGACGTCGTGGGGCGATCTGTACAGCGGCATCGATCCTTATTCCCTCTCCGACTGGTATCGCTACCTCAACTGCGGGTACCTCGTGCCGGCGGTTGGCGGGACGGACAAGATGTCCGCCACCACGGCCGTCGGCACGGTCCGGACCTACGCGCGGATCCCGACGGACGAGCCGTTTACCTACCGGCGTTGGATGGATGCCATCCAGCGCGGCGAGACCTTTGTCACCTATGGACCGCTCCTCGACATGGCGGTCGATGGCCAGCCGATGGGAAGCTGGATCGAGATCGGCGAGCATGGGGGCACGGTCGACGTGACGTGGCAGGTCGCCAGTGTGACCCTGCCGCTGTCGCGCGTGGAGCTGATCGTCAACGGCGAGATCCGGGAGAGCGTCTCTGTGACGCCTGGCCAGGCCAGCGGGCAGTGGTCGGTGAAAGTGCAAGAGAGCAGTTGGTTGGCACTGCTGGTGCGCGGTCACTATCCAGACCGGCCCGAGATCGTCGCCGCGCACGGCTCGCCGGTGATGATCAGGGTCGCCGGGTCACCCTTTCTCGCCGCTGCCGATGCGCTCACCATCCTGGAGCAGATCGAAGGTGCCCTGGCCTACCTGGATACAGTCGGGACGCGCGCCGAGGATGCGGCGTACAGGCGGATGCGGATGGTCCTCGTCTCGGCCCACCGCTCGCTGCACAACCGGATGCACCAGCAAGGATACTATCACGATCACACGCCGCTCACGGATCACGACGCGCATCACACATAGCCTCTTCCTGTGCGACTCGGGCGGGGCAGAGACAAGACAGAGGAGGATCAGATGAAGGTACTGGTAACAGGCAGCAGCGGGCGTCTCGGCCCTTATGTCGTGGCTGAGCTAGAGCGCGCAGGGCACGACCCGACCCTCTTTTCACGGCGGGCGCCCTCGGCGGCCCTGAGTCACCTGCCGTGGGTGGAGGGCGATATCCGGTCCTTCGAGGATTGTGAAAAGGCCGTGCGGGGCGGGTTCGATGCCATCCAGCACCTGGCGGCCCAGCCCTGGCCCACGGACCATCCTCGGGAACAGGAGGCGGCAAAAGAGCGCGGTATCCCGTTCGATACGACCATGCAGTCGAACGTGATGGGACTCTACTACCTGCTGCAGGCGGCCCTGCGCGCGGACGTTGGCATCTTTGTGATGACGGGCAGCAACTGCGCGCTCGGGCACGGCTACCGGATCAGCGACCGGCCCTTTCCATTCCAGTACCTGCCGATCGATGAGACGCACCCTCCTGACGTCGAGGATTCGTATTCGT
This sequence comes from uncultured Anaerolineae bacterium, assembly GCA_964560475.1. Lineage (GTDB taxonomy): Bacteria > Chloroflexota > Anaerolineae > JAFGEY01 > JAFGEY01 > BS750m-G44. The sequence goes on from CAZLMZ010000103.1 coordinate 1,306, forward strand.
ATAGCAAGCTGACGGGAGAGCTGCTGCTCGAGTCCTACACGCACGCCTACGGGATGCGCACCTATGCCGTTCGCGCGGCCGGCATCTGCAACGAGGAACGTCGGCGGGGAATAGCAGCGCGCGCAGCGCCCGTAGCAGGTTGGAGCCCGTGGCTCTGGGAATGGGTAGGGAGCGAAGACGTGGCTTCTGCTCACCGGCTGCTGATGGAAAAGGCGAACGAGATCGAGACCCACGGCGTCTACTTCTGCAATGCCGACGATACGACGGCCCTCGAGCCTTCGCGGGAACTGATCGAGTGCTTCCGGCCCGATCTGTTGCCCCTCGTTCGGGATCTGGATGGGCACGGCAGTTTTCTCTCGAACCGCCGCCTGCAAGAGACCGTAGGCTGGGTGCACCAGACCTCCTGGCGACAGTACCTGAAGGATGGGGAGGCGCAGCCATGAGAGAGCCGCTGGGCATAGGAGTCGTTGGGGCCGGCGCGATCGGGATCCGTGGCGCGCTGAGGCACCTGAGCATGCCGGATGTGCAGGACCGCGTGCGGCTGGCTGCCGTCTGCGATCCAGTGCCAGGCCGCGCAGAGGCGGCAGCGGTCGAGTACGGCGTCGCATCGTCGTATGAACGCTACGAAGACCTGCTGGCTGACCCCGCGGTGGAGGCTGTGACGCTGTGCTCCCCGATCGGTCTGCACTTTCAGCAGGGCATGATGGCCGTCGCAGCAGGCAAGCACGTGCACGTCAACAAGACGATGACCACGACGGTCGATGAGGCGGACCAGTTGATCGCCCGCGCCCGTGAGGCGGGCGTCTGCCTGGTCGCCTCGCCCGGGATGATGCTGCACCCTCACAACCGGCGGATCCGCAGGCGGATCCTGGAAGGAGCGCTGGGCAGAATGGTGTGGGCGGCTGCGGGTGCTGCCATTAGTGACTACCACCTCAAGGAAGAGTTCCGCACTGGCGATGGCGTGTTGACGAACGTTGACCCAAGCTGGTACTTCCGCAGGCCGGGAGGGGGACCTCAGTACGACGTGACGGTCTACTCGCTGCACAACCTGACCGGGATCCTGGGCCCCGCACGTAGTGTGACTGCCCTGTCCGGCCTGGTGCTCCCGCTGCGCGAGTTCCGCGGTGCCGAGATCGAGGCCGACATGGACGACAGCACGCTCATGCTGCTCGATTTTGGGGATGCGCTCTTTGCCTTTGTGTACGGCACCGTGGCAGGAAGCGTCAGCCGGGGCTTTCAGCCCAATTTCTATGGAACCGAGGGCGCGATTGTTGGCACATGTCTCGGCGACGAGGAGCTCAAGAGGACAGACGATCACCAGCCGCACGTGGTCGGCGACCACCAGGGCATGCCCGAGTCACACGTTTTCGAAGACCTGATGCAGCTTGTGGACTGTGCGCGTGACGGCACAGAGCCCGTGGCCAGCCCCGAACACGCACGGCATGTGATCGATATCATCGAGTCCGGGTACCGGGCAGCGGAGACAGGGCGAACGCAGGAGCTCAGGACGACGTTCGAGCCACTGCCGATGGGTATGCTGTAGGGGCGGCAGGTTCGTCAATGGAGGGAGCACACGATGCTGGATCTCGGTTGCGTCTGGCATAGGGGCAGGGGGCGAGATGGCGAGTGACGAGCCGGTGATCCGCACCGAGAATCTGACTCGCCGTTTTGGCGATCTCGTCGCCGTGGATCGTCTCAGCCTGGCTGTCCCACGCGGGATCATCTTTGGTTTCCTCGGGCCAAACGGCGCCGGCAAGTCCACGACGATCAATATGTTGATCGGCCTCTTGCCGGCTACGGCTGGTACGGCCTGGGTGGGAGGATTCGACGTCAGCCTGGACGCGCTCGAGGTCAAGCGCCGCATTGGTGTCGTCCCGGAGGGGCTCAGCCTTTACGAGCGGTTGACCGCTGTCGAGCAGATCGAGTTCGTCGCTCGCCTGCACGGGCTGGGCCAGGAGGAGATCCGGCGGCGGATCCCACCGCTGCTTTCGCTGCTCGAACTCGAGGACAGTGCCGACAAGATGATCCTCGACTATTCGCACGGCATGCGCAAAAAGACGGCTCTGGCCTGTGCTCTGGTACACGCACCGGAGGTGCTGTTCCTCGACGAGCCATTCGAGGGGATCGACCCGGTCTCGTCCCGCGCGATCAAGGAGGTACTGCGCGACATGGTGGCGCAGCGCGGGACGACGGTGTTCTTTTCGACGCACGTGATGGAGCTGGCTGAACGTTTCTGTGACCAGGTCGGGATCATCAACAAGGGGCAACTGGCAGGGATGGGGAGCATTGAGGCGCTGCGCGTGCGTGCGGCCCTTGCGGAGGACGCGCCGCTCGAAGATGTGTTCCTGTATACCATCGGCGCCCGGGTCGAGGACGAAGGCCTGCTCGACTGGCTGACGGGGAGCCGGGGCGAACGCGAGAGCCACGATGTGGCGTGAGCTAAAGGCGCTCCTCTGGCTGCAGTGGCTCCTGACGCGGTCGATGTTCCGCACGCGTCGCGTGGCGGATAGGCTGCAGGCAGTACGCCTCTTGGCACGCGTGGCAATGCTGGTGATGATTCTGCCACTCTTCCTGGCGATGGGCTTGGCCCTGGCAGTGGGCTTGGCGATGCTTCCGCCCGCTGCTGCGCGCGAACTGGCGATGGTTACTAACGTACTGCTGTTCGGCACGTGGTTGCTGCTGCCCGCCGCGTACAACTCGCAGCTCATCGAGCGCTTTGATGTCTCGCAGTTGTTTGTGCATCCGGTCGCGTTCCGGACGATCGTTGTCGGCACAGCGCTCGTGTCCTCGCTTACGATGACCGGCGTGTGGACGCTGCCACTGCTCCTCGGCGAGATCGCGGGACTCGCATGGCACCGGCCGCTGGCTCTGCCGTTGATCGTCCTCAGCGTCGTGCCTGTCTTTGCGCTGCTCGTCCTTACCGGCCGCATCATGGAAGATCTGTTCGACCTGGTCGCGGGCGACCGGCGGCTGCGCGCGCTGGCGCTGGCTCTGCTCTCGCTGCCCTTTGTTACCTGCTGGTTAGGACAGATGATCTTGCAGCAGATGACCCAGGGAACCGGACAACTGCCTCCCTTTCTGCAGGTGCGTGGGCTTGAGGAGTTGGCACGAATCGATCAGGCCGAGACCTTGACCGATTTCGTGAACCGTCTTGGTGCCTTCCTGGAAACCATGCGAGCGTCACGGTTCTTGGTATGGACGCCTCCAGGATGGGCCACTGCGGCGATGACATCTGCGCTCGGGGGAGACTGGTGGGATGGGCTCCTCCTGCTTGTCGCGTCCGGAGCTACGGTAGGCATGCTGCTCGTGGTGCACGCTCGAGTGACGCGGCGGCTCATGGCAGGTGCGGTGCTCCGCACTGGGCCAGAGCGAGTGCGGCATCGGCAGTCCCGTCTGCGCTTGCCGGGGCCGCCGGCATTCTGGGCCCTGTTCGCCAAGGACTGGCGCTATCTATGGCGGAGTCCAGCCGCAAGGCGGGTCCTCTTTTCGTCGCTAATGATGGTCGTCGCGGCTATCTTGCCCTTGCGTGGCTTTCGCGGACGAGACATCGCGGAGGGTTGGCGTGATGTCGCGCCGTTTGCAGCTTTTCTGCTTGCGGCGGCGGTGACCAGTATGAGCACAAACATGGCGATCACGGCGAACTACTTTGGCACGTTCGACCGTGATGGGTTCGCATCCGTGGCAGCGTCGCCTGTCGATCGACGCTACGTACTGGCGTCGGCGAACCTGTCCGTCCTCGTCCTCACGTTGGCGCAGGACCTGATCCTCGCGCTGGCGATCGCGGTGCTCAGCGGGCGGTGGATCGTGCTGCCACTAGGGATGTTCTTTGGCGTGTGTGTTCAGGTAGGTATCTTACCGCTGTGCAGCCTTGTGGCTGTGCTGGTGCCCTATCGAGCCCAACTCAAGTTCACGAGCGGGCAGAGACACGGTAACCTGTGGGGCCTGGCTGCATGGGGTGTTTCGGCGGCGCCTGTGCTGGCGATGATCGTCCTGCCGTATCTGTTCTGGCGGCCTGGATGGGCGATCACGCTCCCGCTCGCAGCGCTCTACAGCGGATTCCTGTATGCGGTGACGCTGCGTCCCCTATCGCGTCTCCTGATGCGGCGCGAACACGCAGTCGTAGAGGCGGTATCCGCTGGAATTGCATGAGGATCGGCTCGACGTGCGAAACCATACGCAGCTGGTAGACCCCGAATTCTGTAAAGGTGAGGGATGACGACCACGGTGTGGCTGGCCCGGCATGGAGAGACAGGCTGGGCAGCAGAAGATCGGTATAATGGACGAGCAGACACGGAACTGAGCGACCCTGGTCGCTGGCAGGCCAGGCAACTTGCTTTGCGGCTGTCAGGCGAACCGATCGCCGCGGTCTATTGCAGCTCGCTGCAGCGCTGTGTGGACACGGCATCGATCGTGGCAGAGCGCCACGGGCTGTCGCCTGAACTGGTGTCTGAGCTGGTGGAGGTGGATTACGGGGCCTGGGATGGCATGCTGCGGACCGAGATCGTGGCCCAGTACCCAGAGCTGTACGCGGCGTGGACAGCCGATCCGGCGAGCGTGCTGCCACCCGGAGGTGAGTCAGGGTACAGCGTGCTCGCCAGGGCGGTGTCTGCTCTTTACAGGATCGTTGCCGCACATGCCGGGCAATCTGTCCTGGTTGTGGCGCACAAGGCGGTCAACCGGCTGCTGCTCTGCGACCTCTTGAGCATGCCGCCCCGCCTCTATCGAGCGCGCATTGGGCAATTGCCGTGTGCGCTGAACCGGATCGAGTGGCGGGGGAAAGAACCTATGGTCACCCTGATGAATGATACCTCGCATTATCGATGTGGAGAAGATGAATGAGCGTCCTTCCAGACAGCTTCCTCCGGCAGAAGTGGCCCAGGACCGCGCGCAGCTACTCTATCCGCTCACTCTACCGTGACGCTCTTGGCGAGGTTCCTCGGCTGATCGATCTCGCAACCGCGGTAGCGGGCCACGTGATAGGCGAATAGCTGCAAGGCGACGGTGGTTGTGATCGGGGCGACCAGCGCTGAGGAAGGTGGGACCTCGATGGTGTGGTTCGCCAGTTGATCGATACCGTCGTCGCCGCGCGTCCGAACGGCAATGACCGGCGCATGGCGGGCGCGGCACTCTTGGATGTTGCTGAGCGTCTTTTCCTTGCCTGGCACGTCGTTGGCGAGCGCCACGACCGGCACATCGGGCTGCAGCAGGGCGATCGGCCCGTGCTTGAGCTCCGCAGCGTGATAGCCCTCAGCGTGTAGGTAGCTGATCTCCTTGAGTTTGAGCGCCCCCTCCAGGGCAATGGGATAGAGATAGCCTCGCCCGATAAAGAACGCGTTCTGCGCACCGGCATAAGCCTCCGCCACCCGGGCGATGCGATCGTTCTCTGCCAGGACATCCTCGACCTTTGCCGGGATCTGCTGGATCTCGCGGCAGAGCTCCATGCCGCGCTCACGAGAGAGCCGCCGGCAGCGGCCAAACTTGAGGGCCATCATCAACAATACGGTAACCTGTGCCGTGAATGCCTTGGTCGATGCGACGCCGATCTCGGGCCCTGCGTGCAGATAGACGCCACGGCCCGTCTCACGGGCAATGGTCGAGCCGACGACGTTACAGACGCCTGCGATCAGCGCTCCCTTTTGCCGGGCCTCCCGGACCGCAGCCAGCGTGTCAGCCGTCTCGCCGGATTGGCTGATCGCGATCACGAGGTCGCGAGAGGTCACGATCGGGTTCCGGTAGCGAAACTCGGCCGCTTGCTCGACGTCTGTAGGCAGATCCGCCAGTCCCTCGAAATAGTACTCGCCGACCAGGCCGGCGTGGAGGGATGTGCCGCACGCCACTGTGACGAGCCGGCCAATGTCCACGACTTCGCGCGGGGTCATATTCAGCCCTGACAAGAGCGCAGTGCCAAGCGTCAGATCGAGACGCCCACGAATCGTGTCGCTCAGTGAAGTGGGCTGCTCAAAGATCTCTTTGAGCATAAAGTGCTCATAGCCGCCGCGTTGGGAGGCTGCGGCATCCCATTGGATCGATGCCGTCTCGCGGGCGACCGGGAATCGGTTCAGGTCACAGATATCTACGTTGGTGGGGGTGACGACGGCTATGTCATTGTCGTCCAGATAGATCACCTGCCGCGTGTACGTCAAGATCGCTGCTGCATCGCTGGCAACGATCTTTTCCTGGGCGCCGAGGCCAATCAGGATGGGGCTGCCCCGCCGCGCAGCAATCACCATATCGGGGTGCCGGGCGTCCATGATAGCGAGACCGAACGTGCCCTCGACGTGCTGTAGGGCGGCACAAACGGCTGCCAGCAGGTCGCCCTGGTAGAGTTCGCCGATCAGGTGGGCGAGCACCTCGCTGTCCGTCTCGGAGGCAAAACAGTGCCCTCTCGATTCGAGCTGCTGCTTCAAGGTCGCATAGTTCTCGATGATCCCGTTGTGTACGAGAGCTAGCTGTCCTGATCCATCGAGATGAGGATGAGCGTTGCTGTCGGTCGGCGGGCCGTGGGTGGCCCACCGCGTATGGGCAATCCCCATATGGGCCGAGTCACGCAAATCTGGGGACCAGGCTTCATCGACTCGCTGTGCCAGGTTCGCCACCTTGCCCGCGGCCTTGAGCAGTGAGAGATGGCCATCATTGAGGACGGCGACGCCAGCCGAGTCATAACCCCGGTACTCGACTCTTTTTAGACCGTTCAGGAGCACGTCGAGTGCATTGCGCTGGCCCACATAAGCCACGATGCCGCACATAGTACCTTACTCCATCTAGGATGCAAAGCAGCCGCACGACGCGCCGCTTAGTGCGCTGCCAGATCCTGCTGGTGATCGATGTCGGAGCGCACGATCGCTCCGGGACGCGTCCACAGGCCAGGCCAGATCTTGCGTCCTGGGTAGATGCTCGTTTGAATACCAGTGTGCACGTGGTCCCCGATGATGGCGCCCAGCTTGCGGCGCCCGGTGTCGACCAACGTCCCGTCCACTGCAGAGCGGCTATTCTTCCCATCGTGTCGTAGATTCGCTGTGATCGTTCCGGCGCCCAGGTTTACGCCTTCACCGACGATCGAGTCGCCGCAGTAGCTCAGGTGCCCGATGCTGGTACGTGCCATGACGATCGAGTTCTTGATCTCGACAGCCTGGCCCAGGTGGCACCCGTCGCCAATGCTGGTGCTGCCCCTGATATAGCAGTTGGGACCGACCTTGCAGTCGCGACCGATGATCACGTTGCCCTCGATGTAGACACCAGGCAAGACCCGGCTCCCTCTGCCGAGGACGAGTGTACCCTCAATGACCGCACGCTCGCTGAGGTTGCCCTCGATCTTGTCGGCAGCGAGCACGCCGACGAGTTCCTCGTTCACCCGCAGCAGATCCCATGGATAGGCCAGGCTGTACGAGCTCTCGTCCGCAGCAATAGTCTCGTCCGTGGTAGGGACGGTCTCGCCGCCGCTGACCCAGGCCAGGATACGCCCGCGCTCGTCCTGCACACATAGCGGTCCGGCAGCCGCGCTCAGTCGGCGCAACATGACGGACGACAACCAGGCATCGCCTGCCTGGATCAGGCGGGGCGCGCCGTCGGGAGGCGGTTCCTCCACATCGAGCCCGGCCATCTGCAGGCGGCGGCGTTGGGCGTGGAGCAGAGGCAGATTGGCCACTGGTATCTCGGCGAGCGGCCGGCTGGAGGTTAGTGGCGCTAGTGTCTCAGGGCGTCCAGCATCGAGGACGATGGCATACATGCTGAGTACCTTCCAGGCTGGTGGATGCCACGCATGCAGGCTTGTCCACAGGCAGCCAGATCAGACGATCTCTTCGGAAAGGAGCCCCTCCGCCTGCAGCGCACGCTTGAGCCGATGCATCCATGCCTCGACCGTGTTGGTGTCGATCGCTTCGACCATCAGCCGGATCTTGTCTTCCGTACCAGAATAGCGTACCAGCGTCCGTCCGCCGCCGTTCAGCGCGTTCCCGAACTCGCGCAGGACACCCTGCAGCACGGGCAGATCCTCCAGAGGTGGCTTGGCCACCACGGGGTAGCTCGCGAGCCCGCTGGGGTACTCGGTCATGCAGTCTGCGAGCTCAGCCAAGGGCTTGTCCGACTGCCTCATGAGCTTGAGAACCTGCAGCGCGGTGACGATGCCGTCTCCGGTTGTTGCATAGTCCTGAAAGATCACGTGACCGCAGTTCTCGCCGCCGAGGTTGTACCCATTCGCTCGCATCTCTTCGATGACATAGCGGTCGCCGACTCTTGTGGTGACGACCTTAATCCCAGAACGAGCCACCGCCTCGCGCAGTCCAAGGTTACTCATCGAGGTCACCACCAGCGTGCTGTGCTTGAGTTGTCCCCGTGCCTCGAGATCCAAGGCGCACATGGCCAGGATCTGGTCACCAGAGACGACTTGCCCGCGGGCATCGGCGAACACGACGCGGTCGGCATCGCCATCGAACGCGATGCCCACGTCCGCGCCGTGCTGCCGGACGAGCTCACCAATGACCTCTGGATGCAGCGCGCCACAGTCGTTATTGATGTTGTACCCGTCCGGTTCTGCGTTGGCCTTGATCACCTCGGCTCCGAGCTCCCTCATGATCCAGGGCCCCGCCTGGTACGAAGCGCCGTTGGCGCAATCGAGGACGATCTTGAGACCGCGCAGATTCTGACTGCCGATCGCGCTCTTGGCGTGTTCGATATACCGGCCTCGTGCATCTTCGACCCGGTAGGCCTTTCCCAGGTCTGCGCTGCGGATGTGCTCGCTCGTCAGTGCACCCGAAAGCACGCGCTCCTCGATCTGCTCTTCAATCTCGTCGGGCAGCTTGTAACCTTCGTGGTCAAAGATCTTGATCCCGTTGTCATCGTAAGGGTTATGCGACGCGGTGAGCATAATGCCGACGGTGGCGGCCATGGAACGCGTCAAGTGGGCGACGCCCGGGGTTGGCACCGGCCCCACCAGGAATACGTCCATGCCCATCGATACCAGGCCGCTCGTCAACGCCGTTTCGAGCATATAGCCCGACAGGCGCGTGTCTTTGCCGATCACGGCACGCCGGCTGCCGTGCCCTGAAGAGGCAAAGACGTGCGCGACCACCTTGCCCAGTTGGAGTGCCACTTCCGGGGTGATGGGATAGCGGTTTGCCTGCCCCCGGATCCCGTCCGTGCCGAAGAGTT
>CAZLMZ010000104.1:0-10446 GCA_964560475.1 uncultured Anaerolineae bacterium
TCTGGAACGACCGGTTGGACCCTCCCTGGGACAGCAAGTGGACGACGAACATCAACACAGAGATGAACTACTGGCCGGCAGAGCTGACGAACCTCTCCGAGTGCCACGAGCCGCTCTTTGACATGCTGGCCGACCTGGCTGAGACGGGCCGTCGCGTCGCCCAGGAGCACTATGGCGCACGAGGGTGGGTCTTGCACCACAACACCGACCTGTGGCGCGGCGCCGCGCCGATCAATGCGGCGAATCACGGCATCTGGCCGACGGGAGGGGCGTGGCTGTGCCAGCACCTGTGGTGGCACTATCTCTTTACCGGAGATGAACGGTTCCTGGCTGAGCGTGCCTACCCACTGCTGCGGGGGGCTGCCCTGTTCTTTGTCGATACGCTGGCCGAGGATCCACAGACCGGCTGGCTGATCTCGCCGCTCTCCAACTCGCCCGAGAACGGCGGCCTCGTGCCGGGCCCGACTATGGATCACCAGATCGTGCGCGACTTGTTCGGCCACGTGATCGCCGCAGCACAGCGCCTGGATGTCGATGCCGAGCTGCGTAGCCAGCTTGCCATACTCCGCAGCCGCATCGCTCCCAACCAGGTCGGGCAGTACGGGCAGTTGCAGGAATGGGTCACCGACAAGGACGACCCGCAGAACCAGCACCGCCACGTGTCACACCTCTGGGGACTCCATCCCGGTGACGAGATCACCGAGCATACACCCGACCTGTACCACGCAGCACGCCAGTCCCTGCTTTTCCGCGGCGACGGTGGCACCGGCTGGTCGATGGGGTGGAAGATCAACCTCTGGGCCCGGCTCAAGGATGGCGACCACGCGCTCCGCATGCTGCGCAATCAGCTCCGCCTGACCGGATCCGACCGCACCGACTACGCGGGCGGCGGCACCTACCCGAACCTCTTTGACGCGCATCCGCCTTTCCAGATCGATGGCAACCTGGGTGCGACCTCTGGGATCGCCGAGATGCTGCTCCAATCACACGCAGGCTACGTCGAGCTGCTTCCTGCCTTGCCGGCTAGCTGGGACGAGGGTCGTGTCACCGGCCTGTGCGCCCGTGGCGGTTTCACGATCGGGATGGCCTGGGCGAAAGGCAAGCTCACCCGCGCCACCATCCGCGCCCGGCAGGATGGCGAATGCACCGTCCGTCCCCCTGTACCGGTCGATGTCTATGGCCCCGAGGGTGCTGTGGCCGTGCGCCGGACCCAGGAGGGGCTCACTTCCTTCCACACGCGGGCGGGCCAAACCTGCACGCTCCTCCCGAGGAGCTGACCAGGCACCATCGCTCGCTGACCTAGCCCCCGATCCATCCATCCCTGCGCGGGTACGGCTGTGGCTGCAGCCGCACCCGTGCGTGATCGGCATTTCCACCATCGATACGCCCTCCCGCACAGCATCCTCGTCCCTTTCGATGCCTTTTCACCGGGCTCGTAGCGAGCGCTTCAGCGCTTTCTCCCCTGCCCGGAGACGGCCGAAGCCGTTGCTGCGAACGCAAAATCGAGTATGCCGGCCGATTTGACAAGAATCGATTATAAAGGTATAATCGGTACAATCTTTCGAACACCGTTGTGGGCCGGACCGGGAATAGAGAGCAATGGAGTATGCAGTGAGCCAAGACGTCCTCCCCCATTCGATTATGCGCTACATCATCGATGAGGAGCTTGCCGAGCGGCAGGATGAACCCGCCAAGCTGCCTCCGCTCGATCAACTGGCAAGGCAGCTAGGTGTGAGCCGGGGCAAGCTTCGCGAGGACCTGATCGCTGCCCAGGCGTACGGCGTGATCGAGATGCGGCCCGGAGACGGCACGTACGTCTGTCCCTTTGACTTCTATGCTGCCGTACGGCCCTTGATCCTGTACAGCATTGCCTGCAACAAGAGCTATTTCGACCGCTATTACCGGCTGCGCGCGCGGATGGAGGTCGCCTTCTGGGAAGAAGCGGTCTCCGAGCTGGGGCAGGACGAGATCGACCAGCTCGCACATATCGTGGATCGCGCCGAAGAGCGGCTGCGCGGCAAGCCGATCGAGATTCCGCACCGCGAGCACCGCGATTTCCACGTTCTGATCTACAGCCGGCTCGACAACCCATTTGCCCAGGGACTCCTCAATGCCTACTGGGACGCCTACGAGGCTGTGGGCCTGCACCGCTATTTCGAGCTGAGCTACTACCAGCGCATGTGGTCCAGCCACCGTGCGATGGTAGAGGCCATCTCGGCAGGAGATAGTGACACCGGCAAGACGATCCTGATGCAGCACTTTACATTGCTCGAGGACCGCCTGCAGGAGGGACAACAGCAAGCGCAAGCTCAAGACTGAGCTTGACGCCCAAGAAAGGAGAACAGCCGCCACTGTAGAGACACAGGGATGCACCATCTCTCTGTGTCGGGTCGGCAGGACCATAGCTACCGCGCGTATGTCTTTCACGCCGCCGTGAAATGGGGCTCTGTGATCAGACCCCGGTCGTTGACGACCAGGGCCCGGTCGAGCCTGGACTCACGGCGGTTTTTTGTGTCCTTGTAGGCTTTTGCCAGTTGGCGGTCACGACGATCAATGGCCCTTACGCTGCTAACCTCAGAGTTCCGTATCGAGAGAGATCAAGAGCGCTGTATTGCGTGCCAGGTCTGCGTGCGCCAATGTGCGAACGACGTCCACGCCTATGATCCGGAGGATGACTGGGTCTACAGTGAAGAGTCGCGCTGCGTGGGCTGCCATCGCTGCGTCACACTCTGCCCCACGCACGCACTCACCGTTCGCCGCACCCTGCTGGACTTTCGCTCCAACGCGAACTGGACTGCAGACCGGATCAACAGCATCTACAAGCAGGCCGAGACGGGTGGCATTCTCCTCACCGGCATGGGCTGCGACCAGGCACAGCCGATCTATTTTGATCATCTCTTGCTGAATGCCTCGCAGGTCACCAACCCGTCGATCGATCCGTTGAGGGAGCCGATGGAACTGCGGACGCACATTGGCCGCAAGCCGGGCCGGGTCGAACTGTCCGAGAACGGGGACGGCGTCGAGCTCACGACACAGCTCTCCCCTCAACTGACGCTCGAGACCCCGATCATGTTCTCGGCAATGTCCTATGGCTCGATCAGCTACAACGCCTGTCTCTCGCTGGCACGGGCAGCAAAACAGAGCGGGATCATGTACAACACTGGCGAGGGTGGGCTGCATCCCAGCCTCTACCAGTACGGGCCGTGGACCATCGCCCAGGTGGCTTCTGGTCGCTTTGGCGTCCATCCAGAGTACCTCGAAACAGCGGCAGCACTGGAGATCAAGATCGGCCAGGGCGCCAAGCCGGGCATCGGTGGGCACCTCCCTGGGGAAAAGGTCTCCGCTGACGTCTCCAAGACGCGCATGATCCCGATGGGCACGGATGCCCTCTCCCCTGCCCCGCACCACGACATCTACTCGATCGAGGACCTGCGCCAGTTGATCTATGCGCTGAAAGAGGCCACTAACTATGCCAAGCCGGTCGGCGTCAAGATCGCTGCCGTCCACAACGTCGCTCCGATCGCCAGCGGCATCGCTCGTGCCGGTGCAGACTATATCGCCATCGACGGCCTGCGCGGCGGCACGGGCGCCGCACCCACCATCATCCGCAACAACGTCGGGATCCCCATCGAGCTGGCGATCGCGTCGGTCGACACGCGGCTGCGCGAGGAGGGGATCCGCAACGAGGTCTCTCTGATCGCTGCCGGCTCGATCCGCAACAGCGGCGACATTGTCAAGATCATCGCCCTCGGCGCAGACGCAGTCTACATCGGTACCGGCGCCCTGGTAGCGCTCGGCTGCCATCTCTGCCAGAAATGCTACACCGGCAAGTGCAACTGGGGAATCGCCACTCAGGATCCCTATCTCACCAAGCGGCTCAATCCCAACATTGGCAGCCGTCGCCTGTCCAACCTGATCCGCGCCTGGTCGCTCGAGATCAAAGAGATGCTCGGCGGAATGGGCGTCAATGCCATCGAGAGCCTGCGGGGCAACCGAGACCACCTGCGCGCCGTCGGTCTCAGCCAGGTCGAGCTCGATACGCTGGGTGTCAAGGGGGCGGGCCAGCCATGACCAGTCACCGCGCTCAAACTGCGTTCCCTGATCCTAGAGCCGTCCTGGCATCTGGCCGGCAAGGAGAAATCCCGTGAAACGGATCCACGTGAACGAAGAGTATTGTATCGCCTGCAGGCTGTGCGAGATCCACTGCCTGGTACAGCATTCGCAGTCCAGAAAGATCATCAAGGCCTTCAAGGAGGAGGCGCCGCGGGCCATGGCCCGCCTGCTGGTCGAAGAGCAAGGTCCCCTCTCCTTCGCTATGCAGTGCCGTCACTGCGAGGAGGCCGCCTGCCTGGAGGCCTGCATGACCGGCGCAATGCACCGCGACGAAGAGACAGGCGCCGTGCTCTGCGACGAAGACAAATGCGTCGGCTGCTGGATGTGCATCATGGTCTGTCCCTTCGGCGCCATCCAGCGCAACATCGTTGGCCGCAGGGCAGCCTCCAAGTGCGACCTCTGCTATGGGAACGAGGTCCCGGTCTGCGTGGCCCATTGCCCAAACGAGGCCCTCACCTTCGTCGAGGACACCCCGTCTGGCAACGGGTCGGCGTAGAGGAGAGACAGCTATGAGATACCTGATCATCGGCAACTCGGCAGCAGCAGTAGGAGCAGTCGAGGCGATCCGCCACTATGATCGACAGAGCGCCATCACCATCGTCGCAGATGAGCCGCATCACGTCTACTCTCGCCCGCTGATCTCCTACCTGCTTGGAGGCACGGTCGACGAGACCCGCATGCACTACCGGCCAGAGGACTTTTACGAGCGCAATGACGTCGAGACCATGCTCGGCGTCGAGGTGACCCAGATCGACGTTCGGGCCAAGACCGTCTCTCTTGCTGGCGGTGGCCAGGTCGGATACGACCGCCTGCTGATCTCAACGGGAGGCAAGCCGTTCGTGCCCCCCTTGCCGGGCGCTGACCTGCTCGGCGTCTACACTTTCACCACCTGGCAGGACGCGCGGCGCATCGACCACTATATCGACGACAACCGGGTCGAGTCGGCCCTCGTCGTCGGTGGCGGCCTGATTGGACTCAAGACCACCGAAGCGCTGATCGAGCGTGGCATCGCGGTCACGATCGTCGAACTGGCAGACCGGATCCTGAGCACGACCTTTGATCGCACTGCGTCCAAGATGGCCGAGAGCATCCTGCGTCAACACCAGGTCGAGGTACGCACGGGCACGACTGTCGAGGAGATCATCGGCCGCACGGGACGCGTGGATCACGCCGTCCTGCGAGATGGCGAGCGCATCGACTGCGACCTGGTCCTCTTTGCCATCGGCGTACGTCCGAACACGGGCTTGATTCCGGCGGATTCGGGGATCGCCATCGAGCGCGGGATCTGCGTGGATCGCCACATGCAGACCACCATCGACGATGTCTACGCTGCAGGCGACTGCGTGCAGGCCTACGACATGCTGATCGATGCCTGCCGGCCGATCGCCATCTGGCCCAATGCTTACCGTCAGGGCTACGTTGCCGGATGCAACATGGCAGGGGTCGACAAGCGTTACGAGGGCAGCTTTCCGATGAACTCGATCGAGGTTTGCGGGGTGCCGACGATATCCGTCGGGCTCACCGATCCTCCTCGCGACGAGGACTATGAGATCATCGACAAGTACGATCGGGATGCTCTGGTCTACAAAAAGCTCGTGCTCTATCACAATCAGCTCGTGGGCGCGATCTTTGTCGGAGATATCGACCGGGCGGGGATCTACACCGGCCTCATTCGTGACGGCGTCGACGTGAGGCCGTTCAAGGAGCACCTGCTCTCAGGTAGCTTTGGGCTGATCTCGCTGCCCAGAGACCTTCGCAAGCACATGGTCGTCGGTGAAGGCATCGAGGTTTAGCCGTGGAGGGCACAATGGACGCACGTTCGCTCGAGAATCCCTATGGGCAGGACAAGGTCTATGACGCGTGTGGGTTGATCGGCATCATGGACGTAACCGGGAGACCATTTTCCGGGCACGACATCGTCACGGGCATCGTCAACATGACCGAGCGAGGCAACGGTCTCGGCTCCGGCTTTGCCGCCTATGGCTGCTATCCACAGTATGCGGACTGCTATGCCCTTCACGTCATGTACACGGTTCCCGACAGCCGGGCCCAGGTCGAATCGCTGCTCGGCAGTGCTTTCATCTCTGTGCACGACGAGGAGGTGCCGCACAACCCAACGCCTGGGCTGCGTGACCCGCCCCTCATCTGGCGCTACTTTGTGCGCGTCGACGAGCACGACCAGGCACGCGTGCCGCAAGACGAGTCCGAGTACGTGGTCTCCCAGGTCATGTCCGTGAACACCTCTGGCATGGGCGCCTACATCTATGGCAGCGGCAAGAACGTCGGCGTCTTCAAGGGAGTCGGTCTCCCAGAGCAGATCGCGGACTATTTTGGCATCTCCGAGTACGAGGCCTACCTCTGGACTGCACACAACCGCTTCCCGACCAATACGCCGGGCTGGTGGGGAGGGGCGCATCCCTTTGCCCTGCTCGACTGGACCGTCGTTCACAACGGCGAGATCTCGTCCTACGGCACTAATCGCCGCTACCTGGAGATGCAGGGCTACCACTGCACGATGCGCACCGATACAGAGGTCATCGCCTATGCCGCCGACCTCCTGATGCGCCGTCACAATCTGCCGGTGGAACTGGCGGCTAAGGTGATGGCGCCACCGCTGTGGGTCGAGATCGAGCGGCTCGAACCGCGAGAGCAGCACCTGTACCGGACGCTGCGCCAGGTCTATGGCAGTCTGCTCATCAACGGTCCCTTCACTGTGATCGTCGCTCGCCAGGGCGAGATGATCGGGCTGACCGATCGCATCCGCCTGCGCCCGCTCACGGCGGCGACACGTGGCAGCCGGCTCTATCTGGCCTCTGAAGAGGCTCCGATCCGCCTGATCAGCCACGAGCTGGACAGTGTCTGGACGCCGGTGGGCGGGGAGCCTGTCGTCGGGCGCCTCGGCCAGCCCCTGCCTGCGGAACGGCGGTCGCAGCGTATGCGCGCGCCAGCGCTTGTCCCTGCCTAGTACAGGAGAGTCACAATGATCGAGTGTGTCCAGCCAACCTTACAGATAGACGCCCTGGGGCTTCACTATCGCGAACTCAACAACAGGCTCCGCCAGGCTGTAGGTACGGGAGTGTGCCGCATCGAACTGCAGAACGTCTACGGCCAACGCTACCTGGGAACGGACCTGCACCAGCCGGTCGAGATCCACATCCACGGCACCCCCGGCAACGACCTGGGCTCCTTTATGGACGGGCCGCGCATCGTCGTGCACGGGAACGCGCAGGATGGTTGTGGGAACACGATGAATGGCGGAGAGTTGATCATCCACGGCCGCGCCGGCGATGCCACGGGCCATTCGATGCGCGGCGGCAGGATCTTTGTCCGCGATGATGTCGGCTACCGGGTTGCCATCCACATGAAAGAATACGAGGGGCAGCGCCCCGCCGTCGTCATCGGTGGCACGGCCCAGCACTTTCTGGGCGAGTACATGGCCGGTGGCGTCCTGGTCGTGCTTGGTCTCAACCTCGAGCCTGGCGAACGCCATACCGCCAGCTTTATCGGGACGGGGATGCACGGTGGCGTGATGTACATCCGCGGTCAGGTGGACGACTACCAGTTGGGCAAGGAAGTCGGTTCGGTCTCTCTCACCGAGGCCGACGATCAGATTCTCCGCCCACTCGTGGAAGAATTCGCCGCACATTTTGGGCAAGATGTGGCCCAGATCCTGGATCGCCCGTTTACCAAGCTCGCCCCACTGTCGGTGCGACCCTACGGCCAGCTCTACGCGTACTAGTTCGTCCGCCCATCTGGATCGACGCGCTCTAGCTCTCATCCGAGGTGAGCGGCTCTGCTGGGATGCCGGCCTGGATCGCCTTGGCTGCGGCGGCTGCCCGGGTATGCACCTCGAGCTTGGCAAAGATCGCCTTCAGGTGCCGTTTGACCGTGTTCGTCGTGATCACCAATATCTCGGCGATCTCTTTGTTGGTCATTCCCTGTGCCAGTAGCTCGAGCACCTCGCGCTCGCGCGGCGTCAACTGCTCTAGCTCGCTGCCCAGCGCGCTGGCAGAGCGTACGTCCCCGATCGCTTGCAGAAAGGCTCCCCGGTCGAAGGTCTGCTTTGCCAGGTAGGCAAGTACCTCTCGCTCTGCGTAGGCGCGCTCCACCTCCCCTGGAGCTGAGATCCCGCTGACCACTACTGTGGGTACGCCGGTCTCCCGCGCCTCGGCAAGCAGGCGATATCCTTCCAGCTCCGCCCCGGACAGCCCTTGCTCATCTTGCCGGTGCATCACGCTGTCCGAAAGCGACAGATCGAGGATCGCCAGCGCATACTTTTCCCGGCGCAGGCAGCCCAGGGCCTCTCCATAGCTGCGGCAGGCACGGACCTGGTATCCAGCGTCCGTGACGAGCTCGCATAGGATGCTTCGCCACCCCGCGTCATCCTCTACCACCAACGCCGACCCGAGCGTGGCTCCCTCTGCCGGCCCAGCGTCGGTTGAGCGACGCTCATCTTGGGAAGACGAGCCGGCGGTTTCGCCACCACGCTCATTGCTCACAGGTGGTGTGCTTGCCAGCGCCTCGTGGATCAGTGCCCGAAACTCGGTACGCCGGAAATCTTCCTTGCGCAGGCAGGTGTAGGCGCCGTGCGCGGTCAGCGCGCTGACCGCGATCTCGACCGTGGCATAGCCGGTCAACAGGATCGCCACGCAGCCCGGGTCCTGTTGGCGGATGGCATCCAGCACGCGCAGTCCGTCCTGGTTGCCCACATCGCCATCACCCAGCGCCAGGTCGACGACGGCCAGCCGGTGCACGCGGCTACGGAGGCACGCGATCGCACCCTCCAGGCTGTTCTCGACGTCCACCTCCAGCCCCGCGTCCGCCAGCAGCTCCCTCAGGATCTGCTGCCAGGAGCGGTCGTCTTCCACGATCAGCGCACGCATCGACACTGCCCTAACCCGGCGCTACTGCGCGCGGGATGCGCAGCCAAAAAGTGGTACCGCTCTGGCCATCGCTCTCTACGGTGACGGTCCCGCCAAGCCGCATCATCAGCGTCTTGACCCACCACAGCCCAAAGCCGAGCTTGCCGCTGCTGCCCGAGCCACGACCCGAGAAGCTGAACTCGAAAATCCGGTCGTGCAGTTCAGGCGCGATCCCCGGCCCGTCATCCTGCACCGAGATGACCACGTGGTGGTGGTCCACGCTCCCCGAGATGCTCACGCATCCTCGCCCATCCATGGCGCGCGCTGCGTTCTCGAGCAGGTTCGCAAAGACAAAGCTCAGCCCCTGATCGGTGGCAGCCACCGGGGGCAGCTCGTCCAGCGCATAGAGCTGCACCGAGATCCCTTCTCCCAGCTCGCTGGCTTCCACGGCCGCCTGTATGCAGGTGCGTACGTTGACTGCCGCCGGGCGGATCGGGCGCAGATGAGTCAGGCTCTCGCGCACAGCCTGCATCGCCTCTGCTGCGCTGCGCTCGATCTCGTGCAGGTTATCCGCCAGGTAAGCATCCGCTGACAGTGCTTCCGGGCACTTGAGCTCGATCCCCTGCACGCGTACCGGGATCGTGCCCACCTTGTTGTTCAGGTGATGCAATACGTTGGCTGCAATATCGCCCACCGCTGCAAACGTCTCTGCCACAGCGTGCCGCTCTTGCGCCGTCCGCAGTGCCTCCTGCCGCTTGGCGTTGTGCACCGCAAGCGCGGCATAGTGTGCCAAGCAGGTCAGCACTTTTTCGTCCCACACCGACTCGGCAAACCGCCCTGGCTCGTCGAGCGTGCTATACACGCTGAACGCCCCGATCGGGGCCAGGTCGTCGCTCGCCAGGAGCGGCACCACCAGGGCGCGGGCCCACTGCTGTGCGCGTGCCAGATCGTGGCGATGAAACCGTGGGTCTGCACCAATGTCATCCGTCCGGACCGCTTCCCCGGTGAGGACCGCTTCGCCTGCCAGGCTACCTCGCAGCGGCAGCCGCTCCCCACGACGGTATCCGCTGCTCGCCGCTTCGAGGACAAGCTCCTCCCCCTGCAGTGTCCAGATCGCGCTTGCCGCTGCATTCAGCAGTTCCCCGGCGACCTCGACCACGTGTGCCAGCACCTCCTCGCACGGCTGCGCCAGTAGCACAGCCGCCAGTTCCCGCAGTGCGTCGAGCAGGCGCACCTCCTGGATCGCAATGACCGCCTGTGTCGCCAACGACTGGAGCAACAGGCTGTCCTGTTCGCTGAACGCACCAACGACCGGGCTCTCCAGGTTCAGTACGCCCTCGAGGCGCCCGCTCGCCCCGATCAGCGGCACCGCCAGCTCCGATCTCATCTCCAGATCGGCATCCAGCGGGTAATAGATCGCGTTCCAGGGCTCTCCCTGGAGGTCTCGAATGCAGACGGGCTCACGCCTCGT
>CAZLMZ010000105.1:0-10439 GCA_964560475.1 uncultured Anaerolineae bacterium
TTGTGCGCTGCTCGCTGTGACTCTCTTCGGCAAGCAGCTCCCGGTAAGCGGCGAGGGCCGGTCCATAGTCAACCGGATGGAGAAGACTGCTGAACGCCATGCCTTCCAGTGCCTCACCACTGTAGCCGAGCATGCGCTGCAGGGCCGGGTTGCTATCGCGGAGCCGGCCCTCGGCATCGATGACGGCGATGCCGATCCCGGCGCCGTCAAAAATGGCGCGCAACTGCGCCTCGCTGGCACGGAGCTGGGCGGTGCGCTCGGCTACACGCTCTTCCAGTAATGCGGCGTGGCGCTGCACGCGCGCGTACAGCTCGGACTGGCGGATGCCAATCGCCAATTGGACTGCAACCTCACGTATCAGAGTGAGCTGATCGTCGCTCAGCGGCTCGGGGCTGTTCAGGCCTAGATTGAGCAGCCCGATCAGCTTTTCCTGGGCAAAGAGCGGCGCCTGGACGCAGGCGCGGATCCCCTGGCAGTCGACGGCACCTTGCAGGGGGCAGGGGGGCGAGCAAGCGTCCACATCCAGTACCAAGCGCACCTCGCCCGGACGAAAGGAACGCAGCCGTCCATCGAACGGCAGCGGGTCCTGCCACCCGTCGGGGATCTCTGTGCGCCTGTCGCGGCGCAGGGCGAGCATAGAGACGGTGCTGCCTGCCGGATCGAGAGTGCAGACAGCGGCACGCGGGCAGGGCAGCAGCTGTTCGAGGTGACTCAGTGCGGTCTCGGCGATCTCGGCCGGCGATCGCGCGGCGAGGATAGCCTGCTCCATCTCGTACAATACGTGCAAGCGGTCGGTGGACTGGCGCAGTGCCGCGCGCGCTCTCTCGCGCTCGGTGATGTCCTGGAAGGCAGCGACCGCACAGACAACCCGGCCCTCATCCCCGATCACTGGGGCTGCGCCGACCACGATCGTGCGTTCGCTGCCATCTGCTCGGCGAATCAGGACCTCGACGTCCTCGACCACCTCGCCGTGTTCGAGGGCACGCGTGAGCGGCATCTCGTCCGTCGGGAGAAGGGATCCGTCGGGGCGGTAGGAGGTGTACGTTTTGACAATGCCACGTATGCTGCCGCTCACGTCGCTGCCGAGGATGGCCGCTCCAGAAGCGTTGGTGCGCAGTAGGCGCCCATCTGCATCGGCAACGACCACGCCCACCGGCATGCGGTCGAGCAGGGCGTTGAGCAGATTGTTGGCCAACTGGGCCTGCGCAGCCAGCGCGGTGGCGCGATCCCGTTCCTGCTCTGCTTCCTGGCGCAGCCGTTCCTGTTCGGCCTGGGCGCGCTCTCGCTCTGCGATTTCGGCGCGCAGTGCCTCGTTAGCCTGCTCCAGGTCAGCGGTACGCTGCTGCACGCGCCGCTCGAGCTCGTCGTGGACGCGCTGCAGGTTGGCCTGCGCCTCGTGCAGGAGGAGCTGCGTACTGGTCTGGGGATCGACGACCATATCGGCCTGCCCGGCCACCAGGGCCTGCAGGGCGGCGTCGACCTCGGCCAACTGCTGCACCAGGTCGGCGATCAGCTCGCCATTGGCCGAACCCCTGCCCTGCTGCTCCTCCACTTGCTCTCTCACTCCATCTTGTCGCTCAAGCCGAGGCTGCGCACGACCCTCTCGCGGTCGCTCAGGTCGCCCAGGATGCGCACTGAGGGCGCGCCCAGGCGGATCAGCGTCGGCGTGATCAGGATCTCGTCGTCGAGGGCCCGCAGCGGGTCCTTCATGACGTCGATCACAGTCAGGTGGTAGCAGCCCTCCTGCAAGTACTCCTGGCAGATCGACTCCAGGTTTGCCAGGGCACGTACCGAGTTGGGCGACTCGTCGGCGATGTACAGGTACAGATAGGTCTTCTGTCGCGGGACACGGTTCGTCATCTCGTCGCCATCACCGTTGCTCATCTATCCTGCCTCTTGCCCCGCGTCTTCGTGGGACTGGGTACGTGAGGGTGGACCGACGTCACCGCCGGGCTGGTCTGCCTCCCGCATGTGGCGCACCTAACGGGTGTGGAGCGCCCAGCGCGCCTGCGCCTCGGCCTCTTGCACGCGCAAGTCGCGCCGCTGCCGCGCGACCTCGGCGCGAGCCTGCAGATGTTCCAGCCGCGCGGCCTGTTCCTGTTCCCAGCGCAGCGTACCCATGGGCACCTCCCCCGCGGCGGCGCGTGCCCGGCCTGTCCGGGACAGACAGAGACCCGTCGCGCCAGCGGCGGACGGGCCCAGTAGACCAACCATCTCCAGTGACGCAATATGGATGTTTACCTCCCCGCTTGGGCGCGCTGCGCCGCGACAGGTGCAAAGCGACGAGGGATAGAGGCACCTTTGTGCTGTCTCTACAGGTAGTATATCACTGAGTGTAGGCGTGAACAACTGGGCGCTCGCGTATCTTTGCCCCCGCAAGACCGATCGGGTACCGTTACCCCTGTCAATGGAACCCGCATACGTTTGGGCTGGGTCGGTTCCGAGGTGCACGGGCCGCTCTTTCGCATCCTCCAGGAAGGCCCGGCATCCTGTATCCCGCGGGAACATCCTTCTTCCCCCACCTAGCGGGATACGCAGACGCCCCCCAGCCAAAGCAAGGAGGACTAGAAACAGTATACCACAACAACGCGGGACAAAGAGATTGTGTTTGGTTAGAAATCGGTTGGATTGGGTAGAGTTGGGTTGGGATTGAGTAGGGGGACAGGGACCCGTCCTTCAAGAAAAGGGCAGGTCCCAAGGGGGCGCGGAAGGTGTTTGGATTTCCGCGCTGCTCGTGATACAATGTGAGCCGACTGGTGACCCGGCGGCCTGGGCTGGTGAACGTAGTGGGTGAGCCGCCGTGCTGTAGCGCACCGGTTCCGAGGAGCGAACGATGGCCCCCAAGATACTGCTGATCGATGGACACTCGCTGGCCTACCGCGCCTTTTATGCCACCGCACACCGTGGCGACGTGATGGCCACCTCCAAGGGTGAGTGGACGAACGCGGTGTATGTCTTTGCCAACAAGCTGCTGCAGACCTGGCGCGAGCAGGCCCCTGACTATATCGCCGTCGCTTTCGACCTCGGCAAGTCGTTTCGCCACGATGAATATCCCGAGTACAAGGCCAACCGTGCCCGGACGCCGGACGAGCTGCACCGCCAGCTCGAGCGGATCGAGCAGGTGGTCGACGCGTTCAACATCCCGGCGGTCACCGCCGAGGGGTACGAGGCGGACGACGTGCTGGGGACGCTCGCGCGCGAGGCGGAAGCGGAAGGGATCGAGACGGTGATCCTGACCGGCGACACGGACATGCTGCAGTTGGTGGACGAGCAGACGCGCATCCTGCTGCCGCGCGGACGCTATGGCGACGAGACGTTGTACGGGCCGCGCGAGGTGGAGGAGCGCTACGATGGCCTCTCGCCCGAGCAGTTGATCGACCACAAGGCGCTGTGCGGCGACAGCTCGGACAATATCCCCGGTCTGCGCGGGATTGGGGACAAGACGGCGACCTCGCTGCTCAAGGAATACGGCACGATCGAGGGGATCTACGAGCACCTGGACGAGATCACGAGCAAGCGCCCGCGCCAGGCGCTAGAGGGAAGCCACGAGGATGCGCTGCTGTACAAGGACCTGGTCACGATTCGCTGCGACGTGCCAATCGCGTTCGACCTGCAGCAGGCGCGGGCGCGCAACTTTGACCGGGAGAAGGTGGTCGAGGTGTTCGGCGAGCTCGAGTTCCACTCGCTGCTCGACCGCATCCCGGCCGGCGGCGGTAGTGCAGAGGCCGAGGATACCTCCGGGGCAGACGCCTCCGGGGCGGGGGGGGACGAGCTCCAACAGCGCTACGTGGTGGTCGACAGCGAGCGCGCGCTGGAACGGATGGCGGCGGCGCTGCGCGATGCAGGTGGCTTTGCCTTTGATACGGAGACGACCTCGACCGACGCGATGCTGGCGGACCTGGTGGGCATTTCGGCCTCGATCCGGCCCGGGCAGGCGTGGTACGTCCCGGTAGGGCACGGGTCCGGTGCGCGGCACGCCGCGGCGGAACAGGACCTGAGCGACCTGCCGCTCTTTGCGGAGGGGGGCGGCGAGCAGGCGGTGGAGGCAGAGGAGGCCCCGCCAGCGGACGTGGGCCCGCAGCTTGCCCTGGCGACGGTGATCGATCGGCTCAAGCCGGTTTTCGCGGATCCGGCGATCGAGAAATACGCGCACAATGCGAGCTATGACATGGAGGTGCTGGCCCAGGCGGCGGGGATCGAGGTGCGCGGCGTGGCGGTGGACACAATGATCGCGGCCTGGGTGATCGAGCCGAGCAGCCGCTCGCTGGGGCTCAAGGCGCAAGTGTTCAACCGGCTGGGCCTGGAGATGACCGAGATCACGGAGCTGATCGGGACGGGCAAGGCGCAGATCACGTTCGATCGCGTACCGATCGCTGACGCGGCGCCCTATGCGTGCGCCGATGCCGACATGACGCTGCGCCTGGTCGAACCGCTGAAGGAGATGCTGGTCGGCCTCGAGCAGTGGGAGCTCTACCACGAGATCGAGATGCCGATGGTGCCGATCCTGGTCGAGATGGAGATGGCAGGCGTGCGCCTCGACGCCGGGTACCTGGAGCAGATGTCGGCCGAGCTCGACGCTGAACAGCAGCGCATCGAGCGCCAGATCTACGAGCTGGTGGGGCACGCGTTCAACCTCAACTCGACCAAGCAGTTGAGCGAGGTGCTGTTCGAGGAGCTTGACCTGCCGAAGCAGGGGATCCGCAAGACACAATACGGCTATTCAACGGCGGCGGACGTGCTGGAGCTGCTGCAGCGCAAGCACGCGGTAATCCCGTTGATCCTCGATCACCGCCAGATCACCAAGCTCAAGTCGACCTACGTCGACACGCTGCCGACGCTGATCAACCCGCGCACGGGGCGGGTACATACCTCGTACAACCAGACGGGCGCAGTGACGGGGCGCCTCTCGTCGAGCAACCCCAACCTGCAGAACATCCCGATCCGCACCGAGCTGGGACGCCAGATCCGCAAGGCGTTCGTGCCTGAGGAGGGGTGGCTCTTTATGGCGGCGGACTATTCACAGATCGAGCTGCGCGTCCTGGCGCACGTGTCGCAGGACCGGGCGCTGCTCGACGCGTTCCACCGCGGGCAGGACGTGCACGCGCGCACCGCGGCAGCGGTGTATGGGATCGCGCTCGACGAGGTGACCAAGGAGCAGCGCGCGATCGCCAAGACGGTCAACTTTGGGCTGATTTATGGACAGAGCGCGTTCGGGTTGGCGCAGCAGACGGGCCTCGATTTCGATGAGGCGGAGCGGTTCATCGACACCTATTTCGAGAACTATCCGGGCGTCAAGCGCTGGCTAGACGGGACGCGGACCCGGGCGCACGCCGAGGGGTATGTGGAGACGCTCCTGGGGCGGCGCCGCTACTTTCCCGAGCTGCAGGGCACGCGGCGCGCCTATGCCGGACAGCGGGCGGCGGCGGAGCGGCAGGCGATCAACGCGCCGATCCAGGGCACGGCAGCGGATATACTCAAGATCGCGATGATCCGCCTCGATCGCCGCCTGGACGACCTCGGGCTGCGGGCACGGATGGTGCTGCAGGTGCACGACGAGGTGGTGCTCGAGGTGCCGCGTGAGGAACTGCCGGCGGTGTCGTCGCTGGTGCGCGAGGTGATGGAAGGCGCCTACGCGCTTAGCGTGCCGCTCAAGGTGGACATGGAAGTCGGCGAGAACTGGCTGGATATGAAGGCAATCAAGGAGGCATAGGGCGACCATGGTGGAAACACAACGCATCCCGGCAGAGACGATCGAGCAGTTCGCGCAGGACGTGTTCGTCGGCCTGGGCGTGCCCGAGGAGGAAGCTGCGATCAGTGCCAGGGTGCTGATCACGTCGGACCTGCGCGGCATCGATTCGCACGGCGTGGGCCGGCTCAAGTACTACTATGACCGCATCCTCTCTGGTCGGCACAAGACCGAGACAGCCATGGAGATCGTGAAAGAGACCGAGACGACGGCGTTGGTGGACGGACACCACGGCATGGGACACGTGATCTCGTACCGCTGCATGCAGATGGCGATGGACAAGGCCAGGCAGTATGGGCTAGGCGCGGTGACGGTGCGCAACGGGACGCACTTTGGCATCGCCGGTTTCTACCCGCTGATGGCCGCGGAGGCGGGCATGGTCGGCCTGACTATGACCAACGCGCGCCCTTCGATCGCACCGACGTTCGGCAGCGAGCCGATGATGGGCACCAACCCGATCGCCTTTGCCGCGCCGACGGACCTGCCCTATCCCTTCTGCCTGGACATGGCGACCTCGATCTGCCAGCGCGGCAAGATCGAGGTGGCAGAGCGGGCGGAAAAGGCGGTGCCGGAGGGATGGGTGATCGACCCGGAGGGCAATCCACTCACCGACCCAACGGATATCCTGGCGCGCCTGGGCAAGGCGCAGGCCGCGCTGCTGCCGCTCGGTGGGGCGGGCGAGCAGTTCGCCGGGTACAAGGGCTACGGCCTGGCGGTGATGGTCGAGATCCTGTGCGCCTCTCTGTCGGGCGGCGTGTTCATGAAGGATCTGCTCGGTTTCGGGCCGGACGGCGCGCCGCGTCCCTACATGGTGGGGCACTTTTTCCTGGCCATCGACGTGGCGCATTTCTCCCCGCTGGAAGATTTCCGCCGGATCACGGGGGCGATGGTGCGCGCGCTGCACGACTCGCGCAAGATTCCGGGCCAGGAGCGGATCTATGTGGCCGGGGAAAAAGAGTACGAGATCGAGCAGCGGCGCCGCGTGGAGGGGATCCAAGTGAACGAGAACCTAAAGGCAGAGCTGCAGGTGATGCGGGATGCGCTGGGGATCGAGGGGTACGAGGCGTACTTTTAGGCGTGATTCGTGGTGAGGCAGCGAGAAAGATGAAAATCCTGGTACTCAACTCTGGCAGTTCGTCGGTCAAGTATCAGTTGATCGAGATGGACGGCGAGAAGGTGATCGGCAAGGGAATCGTGGAGCGCATCGGCAGCGAGGATGCGATCGTGCGCTACGAGCGGGCGGGGATGGAGGAAAAGCGCGATACGCGGCCCGTGCCCGACCACGCGGCGGCGATCGATGCCGTCCTGGCAACGCTGCTCGATCGAGAGACGGGCGTGATCGCGGACAAGAGCGAGATCGCCGGGGTGGGGCACCGGGTGGTGCACGGGGGCGAGTCGTTTGCCTCCTCGGTGCGCATCGACCAGAAGGTCGTGTTCAGCATCCAGGAGATGGCGGCCTTTGCGCCGCTGCACAACCCGCACAACCTGGCCGGGATCAAGGTCTGCATGGAGTTGCTCCCTGACACGCCGCAGGTGGCGGTGTTTGACACTGCTTTCCACCAGACGATGCCCGCCAGGTCGTACCTCTATGCGCTCCCCTATCGCTTTTACCGGGACCTGGGCGTGCGGCGTTACGGGTTCCACGGCACCTCGCACCTCTATGTCTCGCAGCGCGCGGCGGCGATCCTGGGTCGCCCGTACGCCGAGCTCAAGATCATCACCTGCCACCTGGGCAACGGGGCGAGCGTGACGGCCGTCCAGGAGGGCCAGTCGGTCGACACGAGCATGGGCTTTACCCCGCTTGAAGGATTGGTGATGGGCACGCGCTGCGGGGATATCGATCCCGCGCTGGTGCTGTACGTGATGCGCGTCGAGGGTCTGCTGCCGCCCGAGATGGACGACCTGCTCAACCAGCAGAGCGGCATGCTCGGCCTGACCGAGCTGTCGTACGACATGCGCGACATCGAGGCTGCAGCAGCAGAGGGCAACGAGCAGTGTGAGTTAGCGCTCGACATCTATGCGCAGCGCATCAAAAAGTACATCGGTGCCTATGCGGCCGAGATGAACGGGGTGGATGCGATCGTCTTTACGGGAGGGGTGGGCGAAAAGTCGGACGTGGTGCGACGCCGGGTGTGCCAGGATATGGAGTACCTGGGGGTCGTGTTCGACGAGGAGGCGAACGTGGAGAACTCACCCGCGCACAAGGGCGAGCCGTCGACGCCACACCTCAGCGTGGGCCCGACCAAGGTGCTGGTGATCCCGACGAACGAGGAGCTGGTGATCGCGCGGGATACGTGCGAGATTTTATGCCGGGAGCAGTAGATCCCACGGACCCGTTCTCTTCCGAGAGAACGGGTCCGTGATGGAAAAACGGGTCTGTGGCATACGCTCCCCTCCAGCTCCCACCCTTCGGGTATCTTTGACCCCACCGGGGGAGAGCGTGCTACAGCACAGCGTCGATGATGTGGCGGGTGCGGTCGGCCAGCTCGGGCGCGGCGTCATAGAGGGCGCGGTTCTCCATGTCGGCCTCGATCGCGAGGTCGCTGTAGGGAAGCGTGCCGACCAGGGGCAACCCATCCAGGTGTTGGCGAATGTAGGCCTCGTCTCGCGGGCTTCGCACCTTGTTGGCGACGACCCACAGGGATTCCACGCCCAGGTCCGCAGCCAGGGCGGCGATGCGGTGGGCGGTGTCGATGCTCCGCGTGCCCGGTTCGACGATGGCAAACATGGCATCGACGGCGCGCGCCGTGCCGCGGCCCAGGTGTTCGAGGCCGGCGACCATGTCGAGGATCACGGTCTCTTTTTTACGGAGGAGCAGGTGGGTGACCAGCATGCGGAGGACGGCATTCTCGGGGCAGACGCAGCCCGCGCCGGCGCCGCGCACGGTGCCCATCTGCAGCAGGTGCACGCCACGGTGCTCGACCGAAAAGCGCTCGGGGATGTCGTCCACGCGCGGATTGAGCTTGAACATGCGCCCGTACTCGCCGGGGCGGGCGCCGGTCCGCTCCTCGATCAGATCGTCCATCTCGACGATTGGCGTGATCTGGGCGGCCAACTCGCGCGGAAGGCCCAGCGCGTGCGCCAGGGTGGCGTTAGGGTCGGCGTCGATGGCATAGACCTTTTGCCCGCGCTCGGTGAGAACGTAGGCCAGCAGGCTGGCGAACGAGGTCTTGCCGACCCCGCCCTTTCCGGTGACGGCGATCTTGGGCATAGAGGTGGCTCCTTTTGGCTATTTGCCGTAGCTCTGGGACCCAAGCGTTTCCCGGAGCTCGAATGGCGTCATTCACAGGCGCACAGTGTAGCGTAAACGGGTGGCAGAGTCAAGCCAACCTTGCGAAAGGAGCGCGTTTGTGGTTCGGGGCGGCTCTGGTGATGGAGCCCGGATAGTGCACGTTCCGCCGGAGGTGACCCAGTGCGTAGGGGCGAGGCATTCCTGGGATTGTCCTATGGGTTAGGGCACCCGCCCATCAGCAGGAGAGCGTACAATGAGGAGCAATGGCCGGGAATGCCTCGCCCTCCGGGAGAAGAGCTACCGGAGAGGAGGGCGACGCATTCCTCGCGCGTATGTGTATGTAGGATGTCGTGGTTCCGATGTCAGATGGTTCGTGGAGGACGTCGTTCCTCGGAATGCGTCGCCCCTACGGGCAGGCGCTCCTGGGATGGTGCGCGTTTCGTGTCTGACAGCCTTTGGGCATGCTCTGCTCCGAGGGATGTGCCCCGGGAAGCGAATGCGCGCATCATAACGCGTCTCCTTCGCGAGGTTGCGGATGCAGGCAGAACGCCTGTGCGATTGCAAGCACTTTCAGTTGACAGTTGGACGATAAAAGGCTATAATGGCTCCGATCTGGACGTTTTTCGCACGCAGGGTGGAGAGTAGAGGGCGCAGTGCGCCCCCCCAAGCTGTGGACCATTGCATTTACATGGATTTGACAACTCGGCCGTGTTGCGGAACCATGTGCATTCGAGGGAGGGAGCAAAGGACCGTCCTGCGGGGCGGCCTTTTGAATGCATTCGGGGACGAGCAATGACCAGGCAATGTGGCTCTGATCAAGAAACCAGCACGGCAGTGCGCAGCCTCGGGACGGTGGGGCGTCGGCACGGGCCGTGCCGTACCAGCCAGGTACATGGCTGGATGCATCTACCCATTGCAGTGCACGATCGAGGGTGTGGTCACCGCATAGAGCGGTGAGGCACCCTCGTTTGCTTTTGGCCGAATCCACAATCGTAAAGGAGTTGAGCGACATGGAGCGGTTGACACTGAGCGCGCCTGCGATGTACGCGGACCACCACGTGCTCAAGGTAAGGGAAACGCTGTTTGCGCTCGATGGCATCGAGGACGTCTATGCCAGCTCGGCCTGGCAGACCGTGATCGTCTCTTTCGATCCGGATGTGCTGGCGCAAGCCGACATCGAGGCAGCCATGGCGGGGGCCGGCTATGGCCCCTCGAGCACGACCCCGGTGCTGGCCGAGTGGGGCGAGCGGTATAAGGATCCGGCCTGGCAAGCGCTGGGTGCGCGCGTGACCGAAACCAACGAGGCGGACCTGCGCATGTCTGGCGAGTTCCGCAGATACTAGAAGGGACACACGATGGCGAGGAGACAGTACAGAACCCCCGAAGAACGAAGCGCTGACCCGAGTGTCGTCGAGCTGCTGCAGCACGCCTGTGACCTCGAGTGCGTGACCTGTTTCGACC
>CAZLMZ010000106.1:0-10387 GCA_964560475.1 uncultured Anaerolineae bacterium
GGCTCAACCTGACGTTGGTCCGGTCGGGATTGCCAAAGAGGATCTGGCGCGGGATCAGTGGGTACTCATTCATCTCTATCTCCTCTCGCAAGGAACTCATCCATCCACTCGCGGACGCTGATCCCCTTGGCGGCTGCGTCCGCGATCAGCTCCTGATGCCGCCGCCCCCACTTGTAGAGGCTTGCCGGGGGCATCAAGGTGAGCGTGTACCACAGGCACGCCGCGAGCCACTCTTTCGCCGGCGTGCGCTCCTCTCCCAGGTAGGCATAGACGCGCAGGATCTCGTTCTTGGGGTCGAACCCCAGGTCGACGTGACCCAGGTCGAGCAGCAAGAACTGCATCGGGATCCCTTGCAGCCATCGATCGAGGCCCAGCGCATAGCCAAAGAGCGTGCGCCCCAGGCGGGTGCCCTCTGCGTACGCCACGCGCGTCGGCATGTCCCAGGTGAGCGTGCCGATGCCGTGGATCCAGCGCTCGATGCGGCGAAACGTGCTGTGATGACAGTCAGACAGCTCTGAGACGCAATCGGCAATGTGCGCACAGATCATATAGATGTTCCGCTTTTCCGGGTCAGCGATCGACGCCAGGTGCTCCTTGTACTCTTGACGGTAGTTGGCATAGATCTCCGGGATGCCCACCAGCGCCGAGATCCGGGCGTCGAGCTGCTTCCCCATCCCGCCCTCCTCAAAGCAGTCGACATAGACCGCGTGATGATCCTCGGTGTGCTTGGCAAAGAACGCAAAGGGCAGCAGCATGCGCTCCAGCATCAGCTCTTGCACCTGCGACAGCTCCTCGACCGCGCCGAGCCAGGCATAGGCGCGTTCGATGTAGCCCTTGGCATGGGGGTACTGCGCGATAGAGGTCTCCTTGGGCTGTCCATCCAGGTACGCTCTCAACACGCTCTCGATGACGCGCATGCTCTCTGCCTGGTGTGGCTGCGTCGACCGCGTGCCGCGACTCAGCCAGCACCCCGGGTGGAAGGCGGGCTCGGGCAAGGAGCCCGTCCCGATCGCGTTCAGTATCTCGTCGACCGTGACCGGGAAGCCGCTGTCGCAGGGGACGAGGCTGGCGATGTGCGCCCGGATCGCCCTCGTCTCGTCGTCGAGCGCACCGAGCTGCGCCTGCATATGGTTGATGGCGCGGATTTCGTCGGTCCAGTCCTTCTCCTTTGTGTGGCAAAAGCCCCACAGCGAGTACTGCATCATCACGTTGCCGCCATCATCGGCCCAGTAGGCCGTGTACGGACTGGACGTGTCCACGGCGTCAAGGTCGGTCTGTCCAGTATAGATGGCCTCAAAGCCGATGGGCACGTGTTCGTACGGTGCAAAGGTACCTGTCTTGGGTCGTGTCACTGTCATTGTCGTCCTCTTCGATAGGATACCCGGTCTTGGGCATCACGGACGCCGACGCAAGCTCGGTTGCCTGCCTGCGGGAGCGCCGATTACCCTCTGGTCCCACGCACGCGCCCGTAACCCGATCCCTGCTACGACGCTTCCGCAGGTAGGGGTGGGGAGACACAGCGCCAAACCATCATCGGTCGCGTGTGCCTCCGACGACGCAGCTCTGGCAGCCGACATATCTTGCAGGGAACGGCTGTACTTGTCTCCTTGGTCAACCGGCCAATGACGCCCTGACCTGGTCCAACACGGGCTGCGCGTTGGGAGCCATGCCAAAGAACCCTTCCAGCTTGTCGCATGCATAGTCGGCGCAATGGGCGCAGTTGGCGACACCGCGCGATACCCCACACGCGCGGATGTCACAGGTGGCACAGTAGCCGCACTTGCGTCCCTCGCCCAGGCAGCCGTCGCAGATGACCGACTCGACGGGCATGTCCGGCGCATTGAACTCCTCGCGCCATTGCTCAACGACGCGCTGCAGAGCGACCGGGTCGTTCGCCTGTGTGGCCATGTAGGCCGGGCAGTCAGAACATACCAAGCCGCAGTAGGCGATGATTCTCCCTGTCAGATCCATTGGTATCTCTCCTTTGTCCCGGTATCGACCATATAACAGAATACGATTGTCTTGCCCGCTAATCAGGAGGGTAGGCACCATTATAGTATCTCTCGGATCTGCCGCAAGTGGGCTACCCTCTGGCCCTCTCCCTGGGCGACCTCGCGGACGAGTTGCGCCGCCTCCGGGCTGGCAAAAGTGGTTGTGCTACCAAGACCGCAGGTGAGGTGTCTCACCCCGACAGCAACAGGCTCATCTGGTGATGGTCACCCTATGCCAGAGCCTCATCCTCCAGGGCGATGTGGATCAGCACGGGCGTATCGGCAGAGTTGGTGGCGGAAGGTTTCTTTACGGATGATCTGTGGGTGCATCGCTCCTCCCGATCAGCGCTTGGGCTGCCCGGATGTGGTGCAGGTCGTGCTGGGCCATGCCCTGGAGGACACCGCCGATGGTTCCCTGCCCAAAGTCAACGTCGCTCGTGTCGCGACGCAGTTCCCCGATGGTCACGCTTGCGACGAACGCACGTACGCGCGCGTTGATCTCTTCCCACGCCATCAGAACGGCTTCGAGGTCAACAGTCGGTTGGCTTCCCACCTCCGCATAGCTGGGGTTATCGGCGAGGAAAGCGGGCAGGAGCCCTAGCCTGTTCCACGGCTGATCGTTGCGGAGGATCCAGCGGTTGAGGTACAGGTCCTCGGCGAACACGAGATGCCGGACGTGCTCCAGGGCCGACCATTTGTCTGCGCTGGGGCGGGCTACGAGGGAGGCGATGTCTGCGGCCCGCAGGGCCTGACAGAAGCGCCCGCGCAGCTCGTCGAGGCGCGCCATGACGGCGCGCACCTCCTGTGGGTCGTGCGGATCGGGCATCCTCAGCCGAACTCGCTCCAGGTCCCGGCGGTCGAGTTCGGCCTCGACCAGGGCATCTATCGGGATGCCAAAGATGGTCAGCCCCACAATGTTCGCATCCACGATCTGCAGGCCACCCAGGTTCGCGTTGCGGATCGTGGCTTCGCCGAGGTTGACGTTCTCGAACCGTGCTCCATGCAGGTTCACGTCCCGAAACATCGCTCCAGACAGGTCGCGATGCGCAAAGGTCTTGTTCACATCCATCCTGTCTCCTTTGTGGCCCATGCGCCTACTTTGGAATGCCCACGATTTCCTGCAGGCAGGCCAGGCCCTCCGCATCTGCAGCGGCGGCGAGGCGAACGAGGGCTGCTGCCTCTGCGCTGGAGAAGGTCGAATCCGGCCCCCAGTCCGGGTTTTCTCGCTCCGGGTGCAGTGCGTGCAGAGCCCGGAGTTGCTGGCAGACCGCGGTATAGCACGCTGCCGCAGCGTCAAAGGGGCGCCGGGGGAGCCCCGGCAGGCATCCCTTGGCCTCCTGCAGGAAGGCGACGGCCATCTCGCGGCACTCGAGCCACAGTCCAAGGTTGTACGTATGGTGGTCGCGCTTGGCCTCGCCCGTCTCGAGCGCCTCGGCCCAGTAGGCCCAGGCCGCCGGCCCGGAGCGGGCCCCCGGGTCGATCCATTCGGGCGGGCTACGCGCGTGCCGGAGCGCGTAGGCCAGCCCATCCTTGACGGCCTGTGCCGCAGGTGCCGGAGCGCAGAGCCGGACGGAGCGCACTTCGAGGAGCGGCACGAACTGGTCGCCCATTTGCTGCCACGGCAGAGGGCCACCCTCCTCCCAGCCGGAGTAATAGTAGCCCACGTCATCATAGGCATAGATGACCCAGTAGCCGCCATAGTAGGCCTTCAGCTCGAAGCCAAAGCAGGGCACGCCCCGGTCGAGGTTCGCCCGGACGAAATCCCACGCCTCACGCTGCTTGGTCGGGAAGGCATCGCCGGCATCTGGCTTCCAGGCGCTGAAACCATCGATCGTGTAGCCCAGGTTGGCTCCCAGGTCGTACTGCGGCTGATGATCCCACGAATCGGGGCTGCTCACGTCGACGCCCGGGTCGATGCTGATGATAAAGGCATGCCCCGTGCCGCCGTACAGCCAGGGAAAGGATACGTCGCTCCCCAGGTACTCGAGGCAGCCCTTGATGCAGCCTAGCCGCTCAGCTGAACGCTGACGGATGCGTAGGCCATGTAGCTCTCTCACAGGACCTCCTGTTCATATCGCAGAAAGCATCGACTCCAGAGGACGCTGAGGGCGCAAAGAGGCGAGAGGCGGAAGGCCTTCCCGCATGCGCCGTCCACTGGTAGACTTCTCTGCGGGTCCATCTTGTCTGGCAGGGCAGCCCTCGGGTCAGAGGGCGGACAGCGCCTCACGAAGGGAGGCCACCGCTGCCTTTTCATGATCCAGTGCGGCATAGACCGCGGCGGAGCCTTTCGCACGGCGCGCTGGATCGGCCCAACCTTCGTCCTGGTTGCCGCCGTACTCGTGCACAAAGCGCTGCCCAAGCTGTTCGTCAAAGACGACCCACGCGGCATGTGCGTCGTGGTAGCGGGCCGCAGCCGCCTGCATGCATTCCTGGGTGGGGCCCTCAAACAGTGGGGCCTTGTTGGCGAGGTACTCGCCGATGTAGCGGCGGGTGTTCCACTGTGGCGTGATGGCGTGGCAGGCATTGTTGCCGAAGGTGAAATCCTGCTCTACTGTCTTGGATAGATCTGCCACGTCCGCGGCATAAGCGGCGATGGCCTGGAAGCCAAAGAGCGATCCCCGGTAGGCCGGCTTGTCCGCCGCGGGGTGTCGCTCCGACCAGGTGACGATCCACTCCATCACGTGCCTGGCTGTCTCCTCAGGGATCCACCTGTCCGCGCGCCCGGCATAGCGGTAGCGGTATCTGGACCATGGACAGTCCTTGCTCAACTGGATGATTTGTTCCCAAATGAGCCATGCGCCGTCCCAGTCGCTGATCGGCTCGTTAGCGAGCACGAACCACTCTCTCTCCTCCGGCCCGTCTCCTTCGCGGTAGCCGGCGATGAGGTGATGCTCCCAGTAGTCTCCGCCGACTGGCTGTCCACGGTCGATGGTCTCCTTGACCCACGCCCAGGCCGTTTCCAGGTCCGCTGCTTGTGTCGACTCGAGCTGAAAGCCGGTCGTGTGGGCGATGCGCTCTGGCGCGCTGCCTTGCAGGCCATACATGGCGATGCAGTGGTTGCGCTGGTAGCCAAAGCTGAGCCCGACCCCCGACTCCACGGCCAGCGTGGGATAGTCCATCTCGTCCCAGCCGGCAGCGTGCATCAGGGTCAACATGACCGTGATATAGTGGTAGACCATCGCGTACTCCTCGACCGAGAGGGCGCGGAAATCGGCAACGACGTCGGCAAGGACACATTCCTGCCTCACTGCACGTTCTCCTTTCCGTCTATGCAGGGTCAGACAGGGCCAAGTGAGGCAGCGCACCTGCCATCGTCTCGACGGCACCGCGCTCGGGGTCCAGGCACTGTGCCAGCACCGCTCGCTCCTGGCGGCACATCTCGGGCGTCCACTGGGTTGCGTCTGTGTCCTCATGTCCCGATGCGCCAATGCAACTGCCGAGGTCCTCAAACGAGCCAATGTATGTGCCTGCGTCATCGTAGGCTGCGCCGAGGAGCTCTGCTTCTTGGCGGTACAGAGCGGCCGCTTTCAGGAGCAGATTCTGAGCTCCCGGATGGCTTGGCGTTCGAGCGGCAGGGCGGCTTCCAGGCGCCGGATCTGGTCCTGTCTCATCTCGTCTGGCCACGTCTCTCCCTCGCCTAAGGACCAGGGGAGCGGGGCAATGGCGATCAGGCCGTTCTCGCCGTCGCGCAGGATCTGGTCGGACATTCGTTCGTAGAGATCGGCGGCCGCCAGCAGATGTTGCGCACTCCCTGGGCTGAACTCGCTGGCGATGTCGCGCAGGTAGTGCGCCGCCGCGCCCCGGTACTGGGCCAGGCACTCGTAGATCCACGAGTTGCCGAGCATGGCGCCCTGGCGCGCCTCGTCGTCCGCGTCCTGCAGGGCGCGAAGCTTGATCAGGTAGTCGTCCCACGCCCTCTGGCCGAGATAGTAGCCATCGGCCTCGGCCGTGTCCGCCATTTCGACGGCTTGCTGCAGCGCGCCCTGTGCCAGCTCGCGACGGTCGGGCAGTTCGGCCTTGCGCTCGGTGAACAGGGCGATGCCCCACGGCCAGGCCGTCTCGACAAAAGTCTTGGTCCCGCCCTCTCGCATAGGGTGGAAGCAGATCCACTCGTCGCCACTGCTCTGGTACCCGACAATGATCCCATCTTCCTCGCTGCCATACTGCGCAGGCACACCGCGGTCGATGCTGCCAACAATCGCCTGTCGCGCCTCCCGGACCCGGTCGGCCTCTTCCGCCTTGACCTCGAGGATCTTGAGCTTCCAGGGCAGCGCTTGCGACGACCTGGCGTGGCATGGGTAGCCGCAGAAAGAGTGCGGCGAGCTGGGACACAGCCCCTCCATCGAGACCTGCATGCGGAAGGCGAGCCCAGAGACGCCAAGCAGGTACTCGTAGCTGATGTCTTCCCCCAGGGCTTTCATCACCGCGGCTTCGGCCGCGTGGACCGAGCTTTCTCTTTCGCCAACGAACCACCCGCTGACCCCTTCGAGCCAGACACGGTCCTGCTCGCGGTGTACTGTTGTGTTCATATCACATCCTCCCATCTGTCAGGACGCCACGCGCAGCCAACCCAGGTCGGCCTGGGCGAGGGCGTCCTCGGTGATCAGCAGTTCGTCGCGGCCGAGATAGGCCAGAAAGTTGCGGAAGCAGTCGACCAGCGAGGCCTGCATCTCGGGGACAGGCGTGATGCCCTCTTCCCACCACCAGTTCGCGATGGTCAACGCTTCGCGCTTCCCCTTGCGTCCTGGTTCAAAGCGGGCTACAAAGCGGTCGCCATACAAGACGGGCAGCACGTAATACCCGTACTCGCGCTGGTCGACCGGCTTGTAGACCTCCCAGACGTAGGAGAAACCGAACAGTTCCTCGGTAAAGCGCCGGTCCCAGATCAGGTTATCCAGCGGCGCGATGATCGAGGCACGGGGCGGCATGGCATCGTTGCGCAGCACGCAGTCGAGCGTCGCCGCGTCCTCGCTCCGGATCAGGCACGGCTGCGCCAGCCCCTCCACGTCGAGCTGCAGCAGTTGGCCGCGTTCCAGCAGGCGCTCGACGATCGCGGCGCGCTGCCGGCTCTTGATCCCCGGCAGGCCCAGCCAGGCTCCGGCAGCGCCGCCCCCGTCCGGCACGAGCCCCACGCTGCCCACGCGCCGCTGGACGTACCACTCGTGATACTGCTCGATCGTCTCGTTCGGGTCGGGCGCGGACAGGATCTCGTGCGGGATGTGCTTGTGGGCGAAATCATAGACCTTGCGCGTGTTGACCTTGTGATGGACGATCAGATCGCCCCAGTCGCACATGCTCTCCAGCGCCGCGCGGGCCAGCCGTGTCGGTGCCCACGACCAATCCACCGCACGCCCGAAATCCAGATCGATCGACGACAATGGTCCCCGCGCCTCGAGCTCTCGGCGTACGGCGGGCACGATGGCATCGACCTCATCGCGGCTGCGACCGCGATGGTTCCTTGCCCCTTCGCGGCGGCGCCGGAAATGCGGCCAGTCCTCCACCGGGACGATAGAGCGCATCTTGTCCCAGCCATCGAGCAGCGCGCGATCCTGGTACAGCAGCTCCTCCAGCACCGAGGGCCGGAAATCGCCGACGCGCGCCTGGAGCACCAGATCGGGATTGCGCCCGACGATGTTCAGCGGGTCGAACTGGATACAGCGCACGCGGCGCATGTGTTCCAGCACGCCGGACTTGCCCTCTAGTTCACGCGGTGGCCACAGGTTCTGGCGGGCCAGCATAAAGCGGCGGGCTTGCCGTTTGGTGATCTCAGGCATGGTGGGTCTCAGGCGCATCGGCATGCAGGCCAGCCGGTTTTCTCATGCTATCCCTTCTCTCATGCTACGTAGGCGCTCCAGGGCTGCGGCATAGTGCTCGTTCCGCGCTGCCCACTCGACGAGCCGCTCGCAGGCGAAATCGTCACACTCGTGGCACGATGCCAGGCCCTCGTCGTCGACGCAGCACTGCAAGATCCAGCAGTTCGCCGACCAGTGCGAGGCGCGGTCGCCCCGACAGCCCAGGCAGTGGGGGCCCCGCGCCAGGATCTCGGCTGCGCCCTCGCCTTCGGCCAGCCAGCCCTCGCTCTTCCACCACCCGGCCAGGATCTCGGCGGCCTGGGCGTCGCCCAGTGACGCCTTGAGCAGGGGACAGCCGGCACAATCCAGGCCGCATACGGCGATCATGTTCTCACTCATGGGTGACCTCCTATCGTCTATGTCTCCTCTCGCTGCAGCAGCAGGGGCCATTTGCCGACCTCCTCGTTCCACAGGATCAGGGCCCGTTCGTGCAGCCAGAAGACCTGGTTGTCGAGGAGTGACTGGAGCTGCGGCGGCATGTCCTGGCCGAGCCCGCGGACGATGCCGCGAAAGTCACAGTCCACGTGGTGGCGCCCATCCGTCGCTTTCTGGGGCTTGGCCGAAATCGGCAGCATGAGGCGCAGGTCGTTCTGTGCCTGGAGCAGGATGCCAGTCGCCTTGCAGATCCGCTCCTCGACCGACTGCCAGCGTTCCTCGTGGAGCAGTTCCCGCAGGACCGGCGCCAGCTTCTCTGCAACGGGAAGCTGGCCAAAGAGGGTGCCGAACCATTTTCTGTATGGAGCATACCTCCGGCTCACCATGAACGCGATCCGCATGAGGTGGCGGCTCGCGACAGCAGCCTGGAGCCGCACGCCCAGCGGGTCGTCCCGCGAGCCCATCCGGCCGATCGGGAACCAGGCACCTCCCACCGTGTTCCACTCGCCCACCAACAGGAAGCGCAGGACGTCGTCGGGATAGTAGGCCAGGGACTGTCGCGCCCGCGACAGCTCCCCGGTGTCATCGCGATACACTGTTCCCCTAGTGAACTCGAGGAGGTGCTGCTCAGAGACGCGCAGCCAGTCCACATCCTGCAGGGGCAGCGCGGCTGTCCCACCACAGAAGCGCAGCGTCCCATCGACGGTCCCCACCCGCACGTGATAGAGGGCCGTCTCTCTTGTGTCGTGGATGTCGACCCCCGGCTGGCGCCACATCATGTTGAGGCCCTTGAACTGCAGGGGGAGCGCCTCCTGCAAAGTGGACTGGATGGCGGTGGCGTGGCGAGCGTGGTCCTCCTCGGAGAGGTAGATCGTCAGCCGCGGCCCCCACTCGTGGTCCATCGAGATCTCGTCGTCCAGGCCGAGGACCTCCGAGCACATGCCCAGGGTGGCGGCGGCGTAGGGCAGGCCGGGGAACGCACGACTCATAAGCGGCTCGATCTGTTCCTCGTAGAGCATCCGCGAGAGCTCAAGGCTCGGGATGAAGGTCATCTGCTCTCCTCTCGTTCACTCTGTCTCAAGGCCGCCAGGATGGCGGTCGCGCTCCAGAGACCCGTTTCCGGCCCTGCGGGGAAGCGGGTCTCACCGTTCTGGGCGACTTGGCCGCAAGAAGGCAACGGATTTCACAGCAGGACGACCAGCGCACGCTCGACCTCGGCCAGTGCGGCTCGCTCGTGTCTCAGTCCCTGGCGCACCGCCGCCGCGCCGGCCACCCGGTGCTCGGCCGTCTTGCGCGCGGCCTCGGGCACGCGGTGACCCAGGTAGCGGTAGTAGAGCTCCTTCCAGCTCTCGTAGGCGGCGCGGTATTCGCTCGCCGCGGAGCGGAGGTGCCTGTTCACGCGCTCGGGAAAGAGGCCGGCCTGGGCGACGCGTCCAAGGTAGACGCCGGTCGAGTTGCGGAGCGTCCACTGCCCGTTGACGTCGTGGCAGGCGGTCCAGTCCTCGTTAGGGTCCGAGTCTTCACAGGCAGCGGCATAGGACTCGATGCCGGCCAGGCCAAAGGTGGCGTTCGCGAACCTCTGCCCGACCGCGTCCGGCGGGCGGACGCTCCAGGCCACGAGGTCGCGCATAACGCGCAGGGCGACCTCGTCGGCGGGCCTAGTCTCGACACGCGCCGTATGCCGGCCGAGCCGTGCCATGCCCCAGCCCTGCATCCGCTCGACCCATTGGCCGAACTCGCTCCAGGCCAGCCACTTGGCGTAGGTCTCAGGGCCATCGGCCATGGCAAAGACCTGGCGGCCCTCCGGCTTGGCGGCGTCCTGGTACCCGGCAAAGAGGCTGTTCTCCCAGTCCCAGCCTTTGGCCGACCGGCCCGAGTCGACGACCTCCACGACCAACTGCCAGGCGCCCTCTGTGTCGGCAAAGTCGGCCCACGCGTAGCCAAAGCCGGTGGCCTCGGCAATGCGCGCGTCTGGGTCGACGTGGAGGTGCGCGTACTTGGGCATGAACTCGCCCGGCTGGTAGGCAAAGAGGGCCGAAGCGCCCGAGACGGCGGCGACGTCGTCGAAATCAACGTCCCAGCCCTGGGCACGCATCTGGACGAGGTGGGTGGACAGGTAGACGTGGGGCTGAATGTAGACCTCGCCTCCTGATTGCACCGAGTGCTCGC
>CAZLMZ010000107.1:0-10379 GCA_964560475.1 uncultured Anaerolineae bacterium
ATCGCGCCCAAGCTAAACAAATTCCACAAGGTGTACCTGACCAAGCTCAAGTAACCTAGTCTGTCACGTCGATGTGAGCATGGCGATCCGATGCTGGGGCAGCGCGAGGCCCTGGACATCGGATCTCTCGCGTCACGCCAGCTTGCGCTTCACGGCTTATCTGGGTACAATCCCCTCGATAGCACACGCGTACCTGGCGCCCTGTTCGTGAACACCCATCCTTGTCCCACCGGCGCACTGTAAAGGAGGAGGTATTGGTTCACCGAAGCACGCGCGCCGTGCTGCTGGCGGTTGTGCTCTTGATCGGTTTCGCACCCCCTGTCCTGGCCCAAAGCACCGGTGCTGCGCCGGAGCCGGGGGGATCACTGTTGGCAGTATCGCTTGCCTGGTTGGTGCCCATCGGGCTGGGCCTGGTTGCATGCGGTGCGGTCCCACCGGGTCGCGTGGTCACGGTGATCCGGGTCGGCTGGCTGGCCCTCGGCGCGGCAGCGATCGTCTACTGGGCGTGCGGGTTCGCGTTCCAGTTTGGTGGCATCGGCTTTGCCGTTACCCAGCCCGGCCTGGCCGACCTGGCGCGCGAGTGGAGCTGGGCGCCGCTCGATGCCTCGTGGGGCTCGGAATGGGGTGTGATCGGCCTGACCGGCTATCTCTTGCGCGGCCCTGCGTCGACGCCTGCAGCGCTCGCGCTCTTTTTTTCGCAGCTACCCTGGATCGTGACCGCCGTGGCCATCCCTCTGTGGTCGATGCAGGGGCGGGCCAGACCCTTCGTCCTCTTCCTGAGCGCCATCTTGTTTGCCCTGCTCTATGCCCTGCTCGGCAACTGGATCTGGGGCGGCGGCTGGTTGGCCAACCTGGGCCTTAACCTGGGCCTGGGGCGTGGCTTTCTCGATCTCGGTGGGGCCAGCCTCGTGCACCTGGCCGGCGCGGCGAGCGCCCTGGCCGGCATGCTCGCTTTCGGCACACGTGCGTTCGCGCGCGAGCCGGCAGAGCAGCTCCCCCTCCCCACCCTGGAGGTGATCGAGGCGACAGGCCAGGTCGCTCCACAGGGAGAGGCGTACGTCCCTATGCCCCCCCTGCACCTGCCCCTGTTCGCCACGCTCGGGGCGTGGCTGGTCCTGATCGGCAGCATGGGATGGCTGATCGACACGCCCGCCCACGTGGTAGGGGATGTGCCGGCCTCCTGGGTAGAGACGGGCATCTCGCTCGTCCTAGCGGTCGCCGGCGGGGCGATGGCTGCGCTCGCCTTTAGCTGGCTCACCACCGGCGAAGGCAACGGCCTCATGACCGCCCGCGGCGCGGTAGGCGCATTGATCGCGACCAGTGCCGGCGTCACCCTGCTTCCCCAGTGGGCAGCCTTGGCCCTGGGCGCGGCGATCGGCATGTTCGTGCCCCTCGTCCAGTACGTGGTCGATCACCTGCTGCGCCTGGACGATTCTACCTCGGCGATTGCGATGCACGGGCTCCCGGCGCTGGGAGGGTTGCTGGCGCTGGGTGCCCTGGATCAGGGCACCCAGATGCAGGCGCAGTTGACCGGTGCGATTGCAGTGCTGCTCGTGGCCTTTGTCCCCTCCTGGCTGCTCTTTGCTGCCGTGCAGGGTCTCACGCACGGATGGCAAGAGGGATACACGCTTCGCCTGCCGCGCCTATACCGGCCCAGGCGCCGCGCACTGGCGCGGCGGCGCAGTGCACGACATGCAGCGCCTATCGCACCCGCCAGCGCGACCGCTGTCGTCCCTGCGCAGGAGGCGCCGCAGTCGCTCGACGAGGAAGCTGGCCGCGTCCCGCTTCGTACCCGGCTGGGTGTGTGGTTCGAACGGCTGCGTAGCTGGTCCCGCGGGGCCGGTGCTTGGCTCGGGCCGCTTTTCGCCCGGTCTCGCCAGACCGGTGCTGCCTGGTTCGAGCGGCTCCGCACCTGGTTTCGCCGGGCTCGTGTGTGGGCTATGGCGCGCCTGTCGTCTCTCCGGCCCGCGGCTGCAGTGGATGAGGACGTGGAGCCGGCATCGAGCACGTCTCCGGAGGAGGCGAGTGCGCCTCAGCCAGAGAGCAGAGGGTAGCGGCGCATGCGGGTGGGCGTGATCGGCGGCACGTTTGATCCGATCCACATCGGGCACTTGATCCTCGCCGAGGGGGCGCGCGACGCGCTGCAGTTGGAGCGCGTGATCTTTGTGCCTGCCGGGCAGCCTCCGCACAAGCGCTCGCTCCGGATCACCGCGTCACAGCACCGCCTGCAGATGGTGCGCCTGGCCATCGAGGGCAATGGCTGTTTTGCCATCTCGCGCGTCGACCTGGATCGCGTAGGGCCTTCCTATACCGTGGAAACGATTCGCTTGCTCCAGGAGGCCTGGGGACCGGACACACGCATCCATTTCTTGATTGGCGGAGACTCGCTTTCCGAGCTGCCGACCTGGCACCAGCCAGAACGCCTGATCGAGATCTGCCAGGTCGTAGCCGTGCCGCGTCCGGGCTACGAGCCGGATCTCGAGGCGCTGGACCACGAGATCCCTGGCGCAGCGGATCGCGTTCAGGTGCTCCGCACGCCTCTGGTGGACCTCTCTGCGACCGCGATCCGGGACCGGGTCCGGAACGGTCGCTCGATCCGCTACCTCGTTCCAGAGGCCGTCGAGCAGTATATCTACCGCCATCGCCTCTACCGCGAGCAGGCAGCCGAGGAGGGCTAGGTAGGAAAGAATGACCACAGGTGGCGAGATCGAGGCGATCCTGCATCCTTTTCCGGGCAGAGCACGCGTTTTTCTCGAAGGCCCGCCGGGTGCGGGCAAGACGACACTCGCCGTGCGCCGCATGTCGAACCTGGTGCAGGGCTATGTCCCTGCCGAGTCGATCCTCGTCCTCGTGCCGCAGCGCGCGCTCGGTGCACCCTATCGCGAGGCCATGTGGGAACTGGATATGCCCCGTGGCGAGGTGACAATGGTCACTGTCGGTGGCCTAGCACGGCGCATGATCGAGCTGTTCTGGCCCTTGGTTGCCGAGGAAGCGGGGTTTGCCCACCCGGCGCGCGAACCGTTGTTCCTGACGCTGGAGACGACCCAGTACTATATGGACCGCGTCGCGTCACCCTATATCGATGCCGGTTATTTCGACGGGCTCTCGATCCGGCGCAGCCGGCTGATCAGCCAGATCATCGATAACCTCAACAAGGCCGCCGTGATCGGCTTTCCCCACACGGAGGTAGCCCTCCGGCTCAAGCGTGCCTGGACGGGAGAGAGCGCGCAGCTCCAAGTCTACGATCACGCCCAGGCCTGTGCCAACGCCTTCCGCACGTACTGCCTGGCCAACAACCTGCTCGACTTTTCGCTGCAGATCGAGCTGTTTTTCGAGCGCGTGCTCGCCCAGCCGGTGTGCCGGCACCATCTCTTGGACCGGTACCGGCACCTGATCGTGGACAATGTCGAGGAAGACACGCCCCGCGCGCACGACCTGATCCGGGAGTGGCTGGAGACGTGCGATACGGCGCTGATCGTCATGGACCACGATGGGGGGTACCGCGCTTTCCTGGGCGCCGATGCAACAGGCGCGGCGGCGCTGCGATCCGGCTGCCAGGACACGGTCGTGCTGAACGAGTCCCACGTCATGTCCCCGGCAGTGGCCTCCTGGGGAAGCTACATGCTGCGCAGCATGGGAAGCGAGGTCCGGCAGCAGATGAGTGAGCTGCCTGCTCTCTCTGAAGCCGATGCGAGGTCCGCCCTGTATTTCCAGTCGCACCGCTTCCAGCCCCAGATGTACGACTGGGTCGCTGACCAGGTAGCGCGCCTGATCGAGCAAGAGGACGTTCCTCCCGATCAGATCGTCCTCCTGGCGCCCTTTCTCGGGGATGCCCTGCGCTTTTCGCTCTCCGACGCGCTGGCGCGCCGCAACGTGCCCGTCCGTTCGCACCGGCCCTCGCGTGCCCTGCGTGACGAGCCGGCCGCGCGCTGCTTGCTTACCCTGGCCCGGCTCTCTCATCCCTCCTGGCGGCTGCAGCCTGCTGTGCCGGACGTTGCACACGCGCTGATGATCGCGATCGAGGAGCTCGACCTGGTTCGCGCGCGCTTGTTGACCGAGATCACCTACCGTACCCGCGAGGGGCGGTCCGAGCTGACCAGCTTTGACCGTATCAAGAGTTATGTCCAGCAGCGAATCACCTACCGCCTCGGGGAGCGCTTTGAGCACCTGCGGCAGTGGCTGGCTGCCTACGTAGAGGGGCCGCCGGTCGATCTGGACGAGTGGATCGGCCGGCTGTTCGAGGAAGTGTTGTCCAGGCCCGGCTTTGGCTTTCACCAGGATCTGGACGCCGCTCGCGTGACGTCGAACCTGATCGAATCGATCCGCAAATTCCGCCGCATCGTCGAGCCTACGCTGGAGCAAGAGGCTGAGCCGGCCGGCCGGCTCAGCCTGGAGTACGTCC
Source organism: uncultured Anaerolineae bacterium (assembly GCA_964560475.1). GTDB lineage: Bacteria > Chloroflexota > Anaerolineae > JAFGEY01 > JAFGEY01 > BS750m-G44. The sequence continues at coordinate 4,403 of CAZLMZ010000107.1, forward strand.
GTATGGTCGAGCAGGGAATCATCGCCGCGACCTATGCGCAGAACTGGGAGATCGAGCCAGCCGGCGCCGTATTGATGGCGCCAGCCTATACCTTCCTCATGGCTAACCGGCCGGTCGACGTGCAGTTCTGGCTGGACGTGAGCAGCGGGGCGTGGTGGGAGCGGCTGTACCAACCGCTGACCCACCCCTACGTCCTGAGCAAGTATTGGCCTGAAGGCAAGGCCTGGACGGACGAGGACGAGTTTTCGGCGCGGCAGATGGCGTTAGCGAGGCTCGTGTTAGGGCTGGTGCGCCGCTGCCGCAAGCGGATCTACCTGGGAATCGCCCAGCTCGGGGAGCAGGGCCAGGAGCAGCAGGGGCCGCTATTGCAGATCGTCCAGCGTACGCTGCGCCGGATGCGGAAAGCCGCCCAGTGAGGTCGACGTCGGGATCGTGAACGTAAAGCGGCTTCCCTTCCTGAGCGTGCTCTCGACCCAGATCTGCCCGCCGCATCGCTCGATCATGCCCTTGGCAATCGTCAGTCCCATGCCCAGTCCCTCGTGTTCGCGGGTCAGCGACTCTTCGATCTGGTAGAACGGCTGAAAAATACGCTCGAATTCCTCTTCTGCGATGCCCACCCCTGTATCCCAGACAGAGACCTCGATCTCCCCCCTGTTCGCCACGACGTCGATACCGATCTTGCCTTCCCGTGGGGTAAAGCGAATCGCATTGTCGACCAGGTTGGTGAGGGCACACAGTGTCTTTTCGCGATCGTTCTCGATCGCGGACAGATCGGGTGGAACGACGACCGAGATATCGAGCGCCTTGCTGCGCGCCGTAGGGACGAAATCCTGGAGCGCATCCTCGATCAGGTCCCGCACATCGAAGGCCTCAACCTGCAACATCGCTTCGCCTCTTTGCAGGTGGCGCATGTCGAGCAGTGCATCAATCAGGCCGCGCAGGCGTACCGCGTTTCGGACAATAATCTGCAGCCGTTCCTTGGTGCCTGTGTCCTCGACGTCGCCCACCAGGAGCTCCGCGTGTCCCATCAGGATCGCCAGCGGGGTACGCAACTCGTGTGCGGCGATGTTGATGAACTCGCTTTTCATGTGATCGAGCGTCCTAAGCTCCTCGTAGGCGTGCTGAATCTGCTGAAAGAGATGCGCATTCTGCAGTGCGACGGCTGCCTGGCCACAGAGGACCGACAGCAGTTCGCGATCGCTCCGCGTAAAGACGGTGCCCTCGCTCGAGCTGCACAACAAGAGCCCGCCAATCGGCGTATCCATCGCTAGCAGCGGGTTAAAGATGATCCGCTCAGAGCCGAGGCGCTGCATCAACTGGGCGATCCCATCTGGCTCGCTCGCCATCGGATCGAATACCACCTGCTCGCGTCGCCCGATCAGCTTTTCGGTGATGTCGATCAGTGGTTTCGCAATCGGTTCCGGCAGATCGCCGCCATCTGTGCACGAGATCGTTTTCACGGACAAGCCTGGCCTGTCCGTTGCCTTTAGCATCAGGACCCCGTGTGCAACCCCGAGCTCGTCGCACGCCGTCTGCAGCACCTGCACCGCGAGCTCGTCTTCTTGTACGGTCGCCATCATGGTCTTGCTCAGCTCGAACAGCGGCACGAGCGCGCGTAGGCGCTCGTTTTCCCGCCGCAGGCGATCTTTTTCGAGTGCCCGGTTGACGGCCAGCCGCAGCTCGTCTGGCTTGAACGGCTTGACGACAAACTCGGAAAAGCCAAGACGGAGCGCTTCGATCGCCGTGTCCATCGTTCCGAAACCGGTCATCACGATGATCACACAATTGGGCAAGATCCTGCGAACGGCCTGAGCGGTGTCGACCCCCTTGATCCCGGGCATCATCAGGTCGGTCAGAAAGAGGTCGAAAGGCTGCCGTTCGGCCAGGGAGATGGCCTCACGCCCATTCCGGACGCCAGCAACCTCATATCCTTCTCGGCTCAAGATGCGCGTACAGAGGTCGAGTACATCCTGCATGTCATCGGCAATGAGAATACGTTCTCCTGCCACTATGCCTCCATGTAGGGTGGATGGCGTATTACTCGCTCATCCCTTCGAGGTTGCGCAGCGCCTCGCGCTCGATCCACCGATCCAGGAGCTCTCGCTTGACACGCCATTGACGCCCGACCTTGAACGCCGGGATTTCCCCATCGCGGGCCAGCCGCCGCACCGTTAGCTCGTGCAAGCTGAGGTAGCGTGCGACCTGCTCGATGGTCATGATCTCGTTCAGATCGGTGAACGGTTTGGCGATAAAGTCCTGCGCCCCGATTTCGAACGCTTCCCTGACCTCCTGGCTGACTTCGTGCCCGCTCATCATGATAAAGACTGCATCTGGAGCAAGCTCTTGCAGCCGTCGCAAGGTCTGCACGCCGTCGAGGCCCGGCAGACGCACATCGACAAAGACCAGGTCGAACGGTTCTTGCTCTGCTTTGTCGATCGCCTCGTAGCCATCTACCGCTCGGCGGACTTCTTGGGGCCCTCCCAGCAAGCGTTCAAAGAGGAACCCAACGTCCTCATCATCATCAACGACCAAGATGCGGAATGCCTTTTCGCTCACTGGTTCTCTCCTATCACGGGGATGATCTCGCGTCGGTACAATCGTTTTCATTATACAGTAGCGTCTGAGTGCTGTCAAAGCCGCCAGAGGTCAAGTATCCATCCGCGCGAGCCATCCAGATTCATTGGACAATTCAGGCCATTTAGTGTATCATGCGCTCGCTGCCCCGAGGCAGCTTGCATGGTGCACAGATACGAGAGATTCCTGGGAAGCGAGGTCGTCTAGTGAAGGTGATACTGGTTGAGGATGTCCCGAACCTGGGTAGGACGGGCGATGTCAAAGAGGTGGCTGACGGATACGGCCGGAACTATTTGATTCCGCGTGGGTTGGCCAAGCTCGCGACAGAGGGTGAGGTCCAGCAAGCAAAGCAGCTTCAGCGCACGGCGCAAAAGCGCCGCCAGCGCGAGTTGGCAGACGCCGAGGCGATGACAGAGCGCCTTTCGGGGATGACGTTGACTTTCCAGGCACGTGCGGGCGAAGGAACAAAGCTGTACGGCTCGATCACGAGCGCCGATATCGCCGACAAGATCGCCCAGGAATTGGGCCGCGATTTCGACCGGCGCAAGATCCAGCTCGATGAGTCGTTGCGTCAATTGGGCACGCATCAAGTGGCTATCCACCTCGCGCCGCACTTGGAGCCAGAGATCACGGTGGTGATCGAGCGCGAGGGAGAGGAAGAAGGTAGCGCGTAGCGGATCGAGCGAGGGCCGTTCATGGGCAAACTTGGCCAATGGGTGCGCAAGACAGACCAGACGTCCGAGCAAGAAGAGGAAGCACCGTTCCCGGAAGTGCCGACGACGCGTGGGGAGCTGGGCGCATTGTTGCGCCAGACCCGTGAGGAAAAAAGGATCTCGCTCGAACAGATAGAAGAGCACACGCGTATCCGGCAGAAATACCTGCTCGCGTTGGAAGAGGCGCGTTACGAAGATCTCCCGACGCCGGGGCATATCCACGGTTTCCTGCGCAATTACGCTCGCTATCTAGATCTCGACATGGAAGAGGTAGAGGCACTGTATGCCCGGGACCGGGCTGCTCACCGGCGCTTTGAGCCCCGCATCTTCCATCCTCAGAATATCACCCTCCTGCCCAAGCAGCCGCTGATCAAGGCGGACATGGTGTTGAGCATCGTCATCGTGGTCCTGGTTGCAGCAGCCGGGTTCCTTTTCTGGCAGTATGGGTGGCCGGTCGTACGACCTTTGCTGCCCATGGTGGGCCTACCGGTATCGGTGCCGACGGCGACGCCGGAAATGCCGACGGCGACACAGGCCGCGCCGACGCGTGTCGTCGCTGCGTCGACCAGTACTAGCGCGCCTACTGTGGACCCAGACGGTGCCACGGCGACGTTCACCCCCGAGCCGACGTCCACCTCGACGCCAGCGCCGGCTGCGACGCCGACGCTCGATTCGCCGCTCGTCCTCGCCACGCCCACGCCTGAACCGACGTCCACGCCGACGCCGACCCCGACGCGCGCAGCGGGCGTGGTGGTGGCGGCCACGTTCGTCGATCGCGTCTGGCTGCAGGTGACCCTCGATGGGCAAGAATCGCCCGGCAGCATGTACGAGGTAGGCGACGAGGCAGAGTGGGCGGCAGATGACACGATCTATATGATCTGTGGCAATGCGGGCGGGATCGAGGTGGCCGTCAACGGCGAGGAGCTGGGCGTGCTGGGCGCCCGTGCCGAGGTCGTCGAGAAACTGTGGGGACCACAGGGCGAGATGACGCCGACGCCTATTGTTCCGCGGGAACCGTCCCTGGGTGCGAACGGGACGCCGACGGTCACGCCTCTACCGGGCCAGGCCGGATAAGGGAATGTGCGCCATCTCTCATAGTGAGTGGATCGGACACACGGCGAGACCGTGTGTTTTCTTTTTGGAGCCAAAATGCGTTACTATCTGATCTCCTTGGGTTGCCCAAAGAACGCGGTGGATGCCGAGGGCGTCGGCGCCCTGCTCGATGCTGCGGGACACGAACCTGTCTTTGAGGCACAGGCAGCCGACGTATTGATGGTCAACACGTGCTGTTTCATCGGGAGCGCACGGGATGAGTCGATCGAGGTACTGCGTGGCCTGGCGCAGGACAAGCGCGCCGACCAGTATTTGCTGGCCCTGGGCTGTTACCCGCAGCGCGATGGCACAGAGCTGGCGGAGCGAGTGCCCGAGCTCGACGGCATCCTCGGGACACGTCGCTGGAGCGAGATCCTGACCATGTTCGGACAGCTTGAGCGGCGCGACGAGACAGGGCCGCGGGTGACGATGGTCGGTGATTCTACGTGCGCCGTCCCGGGCCGCATTCATCGCGTCGCCGTGCAGGGCCAGAGCGCTTACCTCAAGATCGCAGAGGGGTGTAGTGCGGCGTGCGCCTACTGCGCGATCCCTCAGATCAAGGGACCGCTGCGCAGCCGTCCGATCGAGGCGATCCTGGCCGACGCGCGCCATCTGGCGGCACACGGCACGCAAGAGCTCATCCTCATCGCCCAGGACACGACGGCTTACGGCCGTGACCGGGGGGTGCGCGATGCATTGCCCGATCTGCTCGAGGCGTTGGTCGCCGTCGTCCCGGACGTGCCCTGGATCCGGATCCTGTATGCTTACCCGCAGCACATTAGCGAGCGGTTGATCGAGACCATGGCCAGCCACCCGCAGATCTGTCCCTATCTCGATCTGCCGCTGCAGCACGCGCATCCCGACACGCTGCGCCGTATGGGCCGCTCCGGGAACATCGGGCGCGTGGGGCAGTTGATCGATGACCTGCGCGAAGCGATGCCCGACATTGCTCTACGTACGACGTTCATCGTCGGCTATCCGGGCGAGACCGAGCACGAGTTCCGCGCCCTTGAGGCCTTTATTCAGGAGGCCGCGTTCGACAAGGTGGGCGTGTTTACCTACTCGCCCGAAGTGGGAACGAGAGCCTACGAGCTGCCCGACCGCGTGCCCGAGGCAGTTGCCGAGGAGCGCTATCGCCGCTTGATGGAGCTCCAGCAGCCAATCTCGTTGGCGCGCAACGAGGCGCAGATCGGGCGCGTTCTCGATGTGCTTGTCGAGGGGGAGGGCGAGGTCGAATACAGCGATGCCGCCCCTGGCGAGGCGACGCAAATCACCATCGGCCGTTCCTATCGCGATGCGCCCGAGATCGATGGGCTGGTGCTGATCGAGGACGTCACCGAGGTGGGGCAGATCGTTCCCGTCGAGATCACGGGCGCGCTCGAATACGACCTGGTGGGGTCATTGGCTTGATGATATGTAATCAATCAACGCATCGAGACCGAGCAGGTAGCTCCGCCACCCAAAGCCGCTGATCTGTCCCACGCACACCGGCGCAGTCAGCGACGTGTGCCGGAACGCCTCACGTGCGTGCACGTTCGAGAGGTGGACCTCGACCGCTGGCAGACCCACGGCGGCGATCGCATCGCGCAGCGCGACGC
>CAZLMZ010000108.1:0-3089 GCA_964560475.1 uncultured Anaerolineae bacterium
TGGAGATCCTGTTTGCCAACCAGACGTGGCCTCATACCAACGTCGGCTTTGGACGTGAGGCCGCTGCCACGCTGTCCGAGCGAGGGCTCAACCAGCCCCGAACCTTCTGTACCAACGCAAACCCAACGCAGGCAACCCAGATCAAACATGCTCCAAACCCATACCGTCACGAGCTAGACATTCCTTCGAGTATACTATAGACAGGTTGGGAGAGGCCGCGCCTGCAGGCAACGTGTGCGGCCGGAGGGAAGGACGTGAGCGATGGAACTGGCAAGTAGCGCGTTCGACTCGGGGAATAGCATCCCGCGCAAGTACACTTGTGACGGACCCAATATCTCGCCTCCCCTGAGCGGGCGATTGATGCCAGACGAGGCGCAAGTCCTCGTCCTGATCTGCGATGCTTGTACTCCAAAGAAATGACCCACGGCGGATAGAGAGGATCCATGAGCGGCTCGAATGATGCTTGCCAACACAAGCGAGAGCTGCTGGCACAGGTCGCCAAGCAGGTGCGTGATACGGTACGCTGCTAAAGGCGCAGGCATCTTATGGCGAAGTGATGGTATTGCCGATTTATCATCCGGCAGTCGTGTTCTATAGGCCGGACCGAGATCAAGTCCTGAAGCGAGACTTTCAGGCGCTTGAGGAGTATGTCTAGTCACGTATCGGGCGAGGTGGTGCCCGGCACGTATTAGGGGGTATTCAACGATGGAACCATCCCTAAACAGAGAAGCTCAGCAACTCATCGAGCAACTCCAGGCTGAGCTAGCGCGAGGTGAGGACGTAGAGGCGGCGATCGACGTTTACAAGACCGTAAACTGGATCATCGATCGCCTACAGGAGGTCAAATCCGAGGCCTTGGACCTGGCCGAGCAGGACATGCGCCAACGCGATCTCAAGTCGCTGAAGACGCGGGTCGGCTCTGCCGGCTGGACAGAACCGAGGGCCAGACAGTTGGATGAGGAGGCGTGGGCGCAAGTGCTAGAACGCGACCCTTATCTCAGACAGGTCCAGGAGAGATATGCCCGGGCTCAAGCAGCTCTGGAGGAGGCACAGGAGCCGTTCATGCAGCTCCCCGAGCCTCGATTCTTTATCCGCTAGCCTGGCCGGATCGTAGGATCGAAAGGCGACGCATTGCGGAATAGCGAGCTTGTCCACATCGGGACATCGGGATGGTACTACGGGCATTGGCGCGGCTCGTTCTACCCGGCAGATCTCGATCCCGACCAGTGGTTACAGAACTACTCGCGACATTTCAGGACGGTTGAGATCAACAACTCTTTCTACCAACTGCCAGAGCACGAGACATTGGCGAGGTGGCGTGACGCGGTCTCGTCCGAATTCATCTTTGCCGTCAAAGCGAGTCGTTACATTACACACATGAAAAAACTGCTGGACCCGATGGAGCCCGTAAACAACTTCATGGAGCGGACAGGCGCGCTGGGCGATCAGCTAGGGCCAGTTCTCTTCCAGTTGCCGCCGCACTGGGGGCGAGACTCAGAGCGTCTCTCCTCGTTCCTTGATGTGCTTCCCGAGGGCCATCGTTACGCGGTTGAGTTTCGAGACCCGAGTTGGTTCGACGATGAGGTCTACCAAGTCCTGCAGTCCCACGGTGCGGCGTTCTGCATATACTACTTTGGGGATCTGGCTTCCCCCAGGATGGTGACTGCTGACTGGATCTACGTCCGGTTTCACGGGCCGGGTGGGGCATACCACGGGAGCTACAGTACAGAGTTGCTCAGTGGGTGGGCGGGCGCCTTTGCGACCTGGAGCGCGCAGGGCAAAGAGATCTACTGCTACTTCAATAACGATGCCGAGGGTCACGCACCCCACGATGCCGCCCGGCTTCAGGCAATGATCGAGGGGCAAAGGAAGGAAGGAGACCTTGTTTAGTCATATACTTGTTCCGCTAGATGGCTCTTCTCTCGCTGAGAAGGTCTTGCCACACGTAGTAACGCTGGCCAGATCATTCGACCCTCGCATGACTCTCTTTCGTGCTGTAGGGGAGGATTCGGCGGCCGCCCAGTCGATCGTGGATCCAGTCAACTGGCAGATGGTCCGGTCGCAGGCCCAGGCATATCTGGACGAAGTTGGGGGGCGATTGCAGGACATTGGTCTGGAGGCCGAGCCCGTGCTATGGGAGGGATCTGCCGCGGAGCGGATCATCGACTATACCCGTGAGCAGGATGTCGATCTCATTGTGCTGAGCAGCCATGGGCACAGCGGCCTAAGCGAGTGGAATATCAACAGTGTTGTGCAAAAAGTGATCCTCAGGGCCTACTGCCCGGTACTGATCATCCGTGCCTACCAGCCCGTTCCAGATGAGCTGACCGGGCTGCAGTACCGCCGGCTCATGGTGCCCCTCGACGGATCCCGGCGTGCGGAGATCGTCCTGCCGTACGTGACGGCATTGGCGCGATCGCAGGATGCCAAGCTACTCGTGGCCCGCGTGGTGGCCGAACCAGAGATCCCGCGTCGCGAGAGCCTGGACGAGGAGCAGCAAGAGCTGATCGATCGCTTGCTCGCGCTCAAGACAAAAGAGGCAAGGGACTATCTCGACGAGCTGACCTCAAGGTTGTCCGTGGAGTCGGAACAGCACTTGCTCGTCGAGGCAGACGTGGCGGCCCAACTGCACGATCTGGCCGAGGAGCAGAACGTCGACCTGGTGGCGCTCAGTGCCCACGGTTGGTCCGGGAGAGCCAAGTGGCCCTACGGCAGCGTTGCATTGTCGTTCATTGCCTATGGCACGACCCCGTTGCTGATCGTACAGGACATCTCACGCGAGCAAGCAGAGACGACCAAGGCTGAAGAGGCCGTACAGGAACGGAAGGGACACTAGGCGCAAATAGATTCGCTCTGTTGCTGGACGGAAGGAGTACAAAGTGGCCGTTGCCAAGGTGACCGAACTGGTGGCACAGTCTGAAGAGAGCTGGGAGGATGCGGCTCAGCAAGCACGAGATGAAGCAAGCAAGACGATACGCAACATCGAGCACATCTATGTGCGCGAGCTGCAGGCAGTTGTGGAGGACGGCAAAATCGCGCAATATCGTCTGAACTGCAAGATCACCTTCCTCGTTGACCACTGAGGCGAG
>CAZLMZ010000108.1:3189-6167 GCA_964560475.1 uncultured Anaerolineae bacterium
TCTTTCCGCCTGGCGGCCCGCCGTATGAGATGGACGCTGTGTTTCTGTTCGTTGACACGGACGAAGGCGCGAGTGGAAGCTTTGGCCCGATTGGGATCAGCGAAGCACGCATTATCGCCCACGCATTTACCCCTCTCCTGATTGGGGAGAACCCACACGCAGTGGAACGCATCTGGGACAAGATGTACCGCCACGCCATCCACGGCCGAAAAGGCGAGACAATGATGGCGTTGAGCAAGGTGGATCTCGCCCTGTGGGACCTCAAGGGAAAGCTGCTGGGTGTGCCGGTGTACCAACTCCTGGGTGGCCCATCACGCGACAGGATACGGGCCTACGCTTCGATGCTAGGGCACTCGATCGCGCCCGCGCTGGCTGCAGAGCGGGCCAAGGAAGTGGTCGCCGAGGGGTATACGGCCACCAAGTGGTTCTTTCGCCACGATCCAACCGACGGGCCGGAGGGGATACGCAAGAACCTGGAGTTGATCCGGACAATCCGCGAGGCTGTGGGGCCTGACGTCGAGATCATGTTCGACGCGTGGAGCAGTTGGGACGTACCCTACACGCAGCGGATGGCCGAGCTTGCCACCGAGTACCGGCCCTGGTGGTTCGAGGAACCAGTCCTGGCGGACATGATCCCCCTGTACGCCGAGCTGCGGCGTACAGTGACGTCGGTCGCCATCGCTGGCGGTGAGCACGAGTACACCCGCTGGGGCATCAAGGCGCTGCTCGACGCTGGGGCAGTAGACATTCTGCAGCCAGATCCCACGTGGGCAGGTGGCCTGACAGAGATGACCAAGATCTGTGCGCTGGCCTCCGCATACGGGATCCCGGTCATCCCTCACCACGGCGCCTGGGCTTCGACCCATCTCATTGCCTCGCAGACAATTACAGTGTGTCCCATCCAGGAGTGGCTGCTCCAGCATGGGCGCAGAGGCAATGTGTTTCTCAAGCACAAGATCGAGCCGGTCAATGGCTATATCGAGCTACCTACGGCACCGGGGCTCTGCATGGAACTGGATGAGGATGCCATCGAGTCGCGGGAGGAGATCGAGTTCTGAGTGCGGGGCTAGCCGGCCTCTGTCTGGGTGCGGCTCGAAAGAGATAGTACGATCGCTGTACGTCATCGAACCAACCAGGAAGGGCATAGGAGGATATAGTACATGTCGGAACAGACCAAGATACCGATTGGGCTCCAGCTATTTTCCGTGCGTGGCGAGTGTGAGCGCGATCTGGCAGCGACCCTGGCAGCCGTGGCAGAGATCGGCTACCAGGGCGTGGAGCCGTGGGGCTATGGCGGCGAGAAACTGGAGTGGATGGGCTACTCGGGAACTGACCTGCGGGCGATGCTCGATGACGTTGGCCTGCAATGCTGCGGGATGCACCTCCGCACCGATGCCCTCTTGGGCGACAATCTCGCGCGCACGATCGAGCTGAACCAGGCGCTGGGCAACAACTTCCTGATCGTAGCGGCCGACAGCTCGAGGATGAGCGCAGAGGACACGGTCCTGGAACTGGCCCAGATCCTGAACGAGGCGGCAGTCAGACTCGAGTCGCTGGGCATGTTCACCGGCTACCACGCACACCCCTTTGATTTCGTCCGATTCGGCGAGCAGACGGCGTGGGAGATCCTGTTCAGCAACACGCGCGATGACGTCGTGATGCAGCTCGACATTGGCAACTGTGTGCGAGGAGGCGGAGATCCGATCGCGATGCTGAAGGAGTTCCCGGGTCGCGCCCGCTCAGTGCACCTGAAAGAGTATGGTGGCAAGCCGGGGGCGGTCATTGGCGAGGGTGAGGCGGACTGGGATCAGATCTTTGAGCTGTGTGAGACGCTTCACCACCCGGTGTGGTACGTGGTCGAGGAAGGAGGGCCAGAGGGCCTGGGATTCGACGTCTCGCGTCGCAGCTTGCAGGCACTGCGCGCGATGGGCAAGTGATGAGCCACTCGACCGTTTCGTGGGCCGCGCGTGAGAGGAGCACCGCATGCGAATCACCAATATCGATGTGATCCCTGTTCGAGGCCGACACTGGCCACGGTTTCCTATGGTCTTTGTCGAGGTTCACACGGATGAGGGCTTGACGGGGGTTGGTGAGGCACTGCCCTACCAGGCAACCGGCCTGGTCGGCTCGCTGCGCGAACTTGGTGAGGCGCTGCGTGGCGCAGACCCATTCCACATCCAGGCTCACTGGGAACGGCTCTTCCGGCGCGGGGCGTCCATGCCGGCGCTGAGCGCCCTGGAAACCGCAATGTGGGATCTAGTGGGGCAGGCGCTCGGCGCGCCGATCTACCAGCTCCTGGGAGGCGCGTGTCGTGACCAGATCCACGTCTACGCCGATGGGTTTTTCCGAGAGGGTGAACCGACACCTCAAGCCTACGCCGAGAAGGCACGAGAAGCGGTGGACGGTGGCCTGGATGCGCTGAAGATGGATGTGGACGAGTTCCTGGCTGAGGACAAGCGCCTCGATCGCGACCTGCGCAGGCCGGAGCTCGATCGCATTGTAGAGACTGTATCGGCGGTCCGAGCTGCAGTGGGAGAGGGGGTCTTGCTCGGCCTCGACTGTCACTGGGCATTCGACGTGTCGGCAGCCACGCGACTGGGGCACGCGCTGGAGCCCCTTGACCTCATGTGGCTGGAGGACCCGATCCCATCAGGCAATGCTGCAGCGCTCGCCCAGCTCCGCGCGAAAGTCGCAGTGCCGATCTGCACCGGCGAGGTGCTGGAAACGCGCTATGCGTATCGGGAACTGCTGGAACGAGGGGCAGCCGATGTCCTGATGCCAGACCTGGCACGAACAGGGGGCATCCTGGAGATGGTGCGGATCGCTGCCCTGGCGGACACCTACTATGTTTCGATCGCGCCACACAACATGATGGGCCCGGTGGCTACGGCGGCAAGCGTGCAGCTCTGTGCCTGCATCCCGAACTTTCGCATCCTAGAGTACCAGATGGCCGATGTGCCGTGGCGCGACGAGATCGT
>CAZLMZ010000108.1:6267-10332 GCA_964560475.1 uncultured Anaerolineae bacterium
GCCTTCTGCCGTATGCAAGGGATCACGCTTCAGGCCTGGAGCCCACTGGCGGCCGGCGCTGTGACAGGTAAGCCGGTTTCCGATGTCGCGCCGAGGATCGAACGGGCGGCGGCCGTGGTCAAGGCACTGGCAGAGGAGCGCGGCGTGAGCCAGGAGGCGATCGCGATCGCCTGGCTGCTGCGACATCCGGCTGGCATCCAGCCGATCATCGGTACGACGAACCCGGCACGGATAGCGGCGTGTTGCCAGGCAGATGAGCTGGCTCTGACCAGGGAAGAGTGGTACAGGCTGTTCGAGGCAGGACGCGGTGGGCGTGTCCCGTGAGGGCCGAGACACTGGGGAGGGCCGCTCCGGCGCTGCGTGTGCCTTGACGCCCTCTTCCGCCTGATGTAGAATCACCCACGCTGACACAGGGTTGACCAAAGCAGGGCGTGCATGGGTATCGAGGGTGGCCCATGGGTCGCGTTTCCTGTGACTGGGGAGGGGCTTTCTGATGTCGGGGGGCGAGTTCCCGGCGCGATTTCCGGCCACTTGGAGGATCATGAAGTTCAACTGGCGAGGGTTTGCGCGCTTTTCGCGCAACGGTCTGTTCAAAGCTAGAGATACGCACTATCGGCTCACGTTGCACAGGATTGGTTGGGCTATCGCATTCTATACCTTCTTTCCCCTGCTCGAGCTAGCCACCTGGGGAGGGTTTCTGCTGGATGACCTGCTCTTTCGCGGATACCGCAAGCAGCAGGTGCACGAGCCCGTCTTTATCATCGGCAACCCGCGCAGCGGCACCACTTTCCTTCAGAGGCTTATGTCGCGCGACGTGGACAACTTTACGTCGATGAAGACGTGGGAGATCCTCTTTGCTCCCTCCATCACCCAACGCCGGTTCTGGCATGCGCTCAGCGCGCTCGATGATCGGCTTGGTGGCCACGTCAAGAGCTGGGCCAAGGCGGTGGAGCGCCGGTACGGTACGGAGCTCGTCACGCACAGGCTATCACTTAAGGAGCCAGAGGAAGACGAGTTTATCCTGCTACACATCTGGTCGACCGTCGTGATCAATGTCTTTTCTGCAATCATGGACGAGGCGCTGGCGTACACGCACTTTGACCGGGCGCTACCGCGTGCGGAGAAGGAGCGAATTACCGCCTTTTACAAACGGTGCGTCGAGCGGCATGCTTTTGCGCACGGCGTCGAGAACGAAAGGCACCATCTGGCCAAGAGCCCGTGTTTTAGTCCCAAGATCGAGTCCTTGTGGTCCGCGTTTCCTGATGCCAAGTTCATCTATCTGGTCCGCAACCCGCTGGACGTAGTCCCTTCCTACGTCAGTCTGCTCGACCTCCAGTGGTCGATCCTTGCAGATCCCCTGGAAGAGTGGGCGGGGCGGGACTATGTGCTTGAGATGATACGCCATTGGTACACTTATCCGCTCGATCGTCTGGCAGCGGCGCCGTCGCATCGCTATGCGATCGTGCGCTACGATGACCTCGTTTCCGATGCTGAGCGGACAGTGACGGACGTATACGGACGGCTTGGGCTGGAGGTGAGCCCCCAGTTCGGCCAGGTCCTCCGCGCTGCAACGGAGCGCGAGCGGCACTATGTGAGCAATCACAGCTATTCGCTCGAGAACATGGGCCTTACGCGAGAGCAACTGGTCAGCGCATTCCGCGACATCTTTGAACGCTTCAACTTTGACACGAGGGCGGACCCGACACAAACGAACGCATTGGAGAGGGTCGCACCAGCATGCACAATGGAGAGGCAGTAGCCAGAGAGGGAGACCTATGCCGTACGGATACCACGGAAAGATCTTGCACGTGGATCTGACCAACCGTGAGATTACCGTCGAAGAGCCAGATGAGCGCTTTTACCGCACATACATAGGGGGAAGCGCCATGGGAGCGTATTATCTCCTCAAGAACACCCCTGCCGGTGCCGACCCACTGGGGCCGGAAAACACGCTGAGCCTCATGGTAAGCGCTGTGACGGGAGCACCGGTCTCCGGGCTGTCTCGTGTCGCTGCGACGTGTAAGTCTCCACTGAGTGGGCTGGCGGACGAATCAGCGGCAGGCGGTTTTTGGCCGGCAGAGCTCAAGTTCGCCGGCTACGACGGCATCGTCGTGCACGGCAGGGCAGCGCAGCCCGTCTACCTCTGGATCCACGATGGCCACGCTGAGCTGCGAGATGCCGCCCATTTGGTGGGCCGCTTCACCGGCGAGGTAGAGGATGCGATCCGTGAGGAGCTCGGCGATGAGCGGGCGCACGTCTTGCAGTGCGGGCCCGCTGCGGAGGCCGGCGTGCTGTATGGCGCATTGGTCAACAATGCGAATCGCGTCAACGGCCGTGGTGGGATGGGAACGGTGATGGCCTCCAAGAACCTCAAGGCGGTCGCGGTGCGCGGTCACCAGCGGCCTGAAGTCGCCGACCCGGATAGCCTGCGCGCGCTGGCCCGCTGGGGCGCGGAGAACGTGGACCAGTCCGGCGTGTCCGGGTTCAAGCGGCTCGGCACGTCGGTTCTCGTCCTCTCCCAGTCGCGGGTGGGGGGACTGCCAACACGAAACTGGTCCAGTGGCACGTTCGAGGGCGCGGAACAGGTCAGCGGCGAGCACATGGCGGAGACCATACTAAAGTCGACGGACACCTGCTATGCTTGCACTGTGCGCTGCAAGCGCATCGTCGAGGTCACGGATGGTGCGTACGAGGTCGACCCGCGCTATGGCGGCCCAGAGTACGAGACGATCGGGACCATGGGATCCTACTGTGGCGTCGACGATCTGGAAGCCATCGCCTATGCCAACCAACTGTGCAACATGTACGGCATGGACACGATTTCGTGCGGTGCCACCATCGCGTGGGCGATGGACTGCTTTGAGCGCGGGTTGTTGAGCCTCGAGGATACGGGCGGCTTCCCCTTGCACTTTGGCGATGCCGATGCGTTGGTGCGCATGACCGAGCTGATCGGCCGGCGGGAAGGCTTCGGCCGCATTCTAGGGGAAGGGTCAGCGCGTGCAGCAGAGGCACTCGGGGTGGGACAGGATCTCGTTGTCGCGGTCAAGGGGCGGGAGCAGCCTGCGCATATGCCTCACACGAAGCGAACCATGTCACTGATGTACGCCGTCAACCCGGGCGGCGCGGACCATACCGTGTACGAGCACGATACATCGTACCCGCGCTACCCGGAACGCATGGCTGAGCTGGATCTGCTCAATCCAGAAGCACAGGGCACGCTGGATCCGGAGATGGTGCGCTATGCCCTATACTCGCAGCACATGATGAGCTGCGTCGACAGCCTGTGTGGATGCAAGTTCGTGTATGGTCCAGCCTGGCAGCTCTACAGCTTGAGCCAGATGGTGGAAGTGGTACAGGCGATCACCGGGTGGAGCGTAACCCTATGGGAGCTCATGAAGGTCGGGGAGCGGCGCATCAACTTGCTCCGTGCCTTCAATGCCCGAGAGGGAGTGGGTGCAGAGGCGGATACGATGCCCTCCAAGATGCAGGTTCCCCTCGCGGGCGGCGCGACGGATGGGGTGTCGGTCAGCGCGGACGAGTTCGAGCAGGCCAAGGAGCTCTACTACCAGATGGCGGGCTGGGACGAGCGAGGGCGCCCCACGTGTGCCAGGCTGCAAGAGATCGGCCTGCAATGGGTTGCGGAGGAACTGGCTCTCTAGATCGCGCCGTGCCATTCGCCTGTCGCAGGAGGTAGGGACGCACATGGCGGAAAGTCAGTTGTTTGGTACAGTTGACAGCGTGACAGTCACCGTGCTCGTGGACAACTGCGCGGACCTGATCGTGCGCTCCACGGATAGCGTCCAGCGTTTCACCGAAGCATCCCTTCTGGCAGAGCATGGGTTCGCTGCTTTGGTCGAAACCGACGACGGCGCTGCGCGTGTACTGTGGGACACGGGGGCCTCCGGGATTGTATTGTTGGAGAACGCACGGCGGATGCAGACGGATCTCTCCACCATCGATGCCATAGCTCTTAGCCATCGACACTCTGATCACACGGGAGCGGTGGGCCAGGTACTCGGCCTTGCCGCTCGCGTGGCACCGCGACGCTGGCCAGCGGGTGTCACC
>CAZLMZ010000109.1:0-10313 GCA_964560475.1 uncultured Anaerolineae bacterium
CTCCCCTGGGCGTGGGTGCCCATCGCACGTGTTGCTCCACATTCCGGCGGTATGGTACTTGTCCGCTGCGCGCTGCTGCAAAAGCAACTGTCCATCCGCATCGAGTACGAACACCGAAAAGGCACGGTGCAGTTCGCCGCACAGGTGGGCTTGCAGCTTGTCCTGTGTGCCGAGCTCGTTGTCCTGTGGATCGACGAGGATGACCTGCTCCAAGGTTCGCTCCCTCTACTGCCGATAGTACCCGTAGCGGGTAAAGGCCTGGCACGCAATATCCTGCCAGGCCGGGTCGAGGCCGATCGCCTCGTTGCCCCCATAATACCCGGCGATGAACCCGCCCTCTGGGCCACCCAGCCGCTCGACCATCTCTTTCGCGTCGGCCTCGATCCGCGCTGCGTCCTGGGTCTGCAGCGTGGTCTGGATGTCGACCGGGCACCAGAAGGTGATCTGCCCGTGGAACTCGGCCAGCTTGTCGAGGCCGTGCAACTGGGGCTGGTCGAACTGCAGCACGTCGATCCCGGCCTCGATCAGGTCGGGAATGATGACAGTGGTCTTGCCACAAGAGTGCATAAAGACCTTGATCCCGTGGTCGTGCGCGACCGTACAGAGGCGCTCGAACCCTGGCTTGAATACCTTCCGCCAGGTGTCTGGACGGATCATCAGTCCCTTCTGCGTGCCCCAATCCTCGGGGAACATGACTGCGTCGGCGCCGGCCTCTGCGTACTGGACGATCATCTCTGCCAGGAGGTCCTCGATGCGCCGCAGCAGGATCGCGACCTTTTCCTGTTCGAGGAGCAGGTCCATGAGGAACTGGTCGAGGCGCCGCATCTTGCGCGCGACGTTGAACGGAAAGCCAGGTAGGCCGCCGATACGGAAGCGATCGTTGGCCGGATCCTGAAAGACCTCTCGCGCGTGCTGGTAGTTGGCCGGGTTCGCCAGGTCGGGTAGGGGCACCGTCGACACCTGGTCCATGTCCTGGATCGCGCCGCGCGCGACCTCGCCCTTGGAATGGCGGTCGATGCGGGCCCACGTGTTCCCCCATTCGTCGACGTATTCCTCCCGCTCGCCGCCGACATTCTGCCACGTCGCCGTATAGCCTTGCAGCCGGTATCCGCCATGGCTGAAATCGTGCCAGTAGGGCGGAGGCATCGAGGCTGCGACCCGCTCAGGACCACTGTATTCGACGGTGCGGAGGACAATCTCGCGAGCGTTCACGTGTTCATCTCCCTCGTATCTACTCGAGACGATGCAAGACAGGCGGGGCCGCTATCCCTCGCTACGTGGCGTGGCGATCGACCAAAAGTCGATCCGGTCCAGGTCGGCGCGCAGGGCGGCGACCTCCTCGCTACTCAAGCGGCGGAAGGGACGCCGGCAGTAGCCGCAGTCAAAGCCGAGCATGCGCATCATCTCTTTCACCGCCGGGAGGCCGCCGTGGCGGATGAACGTGTCGATCACACGGTTGGCCTGCGACTGCAGCGCCCGCGCCCGGGCAATGTCGCCCGATCGGAAGGCCTGGTAGAGCCGGACAAAGTGGGCGGGCAGCAGGTTGTAGGTCGTGCCGATCGCGCCGTCGACGCCCACGGTCAGCATCGGTGCCATGAGCTGGTCCGGCCCGCTAAAGACGTTGAGCAGGCCGCCGCCCAAGGACAGGATCTGTTCTAGCAGGTACATGTCAAAGGCGCTGTACTTGAAACCGCGCACGTTAGGGATCTGGCACAGCTCCCACATCTGCTCGGCGTTCAGCGTCACGCCGGTGGTGGAGGGGATATAGTAGAGGTAGAGCGGCAGCGACGAGGCACCTGCGATGAGTTGATAGTGCTCACGGATCCCCTCAAAGCCGACCTGGTAGTAAAAGGGCGGGATAGCGGCGACGCCATCTGCGCCAATCTCCTCGGCGTGCGCTGCCAGCAGCAGTGCGTCCGCCGTCGCCGTGGCGCCCACGTGGACGATGACCGGCACGCGCCCTTCTACCTGCTCGATGACCACCTCGGCCAGTTGTTGGCGCAGGTAGAGTGGTAACAGGATTCCCTCTCCCGTGCCGCCGCACACATAGAGCCCGCCGATGCCCGCTGCGATCAGGTGATCGACCAGTTGCCGGGTAACCTCGACATTCAGGTCTTCCTCTTCGGTGAGCGGCGTGACCAGCGCGGGCCACACTCCGGCGAAGCGACTCATCGTTTTCTCCTTTGCCGTTCGAGTAGTTCTTCTGCCGACAGCAGATCCTTCCGGCCCAGCCCCAGCTCGTGCGCCCAGTTCCACGCCAGGTCGAGGCGATCGAGGTCGTCGGGATGGTGCGCGTCAGAGGTGATGGTAAAGCGCGCGCCCATGTCGCGCGCCAGCCGCAGGAAAGGTGCCGTGGCTTGGCGATAGCTTGCATGCTGGGCGGGCCCACCGTTGATCTCGATCGCGACCTGGCGTGCGTTCGCCAGCTCGATCAACGCGGCGAATGTGTCCTCAGGCACAGTCGCCAGGATCGGCGCCAGGGGGCGCATGCGCGAGCAGTCGAAGGGATGTGCCCAGATCGAGATGCCGGACACGTCCAGCGCCGCGCGCGCCGTGTCGAGCATCAGTGCTGCCTTGCTGCGGGGCGAGTCATCTGTGGGCTGCGGCGATGCCGGGAGGTGAAAGTGGCTCGATGCACAGACCACGTGGTCGACCTGTCGCACGGCCTCGCGGTCGAGGCACGCGTCTCCGGCGACGGTATAGTCGGCCTCTACGCCGACCAGGACGACAAGACCGTCGAGGTCGGCAATCTGGTCCAACTCGGAACGCAGCGCGCTCAGGATACGCAGCCGCTGGTCCGCGTAGAACGGGCAGCCGGGCACCGGCGCAGGCGTGTAATGATCGGCGAAACCGATCGCGGCCAGGCCTTTGTCCCTCGCCCGCTGCACCATGGCTGCCGGTGTTGCCTCCGGCTTGCCACACGGGGAGAAGCGCGTGTGTACGTGGAAATCAGCATAGGTCGGATCGCCCATCGCTACTACGGGCCGGCCTGCCGCTGCGCCCAGGTCATCGCCTCCTCTGCCGTCGATGTGCCCTCCATGACCGTCGTAAAAGCCTGAGTGAATGTGTCGAGCGCGTTCTCATAGCTGGCGAGTTCTGGCGAGAGGAGCAAAGCGTTGTTCATTGATGCCTGCACCACCGCGGCGATCTCGGGCCCGACCAGCTCCTCGTACTCGGTCGACTCGGCCAGCGATTTGCGGACCGGGGCCTGGCGCTGTGGCATCTGCCTGCTGAGGAACGAGATCCACTGCCAGCACGCATCCGGATGCTGGGTCTGGGCGGAGATAAAATAGCCCTCCACGAGCGTCAGCGTGGTCGACTGCTGATCGCGGGGTAGGGGGGCTACCCCCCAGCGCATCTCCCACGGGGTCGGACCCGCCTGTCCGCCCTGTTCGGAGAGCATCCCGCTCCACATACCCACCCGACCGAGCCAGATGCCGACGCGCGAATCGCGCCGGCTGAAGGACTGCCGGACCTGCATCTCGGTCGGAGCGACATCGTACCGGTAGTAGAGGTCGGCATACCACTGCAGCGCCTCGATAGTCAGCGGATCGTCAAAGGTCGTTTGCGATGGGTTTTCCAGATCGTCGAAAATACGCCCACCGTGCTGATAGATGAAGGTCAGGGCGTCGAACGCTGGCACGGTCGTCACATAGCCAAAGGTATCTGCATTCGGGTCGCGGGCCAAGGTCGCCGTGGTCAGGAAATCGTCCCACGTCCAGCCAACTTTGGGGTAGGGTGCGCCCACCTGGTCGAGCAGGTCCTGGTTATAGTACATCACCATCAGGTCCACGCTCGCGGGGATGGCCCACGTCTTGCCCGCCCTCATATAGAGCCCGACCGTTCCCGGGTAAAAGTCCTCCTGGTCAAAAGTCCCATCCTGCTCGATGAACGGGGTGAGGTCAAGGACGTTGCCCTGCTCCGAAAGCGCGCTCAGCGCAAACTGGGAGGTAACAAAGACGTCCGCGTCGCCCGCACTGAGCCCGCCCAGCGTGTCCCATCGTCTGGGTCGCAGCTCGACGTGGATGTAGGGATAGCTCTCGTTGAACTCACTCACGAGACGCTGCAAATAGTCCGTGTCATAGTCAGCGTGGGCATACGAGATGGTGACCGGCTCGGGGGTCGGCGTGCTGCTCAAGCACCCTGTCAGGGCCAGCGCCACGATACAGGAGAGCACCACCATCGCCCGAGGCACCGCTGCAAAGGTCCGCGGCATAGATAGGTCTCCTCCGTCTAGTTGGTTGATGTTCATATCGCGACAGTATTGTACCACATTTCGTCTCTCTGTCCAACGGTTCGCGGTCCCTGTGAATGGCAGAGGGTCGTAACGAGGCTGTGCCGGGCGTGTTCTATACAACGAACGGTGTGCTTACGTTTTCCCTCCTCGACCGAGATGGCATTGTCGGATGCCACCTCTCGCAAACGGCAGAGCCGCTCCCAAGCCCCTGGGAGCGGCTCTGCACGTTGACTGGACGAGACGAGGCGGGAACTAGCCCTCGTCAGAGGCTTCTTCGGCAGCTTCTTGATCCGCCTGCTTGCGCATCTTGGCGATCTCTTGCTTGCCTTGGGCGATGGCCTCATCGACCTTGGCCGAAATCTCCTCGGTCCGCTGGCGCAGTTCTTCGGTCGTCGCTTCTACGCGCTGCAAGACGTCTGTGTACGTGGCCTCCGCCTTGTCCCGCAGTTCGATGCCTCTCTCGCGAATCTGTGTCCTCGTCTCCTCGCCCGACTGCGGTGCGAGGAGGAGCGCGGTTGCGCCACCGATCAGCGCACCCACGAAAAAGCCGGAGAAGAAGGAAGAAATGTCGCTCTTGGTGCCCATGTTCGGCTCCTTTCAGGAGAAATACGGAAAACCAGATTCTACCACTGGGGGGTTCCTACGACGTTGAAGGTCCCTCTGTCTTACCTTGTGCCTGTTCTTGCTCTGACTGCGTCGCCGACTCTTGCGTCGCCGACTCTTGCGTCGCCCCGTTTCCCTTTTTCCAGGGCCAGAGGTCAGCGAGCTCCCTCGCGATGCGGGCGACGCCTGCCGCATAGCTCGATACCTCGATCACCGGGTTGACGAGCTTTTCGCTGACGAACGCGGTGGTCCCACGCGCAGTATGCATCGCATCGGCAACCGAGTTGATCGCCCGGTTCAACTGCTCGAGGACTGGAATGACGCGATCATAGATCAGGACGATCACCACCACCACCAGCACGACGATGATCAGGACCAGAAGCATGACCAGCAGCGTTTCCAGCGCCATGATGACAATGGCAATGTCGCGTACGCGAACTGTGCCGGGTGTGCTGCCCGCTGCAGCCCAGTCGTACGATTTGTACATGACATAGCCAATACCGACGAGCACGGCGATGACTACCAGGGTCACGATCGCACTGATGATGGCCGTAGACCTGCGCGTACGTTTCGATACCAGGGGCTTGGTCGACAGCGGTGCTTGGGTCATCTGGTTGTCGCGCGGAGAGGACGGACCTTCGGCGGTGGGTTCGGTCACTGAGCTAACTCCCTCTATCTGCTGTTGCTTCCCATACCACTACGCAGGGGCCTGCTGCGAAGTTACAGGAACGCGGTTTGCATTCCCATGGCCGGACAGGCCGCTATGTGAGGGCAAGGCACGATATCCTGATACTGCACAGGTATCATCTGCCAACATTATATCACAGCTCAATCAAGGGGTCAATGGATTAGAGGCGAGTCCAACCAAACCCGTCCTCAAACTCCGACTAGCTGCCCCTCATCGCATAGGGGCAGGTGCCCGTCCTAAGTGGAGGACACCTGCCCCCTCTTGGCCTGCTGTTACTCGGGCGCGCCAATCTCGGCGACGCGGTGCTGTGTCGGCAGCGTGACGAACCCGCCGCCCGGGCGGATCTTGCCGTTGGAGCGGAGGAGCCGGATCTTTTCCCGGACCCGCTCCTTGGCGGCTTCCCGTGCCGGAACGAGGTGCTGGCGCGGATCCTCGACCTTGGGATTGGCCTTGAGGTGATCGAACATGGCATAGGTGAACGCCTGCGAGAGGTAAGTCGCGACGTTTACCTTGGCGATGCCGTGATCGAGCGACTCAACCACGCTCTCTTCCCTGACGCCTGACGAGCCGTGCAGGACCAGGGGGACCTCGGGAATCGCCTGGTGGATCTCTTCGAGGCGCTCGATGTCGAGGCTGGCAGTCTGCGAGAGCAGGGCATGGATCGAGCCGATGGCGACGGCGAGCGAATCGGCGCCAGTCTCGGTGATAAAGCGCCGTGCCTCCTCCGGGTCGGCCATCGCTGCCTTGACCTCTTCCGCGGTTGCTCCGCGCTTGAGCACCTTGCCCAGCTCGGTCTCGACCGGGATCCCGCAGATGTGCGCGATCTCGCACACCGTCCTGCTGATGCGGATGTTCTCCTCCAGCGGTAGGTCAGAGCCATCGAACATGAGCGAGGTAAAGCCCTCGCGCAGGCAGAGCACATTCTGATCATAGTCTGTTCCGTGGTCGAGGTGCAGGGCCACCGGCACATCCGTGTTCTCTGCTGCGATCTTGACCAGGCCGGCGGCATAGTGCAGGCCGGCGTAGCGGATGGCGCCCTGGCTGACCTGCAAGATCACAGGGGCGTGCTCTTCCGTCGCCGCTTCGACGATGGCCTGTACCATCTCCATGTTGTTGGCGTTAAAGGCGCCGACAGCATAGTGCCCTTCCAGGGCCCCTTTCAACATCTCTTTCGTCGTTACAAGTGGCATGGCAATCTCCCTCCATAGATAGTGTGAACGGTGTGACAACCAGCAGTCGTTCCGGGTCGGCTGGGCCACGCTGCTGGTAAACGAATGGCCCGGCTCATCACCGTGGCGTCGCTACGTCCCGGCTCAGGGCGCCACGACGTTTACCTCCTCAATCAAGATACGGTCTTCATTCAGGACATCTACAGGCACACGGGCACCGGTTGACGCGTCGTAGAGGCCAACCTCGATCTGGTACAGGCCGGCTGGCATGCCCGCGGGCAGTTCAAGCGGATGCCGGTCGGGCACCACCTGGCCCGGCATCCAGCGCGAGGTCGGGTGTCCTCCTTGCAGCGGGTAGGTGTCATCTTGTGCCCACACTGGTCCGCCCGTTGCCGGGTTATAGGGCCCAAGCAGGTGGACGAACACCGTATAGTCGTGCGCGAGCGAGCACTGTGCCTGCCAGAACAGGTCCACCTGCAACGAATTGCCGGCGTGGACCTGTGCCGGCTGCACGGTATAGCCCTCGAGGCGGATACAGCCCTCGTCCAGAGAAACGGGGTAGGTCACCTTCATCGGCCAGGATGGCAGGCGCCGTGACTGAGTGACCTGCCCGGCAGGGACGCGTACAGCGCTGCCCTCTTGCCCGGATACAGAGACAACGACCTCGTACCTCCCGGGCGGTGTATAGTCATAGACGGCAAAAGCCGGCATGAGGCGGACGTACGTTCGCGCTCCCTTCGTGGGTGGCAGATCGAGCACTTGCTGCTCGATCGCTTGCCCACTCTCGTGTACCCACTGGACCACGATCTGGGATGCTTCTCCCGACTGCAGGTAGAGGCCCGGCCGCATCACGTCGCCAGGACGGAATTCACGTGTCGGCTGGTCGTAACCGAGAAGCTTGACCTGTGGGCTCAACGGCCGGGGCGGCTCGAAAGCGTATTCAGGATGGCACCTGTCCAGGCTGCCGAGCGGCTGCAGCGCTTGCCGCGTGTACAGCCGCAAGTAGTTGTACCCTTCCGACACGTTCAGGACGCGCGTGCGGTATGTCTCTAGCCACGTTTCGGTCACGTTCTCGGGGTCCTGCAGCGCGCGTTCAAAGCTGGCCAACCACAGCCGGTCGTATTGGGCTGCCAGCGGCTCCAGCTCCATGTCGACGTTGCCCTCGCTCATCGGGTCGCCGTAACGCGGCAGCAAATAGATGGTCGGCCCGCCCTTGGCAAAGTGCTGCTGATAGTAGTATAGGAATACGGGATAGCGGTCGCCCGAGACGAGCAGCACTGCATCGTCCGGTTGCGCGTAGGCCTCGAGTGTGACCATTGCGGTCTGATAGTCATCGCGCAAGTAGCGCCCGACATAGTAGGAAGGCAGCATGCTGACGAACGTGCCGAGCACGAGCAAGGTGGCGATCACCGTGACCACGCGCCCCCACCGCCTGAACTCCCATAGATTGGCCAGCGTACCGGCTACCAGGATGTAGAACGTGGGCGCAAACAACAGGAGGTAGCGTGCCTCCGGCTTGGGCGAATAGAACATGCCTCGCGGAACCGAGAGCGCATAGACCATCAGCGGCGGCAAAAAGAGCGAGAGCAACAGAAACAGGCCCATCTCCCGCCCAGCAAAGCCGTAGCGCTGTGGCTGGTGCCGGTCGAAAAGGTAAAAGCCCAATCCCACCAGGACCAGCGGGACGAAGGCAGTGACCAGCAGCGTATACTGCTCCAGGTTCGTGGAGATGCCGGTTACGAGCACGGTGCCGTATAACTGCCACACTAGCCCAAATGGGAACGGGCTATCTGCTGCGCCCGTGCGCGAGTAGGACAGCGCCAGATAAAGCCACGGCACATAAGCGAGCACGATCATAGCCTGGGCAGTCGTCCAGCGACTCAGGAACCGCCTGCGCTGTGGCTTGCGCCACACCGTGATCGCCACGAACACGTTCTCCAGGACCAACACCAGAACGGATAGGTAGAGCGTATAGATCGCCGCTGCGCTGCTGACGACATAGGCCCACCAGGCCAGGCGATGCTGTCTCAGACGCGTAAAGACATAGAGCGAGAGCAAGGCCAGGAACGCAGCCCAGATGTACATCCGCGTTTCCTGCGACCACCAGATGTGAAAGCGCGCCGCAGCGATCAAGAGCGTGGCCAGCAATGCAGGACGGCGGCCGGTCAGCCGGCGCGCGACTATGTAAGTCAACGAGACGGTGAGCAGACCGCCGATCAAGGACAGGTAGCGCAGTGCGAATTCGCTCTCGCCGGCGATCCGTATCCATCCGTGCAGCATCCACAGGTAGAGCGGCGGGTGTACGTCATGCGCGGTGATGTTTGTCACCTCGCGCATGCTGTGGCGAGCGGTCCATACGGCGTGACCCTCGTCCCACCAGATGTTCTGGTCACCGAGACGATAGAGGCGCAGGCCATAGCCGAGCAGCAGAATGGCGAGCAGCACCATCGTCGGCCCGAATTTGTTAAGGTTCAGCTTGAGCAACTGAGGACGTTGGCTCACTGCCATCGACTCAGCCGGTACGGACGGCACCACCCTCTCCTCGCCTGTCATCTGCGTTCTACTGGCTGTCGGCGTCTGCGGGTCCTGGCTCACCTGTCCATTGCAGCAGGACCTGCCATGTGGCGAGGTACGATGTGCCTTCACAAGGCTCGGCCACGATCTTCTGGACCTGGCTCGGCGCGCCGATCACCACCAATTGGTAGGACTGTCCTCTCTCCAGGTCAAAGTCGGCATAGCCGAGCCCGACGTCTGGCTTGAGGCCCGTCACGAAACGGTCTTCGCCGCCATCCCATCGCACCAACAGTTCGACGTTGGGCAGTTGTTCTCCCTCGGCGTCGCGGACCATGACCATCAACTGCCCCTGCGTCAGGTCGCAGCGGCGCTTCATTTCGACCACGTCAAAACGTGGCTCTGGCGTGGACGTCACTGTAGGCGTCCACGTCGGGAGCGGCGTCGACGTCGGCCTCGGCGTGCGGGACGGTGTCCAGGTCGGCAGGGGCGTCGGCATAAGCGTCGCCGTGCCTACTGGAGCAGGCGTCAGCGTCGGCGGCTGCGGCGTGGCTGTCGGGATCGGCGTCTCGGTCGGCATGGCTGTCTCTGTCGGCGCTGGTGTTGACGCCGGTATCTGCGTTTCCGTTGGAGCAGGCGTCCACGTGGCGATCGGCGTCACGCCAAAGATGTACGCCGCCAGCACGGTCCGGTTGTATCCCAGGTCGAGCGCGAGCTGGGCGATCGGCGCCGTATAGGGAGAGCCAGGCTCTTCCTGGACGTAGCGCTCTGCGAGCGCGGCCACCTCGCCGCTGACGGAAGCAGGGTCGCCGAGTGCTGCCAGGCGCACCTGTGCCGCTTCGAGGTCGTGCTCGTAGGCATAGTTCTGGGCGATCAACACGATATACTCTTGTCTCTGTGCGGGGTAGAGCGAATCGGGCGCGACGTCAGTGTACTCGACCGGCCACACCACCCAGCTCACGAGCAGACCGATGCCTCCACCCACGACCAAGCCCAGGATGGGCGTGAGCAGCAGGATCCCACGCCTGGGGCGGCGCGTCCTCGATCGGCGGCTCACGAATCGTCTTCCGGGGAGAGATAGGGCGCAAGCGCAGGCCGGTCCGCA
>CAZLMZ010000110.1:0-10288 GCA_964560475.1 uncultured Anaerolineae bacterium
CTGTGCGGCTTCGTCTTGGTTGCACTTGACGAGGTAGGGGCGGGCATCGAGCGCGGGGAGCAGCCAGGCGTCGCGCGCGTCGAGGCAGGCGTGTTGCCCGCGAGATCGCAGGCCGGCACACAGCTCGGCATAGACTGAGGCAGGCAGCCCGGCGGGGCAGCTCCCGCAGAGGGCAACCCAGCGGTAGCCCGAGACGGCGTCGCATACGTGGTGCCGGAGCCGGGGCCACAGCGCTGCGGAGACGGTTGGCCCGGCATCGTGCACCGTGGTGGTCAGGCTCCGCGCAGGATCGACGAGGATGGTAGCGGTGCGAGATTCGCCCTGGGGGATCCACAGAAAGCGCTCGGGGAGGTGAGAGCGGTGCAGCAGGTCGCGGATCCACTGTCCGCAAAAGCCGGCAACCAAGCCGGTGGCCAACACGGCGCCGCCCAGGGCCTGCGCGGTACGGGCCACGTTCAGCCCCTTGCCACTGGGCAACGCCAGCCGCTCGACTGCGTCACGGGTCTGCCCAGCGTCCAGGTCTGGGACCAGCATGACGCGATCCAGTGTGGCGTTGAGGGTGACAGTCGCCAACAGCGGCGGAGAAACAGGCAGATTGGGGCCTTCCGAGGCAGTCGAGAAACTGCCCGGTCGCGACGGGCGGGCGCACAGCGCGCCCGCCGCGACCGGTAAGAGGCGGATCAGTCCGTGGGACTGCCCTTGCCCGAGCGTTCCTCTATCCACGTCTCTAGCAGGTTACGCTTGATGCGCCACTGCCGGCCCACCTTGAAAGCAGGCAACTCACCTTCTCGGGCCAGGCGGCGCACCGTCAGCTCGTGGAGCTTGAGGTACTTGGCGACCTCCGAAATGGTCAGCATATCGGGCATTTCATGCAACGATTCGGTATCTTCAGCCATTCTCTATCTCCTTTATGGTAGACTGACTATGAGTCATAGGGAATTATACCACATTATGGTATAAAAGGAAATCTTTGTCAACAAGAACCGTTGCGATCCAGTGGGGAAAGACGTGGCGTGTGCTGTGCATCCTGTGTGCCTTGTTCTCGGGATGTGCGGGTTGGGCTCTCGTCCCCCCTTTGCAGAGCGCTGCCACAGGGCCGGCTATCGATGCAGGCCAGGGCTCGATGCCGGACCTGCACGCGGGGCAACGGGCGGGGCGGCCCTCGTTGCTGCGTCCCGTAGGTGAGAGTGCGCTGCGGATCGCGCCGGACCGCTTCTACCCCTATGGGTCGACCGGACAAGGCCAGTACCAGGTGCACCACGGAGTTGAGTTTGTCAATCCATACGGGACGCCGGTCATCGCCGCGGGCAGCGGTACGGTCGTCGTGGCGGGAACGGACGATCAAGAGGTATGGGGACGGCACCTCGACTATTACGGGCAGTTGGTGGTGATTCGCCTGACGCAGCGCTTCCGGGGGCTGGCCGTCTATCTCCTCTACGGGCATCTCTCGCGCATCGACGTGCAGCCCGGACAGCAGGTGACGGGGGGCGAGGGGATTGGCGAGGTCGGCATGAGCGGCGTTGCGATCGGCCCGCATCTCCATTTCGAGGTCCGCGTGGGGCGCAACACGTTCGGCAACACGCGGAACCCCGAGTTGTGGCTGCAGCCGCTGCCCGGACAGGGAACGATCGTCGGGCGCGTTCTCGACACGCGGGGCCGGCCTGTGCCGGGCGCGCTGGTGACCTTTCACCTCGCGGCGCAGCCCAACCGTCACTGGCGCGAGGCGTGGACCTATGCAGAGGACCGTGGAGGGCGGGTTCACGGCGATGGCGTGTGGCGTGAGAACGTGGCGATGGGGGACGTGCCAGCCGGGGAGTATGTGGTCCACGTGCGCATCGAGGGGCAGGTCTATACGCGGCAGGTACAGGTCGAGGCGGGGCAGACCACGACGTTCACGGTGCGCGCCAAAGGCGAGGCAGAGCGGCCCTATGCGGGCACGGTGCCGCGCCTTACACAGTGACCTGGCAGGAGCGGACCTTCCCGAAAGCTGCGCTCTCACTTCGAGTCCGCCTGGCTGGGCATACAGCGCTACCTCGGCAATCGATAATGCGAGCCAAGCTTTCGGGAAGGTATCCGTTTGATGTTTGCGCGAGGCACTAGTTTCTGTTATAATGATCTAGGCACACTATATCACGTTTAGGTTGCATCTGTGTTCCACTGCAGCGTATTGTACCGCTGTGCAGAAGGACGTACGATGTACCGGGTTCTGGTCGTAAACCCAGGTTCGACCTCGACCAAGGTTGCCGTGTACGACGACGAGGACCCCCTCTTTGTGGAGAACCTGCGCCATCCGGCGCACGTGCTCGCGGCCTATGTCCATATCGCCGACCAGTATCCATTTCGCCGCGACGCAGTGCTCGTGTTGCTGGAGGAGCAAAAGGTCGAGATTGCGTCGCTCGATGCGGTGGTTGGCAGGGGTGGGATCCTAAGGCCGGTGCCGAGCGGCACGTTCCGGGTGGACGCACGGATGGTGGACGAGCTGCGACACCCGGTGGGGCGTGAACACGCCTCGAACCTGGGTGCGATCATTGCTAATGACATTGCCTCGCGGGCGAGCGTGCCCGCGTTCGTCGTCGATCCTGTCTCGGTGGATGAGCTCGATCCGATTGCGCGAATCAGCGGCCTGCCCGAAATCGAACGGCGCAGCATATCGCACGCGCTCAGCCTCAAGGCCACGGCGCATCGCGTGGCAGAGGACCTGGGGAGATCCTACCAGGAGCTAAACCTGGTGGGGGTTCATCTGGGAGGCGGGATTACCGTCAGCGCCCATCGCAGAGGTAGGATGGTCGACGTGAACCAGGCCCTCGACGGAACGGGCCCCTTTGCCCCGGAACGAGCGGGCGGCCTGCCGGTAGGCGACGTCGTCCGCATGTGTTACGGGCATCCGCCCTATCAGGGCGCACGGCCCAGCTACGAGGAGATGTCGAAAAAGATCGTCGGCAGAGGCGGCCTGGTCGCTCATCTCGGCACGAACGACGGCATAGAGGTAGAGCGGCGAATCGACGGGGGCGACGCGCATGCACGGCTGGTCTACGAAGCCATGGCCTACCAGATCGCCAAAGAGATCGGGCTGATGGCGACGGTGCTCAAAGGCAAGGTGGACGCGATCTATGTCACGGGGGGGCTGGCATACAGCGCTCGCTTGATCGCCTGGGTGGAGGAACGGGTTTCCTGGATCGCACCCTTCCTGCTCTATCCCGGAGAGAATGAGATGCTGGCCCTGGCGCAGGGGGCACTGCGCGTGTTGTCGGGAGAAGAACGAGCCAAGGAGTACGCTTGACCTCATCCGGCAGAAAAGGAGAAGGGCCATGAAGGGCAAAAGGATCCTGTGCATCGAGGATGAGCCGCAGATGATCGACCTGATCCGCCTGATCCTCGAACACGAGGGCTACAAAGTCATTGGCGCCAACGGCGGGAAGGAAGGCCTGGATCAGATGCGGCGTGAGCGGCCGGACCTGATCCTTCTGGACCTGATGATGCCCGAGATGGATGGCGGGGACGTGTTTCACCGGATGAAGGAAGAAGTGGAACTGCGCGATATTCCGGTGATCGTGGTCACTGCCAAAGCGGCGCCGATCGACCAGGTGCTGTGGATCAACGTGGCCAAGGTCGACGATTACGTGACCAAGCCGTTCGGTCCCCGGGAATTGGTCGAGAGCGTCGAAAAAGTGTTGAGCCAGTATGGGCTGCTAGAGGCGTAGCGAGGGCTAGATGCCGGACCGTGCCACGATCTTGTGCATTGAGGATGAACCAGAGATGATCGACTTGATGCGGTTCATCCTGGAGCGCGAAGGGTACCGATTCGTCGGAGCGCACGGCGGAGAGGAGGGCTTGCGGCGGATCCGGGAGGACAAGCCCGACCTGGTGCTGCTGGACCTGATGATGCCGGACCTGGGTGGGTGGGAGGTCTACCGGCGTTTGCAGGCCGATCGGGCGCTCGAGGACATTCCCGTGATCGTGGTCACCGCCAAGGCCGACAAGATCGACAAGGTCCTGGGCCTGCACATTGCCCAGGTGGCCGATTACATCGTCAAGCCGTTTGGAGCGCAGCAACTGCTGGAGAGCATCGACCGCGTACTGGGCGAGGGTGGGCCGGAGCACACGTAAGGTCACCCGCTCTCGCAGGCTGGCGCCGTACCGTTCTTTCGGCGCGGCGGCTGCATGGAGAGATAGGTTCGTAGCGCAAGAGGCTCTCTTGCGCTATGTTTTTGGTTCTGGAGCGTAGAGATCGCCATGGCATCGGACCGCTCGCGTTCCGCGCTGGAATGGACCCTGATCACTGCGATCCTGCTCGTCGCAGCGTTGCTGCGCACCTACGACCTGGGCAACGTGCCAAGGGGGCTGGAGCACGACGAGGTAGCAACGTGGCATATGGTCGACGGCGTGCTGCAGGGCAAGCTGGCCCTCTATTTCGAGGAGGGATACGGGCACGAGCCGCTGTTCAATTATCTGACGGCGATCCCGGTCGC
The DNA here is from genome assembly GCA_964560475.1 of uncultured Anaerolineae bacterium. Classification (GTDB taxonomy): domain Bacteria; phylum Chloroflexota; class Anaerolineae; order JAFGEY01; family JAFGEY01; genus BS750m-G44. The sequence goes on from CAZLMZ010000110.1 coordinate 4,470, forward strand.
GCTGTTTGGCTCTAACTGGCTGGGGCTTCGTTTCTGGGCACCGTGGTTCGGTGTGCTGGCGGTGGCAGCCACGTACGCGTTCCTGCGCAGAATGTTCGATCCCCTGGTCGGCCTTGCCGGGGCGGGTTACCAGGCGACAGCCGTGTGGGCGCTGTTTTTCAACCGACTTGGCTTGCGGCTGAACCAGCTACCTTTCCTGCTCTGTATCACCGTCTACTGCTTCTGGCGCGGCGTAGAGGCCAGCTCTGCCTCCGAGTCCCCGCGGTCGGGAGCGCGCCTAAAGTGGTTTGCCCTTGCCGGCGTCTTGATGGGCAGCACGCTCTACACCTACATGTCGTCGCGCGTTGTGCCGCTGATCTTTGCTTCCTTTGCCGTCTATCTCGTCTCCCGTGCGCGCTGGTGGGCCGGGACGGGCACGCGCCCGAGCTGGCAGCAGGTCGGGCGCCGCTGGTGGCCGGTGGCGATCGCCTTTGTCGTCGCTGCTCTGGTCATGGCTCCGCTGGTGCTCTACCTTCTCAACCGGCCCGTGCAGAGTGACGTTCCCCAGCGCGAGGGCCAGGTCGACGTGCCGCTACAGGAATTGCTGTCGGGCAACCCCAGGCCGGTGCTCGAGAACGCGTGGGCGCTGCTCAAGATGTGGAATGTGGATGGGGAGCGCTACTGGCAGCTCAACTACTCGCATCGCCCTGTATTCGTCGAGCCCGTCGGCGGCATCCTGTTCTGGCTGGGCCTGCTCTGGGCGCTGTGGCGCTGGCGGGAGCCGCGCATGGCGCTGCTCCTGTTGTGGGCTGGGTTTGGCATGGTGCCATCGCTGTTGACCTCGGAAGCGCCGAGCTGGCCCCGGACGATGCTCGCTTCTCCTGCGGCGTTGGCCCTGCCGGGGCTCGGCGTAGCTGCGGTGGTGCAGGCGGTGACGCAGCGCCGGGTTCGCCTCCTGCGCGGTGCGCGCGCGTTGGTTGCTGTTCAGGGTGGTTTGGTTGGACTGCTCGTGGCCGCACTGGCCCTCAACGCCGGGTTAACGTGGCGGGACATGATCGTCGACTGGCCTGCGCAGCCACGCGTCCGCTATGCGTTCCAGAGCAGCCTGACCGAGGCGCTGCGCACCCTCGACGCGACCGAGGACACGAGCCCCGTGGTAGCGGCGGGACTGTCGCCGCACGACATGGATCCCTGGACGGAGCAGTGCACGCTGCAGCGAGACGACCTGGCCCTGCGTTGGGTAGACACGCGGTCGGCGCTCGTGCTGCCAGCGGCAGGGACTGTGCCGGCGACGGAGAGCGCGTCGGCGACAGAGAGCGCGTCGGCGTCCGGGAATGGGCCAGCGACCAGGGATGCGTCGGCGGTCGAAAGCCAGCCGGCAGGTGAGCGTGCGCGGTTGGTGCTCCTCGACATCACGCCGCTCGACCCAGCGCTGGCGACGTGGGCCGGCCTGGGGCGGGCTCGCGTGCTGGCCCAGGGGGAGGTGGTGCCACGCGGTGGTACCGAGTCCGACGTCGATGCGTCGATCTATTTTGACCCGGCGTATACGATCTATTCGCTCGACCTGGATGCGCTGCAGGCGCGCATCGCGCGCGCGGGTGCGGCGGCTTATGTGGGTGTCGACGCCTTTCGTCCACAGCGCGAGGTGGCGCAGCCTGAATTCAGCGGCCTGGTTCGCCTGGTGGGCTACGAGTGGCTCGCGCCGCCCCGTGCGGGCGAATCCGCGCAGTTGCTCACCTATTGGCGTGCCGTGGAGACCGGCCCACGGTCCACCCTCTATGGCGAACCTGCGCTGCGCACCTTCCTGCACCTGCTCGACCAGGAGGGGCGGGTCGCGGCGCGCGTGGACGTCCTCGGGGCAGCGCCCGACACGTGGCAGCCGGGCGACGTGATCGTACAGTTGCACGCGTTTGACGCACCGCCACAGGCGGGCAGGTATGCGGTAGAGATCGGGTGGTACGTGCCCCCGGACGGGCCGCGGTTGAGCGTGGACGGGATCGAGGCTCCGGGCGACCGAATCTTGCTCGCGCCGGTCGAGGTCGTGCCGTGAAAGTGCGTCCCAGGTCCTGGCTGGCGCTTGCCGGGCTGCTGGTCCTTTTTGCCCAGCTCGTGTTCAGCGTGGGAAATAAGTCTCCGACTGCGGACGAGCAGAACCACCTGGCGCGCGGGCTGGCCTACCTGCGGACCGGTGACCTTCGTCTCAGCCAGGAGCATCCCCCCGGCGTGAACGCCTGGGAGGCGTGGCCGCTGCTGCTCGATCCCGGCGTGCGCTTGCCGTTGGAGAGTGCAAACTGGGCAAACGCCGAGTGGTATGGCTTTGCCGATCAGTTGCTGTGGCAGGCCAACGACCACCCGCAGGCCATGATCTGGGCCACCCGCGTGCCGGTCATGTGGCTGAGCTGCCTGCTGGCTGCGCTGGCCTACCGCTGGGCGCGCGAGCTGGGCGGCGGATGGGCAGGGCTGCTCGCGTTGTCGCTGGTGGTGTTTGACCCGAACCTGCTTGCCCATGGTCGCCTGACGACGACCGACATGGGGGTGACGGCACTCTCTGCGGCGGCGATGTGGGGGGTGTGGCGTGCGCTGCGGCGGGACCGGGGGGGCGATTGGGCGCTGGCGGGCGCCCTGTTTGGGCTGGCGCAGTTGGCCAAGTTCTCGGCCCTGGCTCTGGGGCCGGTGGTGATGCTGGTCGGCGCTGTCGGCTGGTGGCGTGCGTGGCGGCGGGATGGCGTGCCGGCGATGAGGTCGCTGCGCCGCTGGGCCCTACGCCTGGTCCTGCTGTTTGGCGTCGGGGGACTCGTGGTGTGGGCGGGCTATCGTTTCACCTGGGGACCGACCCCGGCGCTCGGCGGGCTGCCCGGCCCTGCACCGGCGTATTGGTCGGGGATCGAGGCCATCGTGAGCCGCACAGGCGGTGGCAGCCCGGCCTTCCTGATGGGCCAGATCTCGCGCCAGGGGTGGTGGTACTATCATCCCCTCGCCTTCCTGCTCAAGACGCCGCTGCCGACGCTGGTGCTGCTCCTGGCGGCATTGTGGCTGTGGATGCGAGCGGCCTTCAGGTGGCATGGGTCGAGGGACCGTTTTGGCCAAGCATCGGTCTATACTTCGCTCTGTTTGCTGCTACCCGTCGTGGCCTACTGGGCCATGGCACTGGGCAGTTCCTTCGACATTGGCTACCGGCACATCCTGCCGACGCTGCCACTGCTCTACGTGTGGGCCGGATGGCAGGTAGGGGCAGGACTGGGTATGGGCTCGGCTGCTGACAAGCCCCAGAAGGGCGCCCTGCGCCGGCGCGCGTGGCGCCTGGCGTTCGTCGGGGGACTGGTCGCGTGGCTCGTGGTCGGCACGTTGGCGATCGCGCCGCATTACCTGGCGTCGTTCAACGCCCTCGCCGGTGGGCCGGATGGGGGATATCGCTTCCTGGTGGACTCGAACCTGGACTGGGGGCAGGATCTGCCCGGCCTGGCTCATTATGTCGCGGCGCAGGGGATCGATCGCATCTACGTGAGCTGGTTCGGCGCGGCACATCCGGAGGCGTACGGATTCTCCTTCCATCCGCTCCCGGGATACTGGCGCTACGGAGGCGACCCGGCGGCCTATGGCTACAACCCCTATGCACCGGCCGCAGGGATCTATGCGATCAGTGCCAGCAACCTGCAGGGGGTCGCCCTTGCCGATCCGGACCTGTACGCCTGGTTCCGGGCACAGACGCCCGTCGCGCGCATCGGGCACTCGATCCTGATCTACGAGGTGAAGGGTAGCGAGAGTAGTCGGCCGGCCGTGGTGCTCGGCGTGCCGATGGCAGAACTGGCCGAGCCCGAGCGAGCGCTGCTGGCGGGCGGTGCCAGTCTGCGCTACTATGATCCCGCGTCCGGCATCATCCTGCCCTGGGCCTATGCTGCGGATGAGACATGGTACGCCTCCCCCGAGGCGCCCGCGGATGCGCTGCGCCTGCGCGATGGGCCGGGCTATGTGCTCTACCAGCTACCGTCATCAGGGCCGGACGGCGGCACTGCGGAGACGCAGTTTGACGAATACGTGCGCATGCTGGGACACGAGGTGGTGGCTGAACGGACGGGCGCCGGGATCCAGGTGACGGTCGATGTGCGGTGGGAGGTGATGCGCCCGCCGCACCGTGCAGCCAAGACCTTTGCTCACCTGCTCGACGCCGAAGGCCGCTATGTCGCCGGGTGGGATGGGCTGACCGCGCCCGCGACCTGCTGGGAGGCAGGCGACGAGGTGCGGCAGCGCTACCGGTTCGCAGCGCCGGGGGACCTGCCGCCGGGCAGCTACCGGATCGAGATTGGCTGGTACGATGCCGAGACGCAGGAGCGGTGGCCCTGCTACGTGGGCGGAGAGCGGACCGGTGACCGGTTCCTCTTGGAGGAGGGTGCGGTCGATTGGTAGGCGTTGTACGGGTCCGTAGGATGTGGTGGGAGTGGGCGCTGGTCGTCCTGGCCCTGCTGGTCGCCTTCTGGTTCCGAACCTACCGCCTGGCAGAGGTGCCGCCCGGGCTGCACCACGACGACATCAAGAACGTGATCCTGGTCCATCGAATCATGGACGGCTATATCCGCATCTTTTACCCCGAGAACAATGGCGACGAGCCGCTCTACCACTGGATGCAGGCTATCTATTTCGGGATCGTAGGCAGCGGCTATCCCGAGGTGCGCCTGCTCTCGGCCGGTACGACCATGGTCGGCGTGGCGACGGCCTATGCGCTGGCGCGACGGCTGCTGGGAGGGAACGTCGCCCTGTGGACGTTGGGCTGGCAGGCGGTCTCGTTGTGGTCCTTCTTTTACGGGCGGCGCGCGGTGCGGCCTGTGCTGCTGCTCCCGGTGGCGGCGACCACAGGCTACTTGTTCGTGGCCTGCCTCGACGACAAGCCCAGGCCGCGGATCCTGCGCGGCTGGGGAGGTTGGGCGTTGGCTGGCGTCTCGTTGGGAGCCAGCCTGTACATCTACCAGCCGGGCCGCGTGGTGCCCTTTTTCTTCCTGGCCCTGGTCGCGTATCTGGTCCTCTTTGACCGGGCACGCTTGCGGCGGCACTGGCGCGGGATCGCGCTCTTTTTCCTGGTAGGCGCGGCGCTCTTTAGCCCGCTGGGCATCTACCTGAGCTCGCACACCGAGGACCGGGTGGCACAGGTCAATCAGCCGCTGGTGGCGCTGCGGGAGGGCGATCCGGGCCCGATGCTCGAGAACGCGGTGCGGGCCGTGGGCATGTTCAGCTTTATCGGGGACCCGCACTGGCGGCAGTTCGTGGCCGATACGCCCGTCTTTGAACCGCTGGGGGCCGCGCTCTTTTACGCCGGGATCCTTCTCTCTCTGTGGCGCTTGCGCCGCTTCGAGTATGCCTTTGCGCTGCTATGGGTTCCGATCATGCTCAGCCCGGCGATCATCACCGAGGGGGCGCCCAATTTCCTGCGGCCGATCGCCGTGCTGGGTACGGTCTATCTCTTTCCTGCGCTGGCCTCGGCCGAGCTGCTGGCCTGGCTGCGCAAGCGGCCGTGGGCCGGGCGCGGATGGGCGTGGATGGCCGGCGGGATGCTGGCCCTGCTGCTGGGTTATAACGCCTGGCGAAGCTATGATGGGTATTTCGTGCAGTGGGCCGTCCACCCGGAGGTGCGCTTTGCCTATAATGCGACGATCGTCGAAGAGGGGCTGTACCTGAACGGGGCGCCCGAGCTCGACTCGGTCGTGCTCTCTGGGCACTTTCCATCGGACCTGGACCCGGCGCTGGTAGAGAGCACGTTGCGACGCACGGACCTGGTGCCGCGCTGGTGTGACGTGCGCGAGGCGCTGCTCTATCCGGGGGGCCGATCCGCTACGCTGTTCGAGCCCGAC
>CAZLMZ010000111.1:0-10279 GCA_964560475.1 uncultured Anaerolineae bacterium
GTCGCGGGCTGCCAGGAGATGCTGGATGCCGTCCGGCGGCACGGCGTCCAGTTGATGGTCGGGCAGGTGCTGCGCTATTACGAGCCCTACCGCTCGATCCAGCGCTGGCAAGCCGAGGGACGCTTTGGCCAGCTCTATGCCGCCGCGATTTGGCGTGTGACCGACGGGCACCGGGCTTCTAGCGCACACTGGCGTGCCAGCCGCGCGCGGAGCGGCGGCTATCTGCTCGAGGTCGGCGTGCACGAGCTCGACATGTTGCGCTGCTTGCTGGGGCGCCCCCAGTCGGTGTGTGCGGCGGCGCGCAAGGTGACGTCGCAGGAGCGCGAGTGGGAGGATTATATCGCGCTCCAGATCCGCTTTGCCGGAGGCGGCGCAGCGACCTACGAGGGGGGCGCAGGCAGCTATGCGAGGCGCTATGGCTTTCGTCTCTACTTCCAGGGGGCAACGCTGCTCAGCGACGCTGCATTCGACCGCGACGCGCTGCAGCTCTATGGCCCTGACGGCGATCCGATCGACGTGCCCGAACCCGGTTTTTCGGCCGTGCACCCCGTCGAGGCGGAACTGCACGACTGGCTAGCCGCCTTGCGTGGCGAGGTGCCGGTCCCGATCCCGGGCGAGGAAGGAATGGCCTCCGTCGCCCTGGCCGAGGCGGCCTACCGCTCGGCCGCGAGCGGAGAGGTCGTCTCATACAAAGTCTAGAGTACACCAGGTGCACGGCACGTGCCGCGCACCTGGAAACAACAGAAAGGGAGGATCCGATCATGAAGCTCACCATAGGTTGCACCACCAGACCTTTCCAAGACCTGTCCTTCACCGAGGCCTGCCAGCGGATCGCCGCCGCGGGCTATACGGACGTGGCCGTCTTTCGGGGAATCGCGCCTGAGAGCTCGCGCGAAGACGTACTGGCCATGCGCCGGATCGCCGCCGACGCCGGGCTCGCCCCGTCGATGCTGCTGGCGCGTGCCCCGCTCGACCTGGGGCCCGAGCCCGCCCTCACGGCCTACAAGAAGCTGATCGACCACGCGGTGGCGCTGGGCGCAGACTGGCTGCTGGACCTGGGCACAGGCCAGGAGGTATTCCGCAACCGGTACGTGTCGCTGATGCGGCAGGCCGCACCCTATGCCCAGCAAGCGGGGATCCGGATCTCGGTCAAGCCGCACGGAGGCATCACCCGTACCAGCGACGACTTGATCACCCTGTACGAAGCGGTGGGCCACCCGGCATTTGGTATTTGTTACGACCCCGGCAATATCATCTACTATACCCAGGGCGCCGAGCAGCCAGAAGACCATATCGCGCGCGTGGCCCCGCTCGTCACGACCGGGATCGTCAAGGACTGTATCGTGCGCGCCGGCACGCCAGACGTGATGATCACGCCGGGCGAGGGATGGGTCAATTTCCACGCCGTGCTCTCGGCCTTGATAGAGGCCGGCTTCGATGGGCCGCTTTACCTGGAAACCGTCGGCGGCGAAACGATCGACGAGATCGACCGCAACGTGCAGGGGACGTGGCTCTATCTCGCCGAGATCCTGGCGCGGCTGCCCGAGCAGGGAGGGTGAGATGAACGGAGCGCAATGGTTGGTTCGCGCGCTGCACGAACGCGGCGTGGAGCGCGTCTTTGTCCTCTGCGGCAACGGGCTCGACCCCTTCCTCGACGCCTGCCTGGAGGGGGGGATTGCGGTGCTCGACACGCGCAACGAGCAGGCAGCCTCGTACATGGCCGACACCTGGGGCAGGATGACGGGGTCACTGGGCGTAGCAGCGGTGAGCAGCGGTCCCGGGCACACCAATGCCCTGACCGGTCTGGCCAACGCATGGTGGGATGGCGGGCCGATGCTGTTGATCAGCGGCTGCAGCCCACTGCCCACGCGCGGGCTCGATCATTTCCAGGAGCTGGATCAGGTCGGCATGGCCAAGCCCGTGGCCAAGTACGCCGCCCTGGTGCAGAGCGTCGGTGCCCTGCAGCACGAGCTAGACACGGCGCTCTCGGCGGCAATGACCGCCCGTCCCGGGCCGGTCCACCTGACGGTGCCGGTCGACGTACTCACCGCCCACGTAGACGAGGGCAGCCTGCTGCGCCAGGAGCCGGCACCGCTCCAGGTCAGGCTGCCCGGCCCGGGCGACGGCAAGCTGGTCAAGCGGGCCGCCGCGGCGTTGGCTGCGGCGGAACGGCCGCTGATGATCGTCGGCAGCGGCGCCTACTATGCCGGCGCGTGGGAGGCGTTGGCCCAGCTCGCGACCACGACGGACGTGCCGGTCTTGTCGCACATCTGGGATCGCGGCTGCATCGAGGAGCCGATCCCACAGTACGTGGGCGTGACCAACGACGAACTGAATGGAGCCATGTCGACGCTCCCCCAGGCCGACCTGCTGCTGGTCGTCGGGGCGCGGATCGACTACCGGATCGGGTATGGGCGCCCGCCGGCTGTCTCGCGCGAGGCACGGATCATCCGCATCGACGCCGATCCCGACGAGGTGACGCGCACCGTGATCCCCGACATTGGCATCGCCGGCGACCCGCGTGCCGTACTGCAGGGCATGGTTGAGGAGACACGGCAGCTGGATGCCACGCCGCACAGCACCTGGCTGGCCCAGGTACACGCAGCGCGCGACCGCTTGCTTGCCGAGTGGGAAAACGAGTGCCAGGAGGACGTGTGCCCCGTGCCGGGCATTCGCATCTGCCGCGAGATCCAGCCTTTCCTTGCAGATGACGTCACCTTTTTGCTCGACGGCGGCAACATCGGCCGGTGGGCACACATGATGTTGTTCGACCGCCACCCGGCACACTGGTTCACTTGCGGTGCCAGCGGCATAGTCGGTTGGGGCCTGCCCGGCGCGGTTGCCTGCAAGCTGGCACGTCCCGACCATCCTCTCCTCCTGCTCAGCGGCGATGGGGCGGCCGGGTTCACGGTGACCGAGATCGAGACCGCGCTGCGCTTTCACACGCCCTATGTGGCTGTGATCGCCCACGACGGCGCGTGGGGGATCGTCGCCGACGGACAGCCTCTGGGGCGGCACGTGGCCTCTGAGTTTGGCGAGATCCGCTTTGACCGGGTGGCGCAGGCGTTGGGTGCCAACGGCGTCTTGATCGACGACCCGCACCAGCTCGGCCCGGCGATCGAGTCGGGACTAGAAGCGGACACGGTGACCGTGATCCAGGTGCCGACACAACAGGCCGGCATCGGCTGCTGGAAAGCGCGCTTTGGGCAAGAGCAGCGATTCTAGCTGAAGAACCCGCGAGCTTGTAGCGGACGCGTGTCACGTCCGGCCCGCCTTGGCGCGGTGCTCCCACCCGGCATCACGTAGGATGACGAACGCCTCGTTCGCGTGATCTACGACAACGCGAAACCGGTGCTCCTGGCGCCTTGGGCAGGGCGCGTGACCCGATCAGGCAAACATGGTACAATGAAAGTGAGAGACTGATCGACCACGCCGGGAAGGATGAACAGCCGATGGAGCACGATCGTGCGCTCCTCGAAACACAGGTAGCCCAGCAAGCCGCCGAGCTGTCGCAGATCCGTGCGCAGTTGCACCACGAGATCGCCGAACGGGTACGGGTGGATGCAAAGCTGCAGCAGCGCAACCGAGAACTGGCCCTCCTTGGTCGGGCGAGCCAGGCTTTCAGCTCGACGCTGGATACGACGCAGGTCCTCAGCGCCATCCTGAGCGAGGTGCGCCGCCTGCTTAACGTGGCGGCCTGTTCGGTCTGGCTGCTCGACGCAGAGCGGACCGAGCTGGTCTGCCGCGAAGCGATCGGCAGAGGAGCGGACATTGTGCGGGGCTGGCACCTGCCGGCCTCCCAGGGCATCGCTGGCTGGGTCGCGGGCACTGGCCAAAGCCTCAACGTCTCGGACGCACAGGGAGACGAACGCCATTTTGCCGAGATCGACCGCCTGGCAGGGTTAGAGCTGCAATCCATCCTGGGCGTACCCCTCCAGGTCAAAGGGCGCGTGATCGGCGTGCTCGAGGTGCTGGACCTGCGCGCCTCACGGTTCAGCGAGGCAGAGACGCTACTGGTCGAGCTGTCCGCTGCGTCGGCGGCCAATGCGATCGAGAACGCCGGCCTGTACAAGGACCTGGACAATGCGCGACGTGAATGGGAAGAGATCTTTCAGGCGATTGGACACCCGGCGGTGATCCTCGACCCGGAATATCGTGTCCTGGCTGCTAACCGCGCCACGCTCCGGGCGGCTGGCTCGGCGGAACCTGAGGTATTGGGCAAGAGATGCTACGAGCTCTTTCACGCCGGTTGCGAAGCACCAGACAACTGCCCGTTGGCAGAAATGCTTCGCTCAGGCAAGACCGAGACCGTAGAAATGCAGATCGAGGCCTTTGATGGCACGTTCCTCGTCTCTTGCACCCCCGTCCTGGACGACCAGAGCCAACTGCAGCAGGTGATCCACATTGCCACCGAGATCACCGATCTCAAGGAAGCAGAGAGACACCTGGAAGAAAACAGAGCGCAACTGGAGCGACGCAACCGGGCATTGACGATCCTGAACGAAGTAACGACGACGGTCAGCCGCTCGTTCAGCGAGCGGCACGCACTGGAAGACGTGCTCCACAAGCTATTGGAACTGACCGGGCTGGATGCAGGCTGGGTATGGATGCTCGACGACGAAAAACGGACGATGAACATGGCGGCCCATCATGGCCTCCCGGAGCCGGTGGCAGCGCGTCTGGCCACCGTCAACGCAGACCAGAGCTGGCTCGAAGGGTTACTCCAAAGAGATCAACCCACCATTGCCGAGGACGTGTCCGAGCTGCCGTGGTATGGCGCGTGGGTGCCGGATCCGGGAAGCCGATCGCTCGTGGTCACCGTGCCGATCCAGGCCAGGCAGCAAGTGCTCGGCGTGCTGAGCCTCTCCAGCACACACGCACCCGAGATGCGCGTCTATGAGCGGGGACTACTCACCGCGATCGGCCACCAGATCGGCGTGACGGTAGAGAACCTGCGCCTGCTGCAAGACGCGTCCGAGATGGAGGTGTTGCGAGAACTGGACCGGCTGCGATCCGAGCTGATTGCCAACGTGTCGCACGAGCTGCGAACACCCCTGGGCCTGATCCGCATGTTGTCGACCGCCCTGCTGATGGACGAGGTAACCTTTGACGCCGAGACCCATCGCCAGTTCCTGAGCGGGATCGAGGAAGAGACCGACCGGTTGGAGGGCATCGTCGATAACCTGCTCGATCTGAGCCGGATGGAGAGCGGGCGCCTGCAGCTCGACCGGCACTCGACCGACCTGACCAAGCTGGTCAGAGACACAGCGACGGCGATGGAAATCGAGCTTACGGGGCACCGCCTGGCGTACGATCTCCCCGATGTGCCGCCGATCGCGCTGGTAGATGCCAAGCGGTTGGAACAGGTGCTGCGCAACTTGCTGAGCAATGCGTGCAAGTACTCTCCTGCGAGTTCCGAGATCGCGATTCGGGTATCGCAGCAGGCAGACGAGATCGCGATCTGCGTTCAGGACAAGGGGATCGGCATTCCGCCAGACGAGCTGGACAGGATTTTCGAGCGCTTTTACCGCGCAGACAATGAAGTGACGCGCAGGACCCCGGGCGCTGGGCTGGGCCTTTCGATCTGCAAGTGGATCGCAGAGGCACACGGTGGGCGGATCGAGGTCCAGAGCGCCCCCGGAAAAGGAAGCCGCTTTTGCGTCGTCCTGCCGGCCCCAGAATGAGCGCTGCGATGAGATGACCGGACCAAGGAGGACATGGTATGAAGAGAAAGACGCGCATCCTGGCTGTAGATGACGAACCGCGGTATATATGGGCCATCCGGGCGGTGCTGGAGGGCGTGGGCTATGAGACACTGGCCGCAAACGACGGAGAGACGGCACTCGAGCTGGCCGCCGTCGAGGCACCGGATCTGATCTTGCTGGATATTCGGCTGCCCGACATGGACGGGTACACGGTCTGCCAGCGCATCCGCGAGTTCTCCAAGGTGCCGGTCGTCATGCTGACCGCCCTGGCCGATGAGGCAGAAAAAGTCAGGGGGCTGGATGCAGGCGCGGATGACTATGTCACCAAGCCCTTTGGTGCCCCGGAGCTTTTGGCGCGCGTGCGGGCCGTATTGCGGCGCGTCGAGTTCTCCGAGGCGCCATCCTCATCCACGGTCGTCCGCGCCGGTGACCTCGCGATCGATCTCGCCCAACAGTGCGTGACGATGCAAGGCGAGGAGATCAGCCTCTCAGCCACAGAGTACCGGCTGTTGTGTGAGTTTGCCAAGCAGCCACAACGACTACTGGTGCCCGAATACTTGCTGGAACGCGTCTGGGGTCCGGGATACGAGGAGGAGAATCACATGCTGCGCCAGGCCATCTATCGCCTGCGCCGCAAGATCGAGCCCGATCCGACGAGCCCACAGTACATCCAGACCAAGCCCGGGATGGGGTACATGTTCGGGGTAGCCACGCAGAACTGACCGGCAGGTCTGCGATCGAGCAGACGCGACAAAAGCAAAGGTTCCGCCGGACGATAGTGCCGGCGCGTATACGATGCCTACCTGGATGCACCAGGTAGGCATCGCGCATGGGCCGGGTTTTGCAGCACCTGTCCGGTGGGCACACCTGGTACATGGTTGATACACAGGAGGACCTGGACGTGACGGGCCCGTGACGCGAGCGGCGTATGATCGTAGGCAGATCGACAGACAGATTGTCGCAGAGGGGGTGACTATCGGAGGCGCGATGACTCAAGCCAGCGTGATGGTTGTCGAGGGGGACCGTGTCGCAGCCCTGGGCATCAGGACCCAGCTTCAGCGTGCCGGCTTTGTCGTCCCAGCCATCGTTTCCTATGGGGAGGACGCAGTCCACCAGGCCACAGAGATACGTCCGGACCTGGTGTTGATGAACGTCCACCTGCGGGGCGAGATGGGCGGCCTGGAAGCAGCGCGCCGCCTTCAGTCTGAATCGGACATCCCGGTCGTTTACCTGCTGTCCTCCACGGACCCAGACACGCAGCAGCACGTCGAGAGCGCTGCCACCTACGGATACGTGTCCCGCCCGCTCGAGGAACAGGAACTGCGGGCCACGATCGAGATGGCCTTGTACAAGCACAGCGTGAACAGGGAGCTTGGAGCCCAGACGGCACGGGTAGAGCAGACTCGAGCCGCATTGAGGCTAGTCGGCCTACTGATGCACGATGCCTGCAAGGGTCAAGGGCCTCGCCTGCTGCTCCGGACCGCGTGTCGCGAGGTGGCCGACATCTTTGCAGCCCCTCATGCCGTGGCCGTCCTTCTAGAGCAGCAAGCGGGGACGGCACACCTGATAGGCGAGTTCGCGTTGAGTGGGCAGCGGCGGTCATTAGACGCCAACGTAGAGATCGACGGCACGCCCCTGCTACAGTACGCGCTGGCGCGCGATGAGCCGTGGGTGATCGAGGATATGGAGCAGGACCCGCACGTCTCCTGGGTGACTCACCGCCTACCCAAAGACAATGTCTATTCGGCGCTCATTCTGCCCCTGGTCAACGAAGGAGAAGTAATTGGCGGCTTGGCCTTGACAGCAGCGCGCAGGTGCGGCTTTGGAAAAGAGGATATGGCGCTCGGCTGGATGGTGGTCAGCCAGTTGGCGGCAGCCATCGCGCACGTGCAGCAGGTAGAGGAGCGCAGCCGCTTGAGCGCGGCGGTCGAGCAGATGGCCGAGGCGGTGATGATCACCGACCTCTCTGGCAAGATCGTCTATGCCAACCGGGCTGCTGAGCAGATGAGCGGCTACGCTGAGAGGGAGCTGCTCGGGCACACCCCCCACTTGGTCAGAAGCGACGAAGGAACGCAGGAGACATGCCAAGAGATGTGGGCGACCGTTCGCACGGGGCAGATGTGGCGCGGCCAACTGATCAATCGAAAAAGGGAGGGCACATTGTATACTGCGGAAGTCAGCGTCACGCCACTGCATGATGAGGCGGGGACGGTCACACACTATGTTGGCGTCGAACGAGAGATTATGGGGGCACCAGTAGATGGGCAAGGGACCCATCCTGCTCGCGAGATGGAGGGCATGAGCCAGTTGGCCAGCGTCATCGCGCACGACCTGAACAACCTCTTGACCGCGATCAACGGCAATGCCTCTTTGCTTCTCTACGAAGAGCCCAACAGCGCCGAGGTCAGTGAGATGGCACAAGCGATCCTAGACGCAGGCAGGCGAGCTGCTGACCTGACCCACCAGTTGCTGATCTCCAGCCACAAACCGGTCGCCGAACCGCACACGCTCTGCCTCAACGACGTCATCGGAGGTATGCGCGATACGCTGCAGCACACGGCCGGCGAATCGGTCTCGCTGCAGATTCGCCTAGCCCCTTACCTCGGGCCAAGCAGGATAGACGCGTCACTCGTGCAGGAGCTCGTCGCCAACCTGGCTGCCAACGCGCGCGACGCAATGCCGCACGGCGGCCAACTGACCATTCGCACAGCCAGCGTAACGCTGCACGAGGCCAGCAATGCCTACGGCCTACGTGCCGGACCGGGCGAGTATGTCATGCTCTCTGTCGAGGACACCGGGATCGGCATGAGCGAGAACGTGCAACAACACCTCTTTGAGCCCTTTTTCACGACCAAGAGCCGGGGCGAGGGCAGAGGACTGGGACTCGTGACCGTACATCGGATCGTCCAGCAGTGTAACGGCACGATCGAGGTCGAGAGCACAGAGGGCCAGGGCACCACGGTTCGCATCTACTTGCCGTCCGCTCGGGCGCATAGGCAGACACGGGAGCTTCCCGAACTCCAGGCACCAGGGCAACGCGGCAAGGAGACGATTCTCCTGGTAGAAGACGACGACAGCATATTCGAGCTGACACAACGCGTACTGGCCCGAAGCGGCTACACGCTGCTCACGGCCCGCGACGGGCTTGAGGCAGAACAGGTCGCGGCAAGTCACCAGGGCCAGATCGACCTGCTGCTGACCGATTTGACCATGCCGCGTATGGACGGCAAGACACTGGCACAGCGATTGACCAGGGAACGCCCTGGCCTCAAGATCCTGCTGATGTCTGGCTATGCCGGCGCCGTCCCGAGCGGTGATGGGCGGAGCATGGAGGACATGGCATTTGTCCAGAAACCTTTCCGGCCCCGGGATCTGATACAGAAGATCCGTTCTGTCCTCGACGAGCGACCCGTTCTCGGCGACCTTTGGCCGCTGGAGAGAACGGGTTCCTGATCCCTGCTTTCAGGCAGGCGGCAACTCTGGGTCCGCCATGTCTGGATCGAGCGGATAGATCGGCCTGCGCACGCGTCGATAAGGTAGGCGTTCGACCAACGGATCGATCGCGCCGGGGCTGAACGCCAGCAGCGACGTGCGGGCTATCTGCTGCAGCTCTGGGAAGAGATAGCCCAGCTTGATGGCCACGATCTGGCGCGCGAGCGGATCGAGGCCCAGTGCCCTGAACTGGGCCATTGTGGTAAACGCCGTCCGCTGCGCCGTAACGATGACCGAAACGCCACTCACCTGTACGACCGCCTGCAGGTTCCCCCGCTCGGGCTCCGCCAGCGCGCTCACTTGCCCCTCCACTTCCAGCGGAGCGCCGTGCACTGGATCCAGCTTGCCGCCCAGCGACAGGCGCACGCGCGCCCCCACCCCTGCCTCGGCACAGTGCACGGCTGCAGCGGCATCGGCGATGCTCGCATAGGCTGCGTCCCGCACCTGGTAGGCCAGCAAGCGCTCCAGCACGTACGGCACGTCACCGACCCCTCCGCCGGTCACATTGTCGCCCGCATCGCTGACAAAGACGGGCTGCTGCGCCGCGTCGAGGGCCATGGCAATGCACTCATCGACTGAGCCGGTCGGCACGGCAAACTGGAACCCGTGCCGCTCCTGCCAGAACGCTTGTGCCAGGTCGACGGCCGCGCGCTGCGCGGCAGCTCGGTTCGTGCCCAGCGCAACCGTGCTGGCACCCGAGCGCGGTTCGTCGGCCCAGGCATAGCCGACCAGGATCGAGGCATCGATCACACCCTCTCGCCGGACAACGGCGGGGATCTGTCCATAGAGCGACGCGCCGGGCTCGGACGTGGTCGTCGTCTGTTCGCCGGTCAGGAGCAGCGGCACGGGCACGAACGCCAGGAAGGGGCGGAGCGACCGCCGCAAGCAGTCGACCAGCAGATCGCACGCGCGCTGCCGGGTCCCGAGCCCGTCGATGTGCGGGGCTGTACGGTAGGCGGTCAGCAGGTCCAGGTGTTCCACTACCCGCTGCGAGACGTTGCCGTGCAGGTCATAGCTCGCGGCGACCAGGCAGTTCGGGCCAACGACCTCCCGCACGCCAGCCAGCCAGTCTCCTTCCGCGT
>CAZLMZ010000112.1:0-10273 GCA_964560475.1 uncultured Anaerolineae bacterium
CAGGGCCGCACCGGGCAGTATGTCTTTATCAGCTCTGCCTCTGCCTACCAAAAGCCGCTCTCCGGCCTGCCGATCACCGAGTCGACCATGCTCGATAACCCGTACTGGCAGTACTCCCGAGACAAGGCCGCGTGCGAGGCACGCCTGGTGCGCGCCTATCGCGATCATGGGTTCCCGATCACCATCGTCCGTCCCTCGCATACCTACGACGAGCGCATGATCCCCGTGGAAGGTGGATACACGGTGATCGACCGCATGAAAAGGGGCAAACCCGTCATCGTGCACGGCGACGGCACTTCCCTGTGGGTGCTCACACATCACCGCGATTTCGCCGTGGGGTTCGTGGGCCTGCTGGGCAACGCGCACGCCATCGGCGAGGCCTACCACATCACGTCGGACGAACTCCTCACCTGGAACCAGATCCACGAGATCCTGGCCCGGGCAGCCCGCACGACGGCAGAGATCGTGCACGTGCCCTCTGACCTGATCGCCGCGTTCGACCCCCGCTGGGGAGCAGGGCTCCTGGGAGACAAGACGCACAGCGTGATCTTTGACAATGACAAGATCAAGCGTCTGGTGCCCGACTTCCGACCCACGATCCCGTTCTCGCGAGGCGCGGAAGAGATCCTCGCCTGGTACGACGCCGACCCCGCACGGCAGGTCGTAGACGAGGCGTTCGACCGGCTTACCGACCGCATCATTGCCGCATATCGATCCGCATACCCGCAATAGCCTTCTGCACGCCGGGATCTCTCCTACAGCGTGAGAGACGTGGGCGATACAAAGGACACCGCAATGAGCCAGGGCGCTCAGTTCGATCTGTGGGCGCTATACGAACAGATGCTCCGCAGCTAGCTGTTCGAGCAGGCAGTAGTCCGGCTCTGGTGAGCAAAACGCATTCCGGGCAAGATGCACCTCGACAGGGGCCGCGTGGCATCACGCCACGCCATCGGCTGCGGGCCGCATCAGGGGAGGGCCGGTGCAGCTCTCACCACAGACGAACCACCTCGTGCTGCGCGAACAGCGGGCCAACCTGCAGGCCGAGCGACGCGTACAGCTCCGGCGGCACACTGATGTCTGCCAGGTACAGCTCGCCCACCACCGCTCTCGCCTGAGGGTTGCGCAGGCCCAGTTTCGGCAGGGCAAGCGTCATCGTCGCCGTCGCCCGGATGCAGGGCGTCAAGACATCGCCCGTGGTGCTGTCCAGCCCAGAAGGCACGTCGAGCGCGAGAACGGGTGCGCCCTGCCCGTTGGCCCAGCAGATCAGGTCGGCGGCTGCCCCGCGCGGTGCGCCAGACAAACTGTAGCCGATGATCCCATCGATGACCAGGTCGCCCTCTCGCGCATCACCTATCATCTCTGCCGGTAGAGCTGGAACGCCCATCTGCCGCAGGATGTCGAGTTGCTGCACCGTCACGGGTGCCATCGCGTCGCCAGGGCGTGTCAGGTAGACGCGCACGTGCGCCCCCCAGTTCGCTAGCCTCCGCGCGCACACGAGCGCGCCACCCCCGTTCCCACCGCTACCGGCGAGGACCACGACTGCCCTGCCCTCTGGATTCCCCTGCAGGAAGCGACGTCGAGCAAGGTCCGCCAGGTTACGACCCGCGTTCTCCATCATCTGCAGCAGCTCGACGTGATAGTCCTCGACCATAGCGCGGTCTACCTCGCGCATCTGCTCTGCAGTGAGAAAAGGAATCTGTGCGCTGCCCATAGGCACCTCTGCAACCTGGCCCACTCTGCGGCTCGCGTGTTACCGCCGGGAGTGTGGCGCTATGCTGTCGCCGGCAGGTAACGCTTGGCCACCTTCGCGATGTAGGTAAAGGTCGGGTTGACGAATTCGGTGCAGCGTGCCTCCAGGACCTGCCCCAGATAGAGGTAGGCCTCGCCTCGATCGTAGCCGTACGATTCCTCCAGCCACAGCACCATGGCCTCGAGGGCGTAGCGAAAAGCGTCTTCTGCCGGGCGGCCCTGGGCCAATACGGCGATGTGCGTCCCGTCTACGAGGCGTGGCCAGTACATCGAGTCCGGCTTGTCCGCGAGCTCGCACCACACCTTGACCCTGCCGCTGGCCTCGATCCCTCCCGCACCACAGATCTCGCCGTCCCCTTGCAGGGCGTGCATGTCGCCGACGTGCAGCAGCGCGCCGGGCACGTTGACCGCGAGCTGCACGGCAGCACCCGTCGTCACCTCTTGAGCATCAAAGTTCCCGCCCCAGTAGCCAGCCCACCCGTTGTGGAAGCGCTCGCGCGCTGGCGCAACGCCTACGCAGCCCAGCATGGGCGCGGCAGGCAAGGTGGTCTGGTCATCCCAGTGGATCAGGCCATCGTGGATTTCGACGATGCGGTGATGAGCGCCGACGCCCGACCCGCCAAGCCAGCCGGGCATGGCCCCGGTGCTTCCGCCAAAGCGGGTGAACCCGAGCGGGTCGAGATCGATCTCGCCGATGTGCACGACGAGCATCTGCCCTGGCTCGGCGCCCTCGACATAGATGCAGCCGCTCGATGGGTTGCCGCCGTAGAGACGGCGGCGCAGCTCTTCCCCTTGGGGATGCTCATCCAGCCACGGGCCGCGGTTGAGCTGCGTCTCGACCTCGAATACCTCGCCGGGCTCCACGCGTAGGGTGGGCACGTTGTCTGGCCCAGTCTCGAAATACAACACATCACGGGTTGCACGTTTCACGTTGACCTCCTCGTGTGAACCTAGGTAGACCAGTGCACGAACGCTCGCAGGCTGCCTCGGTCGGGAACGTGGCGACGAGTCAGCACAGTGGCCGTATCATAGCACAGACGGTCAGGGCTGCAAGAGGCGCCGCGCACTCGAGGGCCTTGTGCTCTCGTTTCTTTGCGGCTATACTGCGTACGGTCGTGGCTGACTGCGGTGAGATGGACGCCAAGTAACGCTTGGTCGGATGGACAATCAAGGAGGCAGCGAGCTGTGAACAAGATCCGGATCGGATACGTGGGCTGTGGATACATGGCCCAGAAGGTGCACATCCCGAACCTGAGCACGATACCCGAGTGCGAGCTGGTCGCCTTGGCCGAGGTGCGCCAGGAGCTGGGGCGCAAGGTACAGGCCCGCTATGGCATTCCGAGGCTTTATCCGGATCACGAGGCAATGCTGGCTGACCCGGACGTCGAGGCGATCGCCGTATCGGCCGCCTTTGCTGTCCAGGGGCAGATTGCGCGCGACGCACTGCAGGCCGGTAAGCACGTCTTTATGGAGAAACCGATGGCGGTCTCGCTGGAGCAGGCGGATGCCATCCTAGAGGCCGGACGCCACTCGGGCAAGCGGCTGATGGTCGGGTATATGAAGCGCTACGATGCGGGCAATGAGCTGGTCAAGGCCCAGATCGAGGCGTTCCGGGCCAGTGGCGAGCTGGGGCCGATCACCTATGCGCGCAACCACGGCTTCTGTGGCGATTGGACGGCAGGGATCGATGCGCCCATGTTCCAGACGGACGAACCAAGGCCAGATGCGCCTACGACCGGCCCGGCGTGGCTGCCGCCTGGATACCTGAACCAGTACCTCGGTTACCTGCAGCAGTATACCCACAACGTCAATCTCCTGCGGTGGCTTCTCGACGCTGGTGACAGTGTGGAGGTGCGCGTGGTAGACCTGGACGACGATGGGTACACGGGCATTACGGTGCTCGACGTGAACGGCACGCGCGCCGTGCTAGAAACGGGCCGTGTGTCGCACTATCGCTGGGACGAACACACCCAGGTCTACTTTCGAGATGGCTGGATCAAGACCTGGGCGCCACCGCTCCTGCTCAAGCAGGTACCGGCAGAGGTCGAGATCTATCGTGCTGGAGAAACGCAGAGCTTTACACGGCCGATCCCGCAGCCTGCGTGGTCGTGGAGCTACAAGCGTGAAGCCGAGCATTTCGTGCGCTGCCTGCAGAGCGGGGACGCCTTTCGCTCTTCCGGCGAGGACACGCGGACGGACGTACGCCTGTTCGAGGAGATCTTTCGGATGCACCTCCAGCAACGGGGCATGCTCTAGACAGGACATGAGTTGGAGCAACCTACCGAGAACGGAGGTGCTAGATTGCAGGCAACCGACGTTGTAGAGAAGCATGTCCACGAGTCCTACTGGGAGCGAGACATCAACTGCGCGTCGACCACGCTGGAGGCGCTCTCGCACTGGTTCGACCTGCCGCTTCACGAGCAGGTGTTCGACGCGGCAGTAGGCATGCACGGCGCTGGCGGTTACCGCGCACAGTGCGGCCTGGTCGAGGGAGCGCTTATGTTCCTGGGTCTGGCTGGACGTGCACGGGGCATCGACGATGAGGCGATCGTTGCCGTCTGCTACCGCTTCGCAGCGCGGTTCGAGGCACGCTTTGGCAGCCTCACCTGCCGCGACCTCCGCCCGCAAGGCTTTGGGCCGGACAACCCCCCGCACCTGTGCGAGGGCCTGACCTGCGAGGCAATCTCGTTCGACATCGCCTTTGTCTCAGCCTGGCTCGGAGAGGGCTGAGCTGGCGCACTCGCGCTTGCGTCACGCTTGGTTGAATAGTATAATGGTCCGACCTTACCCGCCGTCAGGCAGGGGCAAGACATTGCGCAGCCGACCCGAAAAGAGAGCAGCAGCCCGCTGGCGGGCTGCTCACCCACAAAGGTCGGCTGCCACGTTGTAGGAGGCTAGTATGACGCAAGCAGATGCTATGCAACTCGAGGAGGGCAGCGAGCTGCTGCTCGACTTTCACAAGCTAGAGAAGGTTGCAGCGACGCGTGAGGCGGTGCTTCCCGTCGCGGTGCAAGACGCCGAGAGCGGACAGGTAATCATGATCGCGTATGCCAACCGGCAAGCGCTCGACTATACGCTCGAGCACGGGATCGCTGCCTTCTGGAGTACGTCGCGAGACGAGCTGTGGGTCAAGGGGGCGACCTCTGGCGACACGCTGCAGATCGTTGAGGTGCGCGTGAACTGTGAACAGAACTCGCTGCTCTACCACGTCAAGGTCCTCGGCCACGGCGCCTGCCACACACGAGGCCCCGACGGCGACACGCGCAGGACGTGCTTTTATCGGCGGATCGAGGATGGGCAGCTCGTTCACATCACAAGAGAGGTAGAGGGGACGGGAACGTGAACATACTGAGACTGGGTGTGCCCAAGGGCAGCCTGCAGGAATCGACCATTCAGCTTTTTGGCAAGGCCGGCTATAACATTTCGGTAGCCAGCCGTTCCTATATGCCGCGCATCGACGATCCCGAGATCGAGTGCCTGATGTTCCGGGCCCAGGAGATGGCACGCTATGTCGCACGCGGTTTGCTCGACGTCGGCCTGACCGGCGAGGACTGGATCCAGGAAAATGAAGCCGATGTGGTTCGGGTCGAAAGCCTGGTCTACAGCAAGCGTACGACCCAGGCCTACCGTTGGGTCGTCGCCGTGCCGGAAGATTCGCCGATCCAGTCCGTTCAGGACCTGGAGGGGAAACGCATCGCCACTGAGCTGGTACAGGCCACGCGGCGCTACCTGGAACGACACGGGGTGCACGCCGAAGTCGAGTACTCGTGGGGCGCAACCGAGATCAAGGCGCCACTGCTGGTCGACGCCATTGTCGAGGGCACCGAGACCGGCTCTTCCTTGCGCGCCAACAAATTGCGCATCGTGGACACGGTCGTCGAATCGACCACCCAGTTGATCGCCAACCATCAAGCGTGGGCCGACCCGTGGAAGCGCGAAAAGATCGAGATCCTGGCACTGCTCCTCAAGGGCGCCCTGGAAGCGGAATCGAAAGTCGGCCTCAAAATGAACGTGCCCAAGGAGCTGCTCGACGAGGTGTCGAGCCATCTCCCATCCTTGCATACGCCTACCATCTCGAACCAGACGGACCCGGACTGGGTCGCGCTCGAGGTGATCGTGGACAAGGATATCGTGCGGGACCTAATCCCCAACCTCAGGCGCTCTGGCGCAGAGGGGATCATCGAATACCCGTTGAACAAGGTGATTTACTAGCCGTGACCGCGCGCCCGGTCAGCCACTGCTGGAGGCTACAACGCGTGCTGTAGCCTCCAGCGGCGACTATCTGCAGTAGCCCGTCACCTCGGCCACCCGATCAAAGAAGGCGCGCTTGAACGGCGTATTGATCGTCCAGTTCACGGGCGGCGTCTGGAAGCCATTGAGTTCGTTGAACGGGCCATCGTTCCAGCGTGGCCGTGGCACATAATGCACGTAAGGATCGTCAGCCTGCCCCTCGAAGCCCTGATCATAGTAGCCCCACGATGCTCCGTTCCGCCACGCGGCATCGAGGTTCGGCACTGCGGGCGAGTCCTCGTTGATCACGAGCGGCTTGGGGTCCGCCTGGTACACCGGCATCGCGCGCACAGCCTGGATCGCTGCTGCCAGCTCGGGCGGGCGGGTGCCATTGCCGTGCAGCAGCACATAGTCCGCCTCGCTCACGACGGCTGGCGATGGCATCCCCGAGCCCGTTTCGACATTGGCCCCGCCGCCGCTGGTCGAATAGAGCAAGCTTGGGTGGTCGGCACGCAGGCGGGCGATCATCTCGTGCACCCTATCCCAGCCAAAGATGCCGTAAGGGGTATGCCGCACCACGACATCCACTTCGTTGGCCAGCTCGACCAGGACGTTCTGCCGTCCCGTCTCCTCGAGGAAGCACAACGCCTCATCTGCGGCACGCCAGATTGCCGGCTCACCCTCCATCTTGAGCATCTGGGTCCAGTAGAACAGTCCCACGATCGCCACCATGCCAAGCTCGTCGGCACAGGCCAACACGCGTGCCAGACGCGTGGCATAATCGGGCTTGAGTTCGCCCTCAGGGGTGAAGGCATTGTTCTCATAGTTCTGATAGATCTCGGGCACATAGAGCGGTCCGCCCCCTTGCAGGTTCACCGTAAAGCCCAACACCCCGTGGTCTCGCCACGAGGGCAGAGCCGCACAGAATTCGATCGTGTTACGGTCGGGGTCCCACTCGCCCGTATCCGGGTATGCCCAGTTCCGTCGTGTCTCGTCATTTGCGTCGTCAAAAACAGCCTGCACCGCGCGCACGTTGAAAAGCAGCCCCTGGATGGCGTGTCCTTCGAACGTGCGATCCGGATAGGTCGGCACGCCATCAATCCAGATCTCTGTGCCAGAGATGGTTACATCGGTCATAACAGCCTCCTAGGGGCTGGCGCGCGACGTGGTCACTATACAGCCACGACCAGGTTGAAGGGCTCGTGGCAACCGGGGATGACTAAGCCTTGACCTCGCCTAACGCCTTTCGCTGTGCCCGTACACCGTGTGCATTCGACGCAGCAGAGACTGATTGGCTCCGTTCTCGCACGAGCCGAAGCAAGTACGCAACCTGGATCTTGGCTGCACGCCGGGGATGCGCCTTGGCCCACTCTGAATCGACGACGAGGTGATACATGTGGTCCTCCTTGACACTAGATCTCATCCGGAAGCGAGATGCCAGGAACAGCTCGGTTTGAACGCTGTGACAGCAAGGTACGGTAAAACGAACGCAGACCGCAGAGGCCTACGTGGCCTCTGCGGTCTGTTTGTGCTACATGAACAGCAGCAACAAGCTCTTTACAATCAGTGGCAGTCGTCCAAAGTGAGTAGAACGTACCAGCCGACGGTGTTGCGCCGCCCCTTCCAGCCGTTCCTCACTGGCCAGCCTACCGAGCTGGTACGCTTCGATCCAGTTATCCACTGCTTGCCTCCTTCGTTTCGGCACAAAGTACCGACGTGAGGCGCCCTGTGGAACCGCAAGAAAAAAAGGGCACCCAGACAGTATCCGGTGTCCTTCTCCAACGCCTACGGGGTTAGCTGCCGGGCTCGGGCCGAAGAAGCTGACCCTACGACGTACGCTGTCGATTCGCCCCTCTCTTGGGTCCCCCGCTGCTGCTGCACTCGGCGAGCTTATTGAGTTGTATAGCGGCCCCAACAGCCGCAAGTATAGCATAATCCCGGATTCCCGTCAACCGAACAAAACGGATGTTGGTACAACCGAGAAACAAGATTCGGAAACCTTATATACTCTGTGCATCGGAAGATCCCTTTGACATCCCGTCGACGCTGTGATAGGCTTGCCTCCATCTACGACCGAGGAGGAAGCATGGCACAGTTGAGTGTGGGCGTGAGAGGACTCGAGTTTCCTGCCGACAAGACGACAGCGGCGGTCTACCAGTTTGGCGGAGGGACGATCGGCCAGGTGACGGTGACCTACGAAGCGCACAGGCCGCCGGGAGGGCCGCCGCTGACCACCTTTTGCCTGGTTGCCACCGAGGGCACGATCGTCGGCGATCGATTCGCGTTGGACAGCACCGGAGAATGGCAGGACCTACCGGGCGACGAGCAAGGGATCGTCATCGGTACGGCTGGCTGTGTGAACGCCTTCCTGGACGCGATCGTGCACGACCACGCCGTGCCGATCAGCGGGCGCGATGCGTTCGCTTCCCTGGCAGCGTGCGTGGCTGCCGACCAGTCGGCAGCGAGAGGACAGGCAATGGTGCCAGCAGCGGCCGACTTCTAGCACAAGCTGTCGGAGAGATCTCACGCTCATTCTTGGAGGCTCGAGTACGCTCTGTCGCCTAGCACCCGTCACGGATGGTCAAACGTGCCCTGTCCATCTAGGACAGCTTGCGCCGGTCCTTGAGATAGGACCAATCGCCTGCCCAGGCTTGTTCTCCCTTTCCGGCAGGGCCGGCAAGCCCGATCTGTCCCTTGCCCGTCACAGCCTCGTGGGTGCCGTCCAACCGTGGGTCGACGTAGCGGACGAACCACTCTTCGAGGCCGGCTTTGAGGTCGCGGACCACGTGCCGGTAGCCGGGATCGTCAATCAGGTTCTGCTGCTCTTCGGGGTCGTTGGACAAGTCATAGAGTTCGTGCGGCCCGTAGGGATAGCGATGGACGTATTTGGCCTCTCTTGTCCGGATCATGCGCACCGGCCCGTACTCGTCGAACACGGCGTGCTCGCCACCTCGACCTTCGTCCAGGACCACCACCGCCTCTCGATCGGGCAAGGGCTGGCTGCGCAGCAGCGCCGCAAAGCTCTGCCCCGGCAGACGCACGGCAGCAGGATGCTCGAAGCCGAGCCAGTCGAGAAGCGTGGGCATGACGTCGTACTGGCTCAGCATCGCATCAGAGACGACGCCCTGCGGCACGTGCCCAGGCTGCGAGATCAAGGCTGGCACCTTGACGGAGGTATCGTACATGTTCTGGGGAAACGTGCCGTTGCCCTTGCCATAGATCCCGTGGTGGCCCATATTCATGCCGTTATCACTCATGAACACGATCAGCGTGTCCTCGCGCAGTCCCTTCTCCTCCAGCCAGTTGACGATCCGCCCAACGCCTGCATCCATGGCGGTCGTCGCGGCAAAGTACCCACTCAGGAGCGCCCGCCGCCGTTCTTCGTCCAGGCCATACGGCGCGCTGTCCACCTGCCACGGGTGCATCGGCTCCACCGGCGTGGAAGCAAAGCGGCAGTTGTTGTAATAGTCATCGTAAAGGGCATCGGGGTGATTGGCGCGGTCCCACGGACTGTGTGGCGCCGTATAGTGCACGCCCAGGTACCACGGCGCGTCGTGCTCGGCCCGCTCGGCGAGGAAACGCAGCGCATTGTCCGTGATCACGTCGGTGACATAGCCGGGCACCTGGTGAACCTCACCCTCGCGGATCATCGGCGCGTCGTAATAGGCCCCCCCGCCCCTGGCGTGCACTTCCCAGAAGGAAAAGCCCTTCTGTGGGTGATGCGAGTCGCCGAGGTGCCACTTGCCGCTGATGCCACAGACATAACCGTGCGCTGCCAGCACATCCGTATAGGCGGTCTGTCCGCTCAGGTACTCAATCAGCCTGCCGCCGCGCTCCTGCTCGTCACGGCTGTTGCCGGCACGGATCCAGTCGTGCACGCCGTGCTGCGAGGGAATGCGGCCGGTCAGGATCGACGCGCGCGCTGGCGAACAAACCGGAGAGCTGCAGAAAAAGCTGTCGAAGCGGATCCCCTCTGCCGCGAGGCGATCGAGGTTGGGCGTGCGGATCTCGGGGTTACCGGCACACCCCATACCCCAGTATCCGAGGTCGTCGACCAATACAAAGAGAATGTTCGGAGCCATACTTCTCAACCGACCTAGTGCAGGATCCCGAAAAAGGCGCGGATCACGTCGGGATCGAAATGGCGACCAGATTGCTCGTGCAGGTAATCATCTACCTCACTGTTCGACCAGGCGGGACGGTACGAACGGTCAGAATGCAAGGCATCCCACACGTCGACTACGGCAAAGACACGCGCAGAGAGCGGGATCTCGGTGCTACCTAACCCGCGCGG